>JAEZYU010000027.1 GCA_023418915.1 Bacillota bacterium
TGAAACATAAATTTAGCTGGTGCATGTTCTATTCATAAAACGATAGTGTAAAGTAGCGTATGAAAAACGCGGCATAGCATTATTAAAAGTAAAACGCAGGGGGAGTGTGTGACATAAGGTATACATAATGCGAGAAGAAGTGAACTGCTCAAAAATGCAGGTGATGGACAAAAAATTCAGGGAAATATAGAGTTTTTTCAATGATTATTCTACATAATATGGATTTATGCTGAGTTATTGTAGAAATTTATTGACAGAACTCACTGCTTGTAGCCTAAACCTGCAAAAATTGAGCATTATGGCCTCGAAATTATCCCTGGCATCGTCTGTTCTGCGGCGAAGTACCTTGTTGATGGACAGCAGGGACCGGTACTGATGGGCGGTCACGCTGGGTATTGAACCGATCAACGATTGGGTACTCGTAGGATTCATCCTGCAGGAGCTTATCAATTTTTTCAAGTACAGGAGTAAGTCTGTATGCAGCTTCTGGTATGAGTACTTGTGCTACGGTTGGCTGGTTCCAATCTGGATAATCAATTATCAGCATATCTATCATCTTTTGTCATTTATGTATTATGTTGTATAATTCGACATCCGGGGTCGAAATTCCTGCTTCAAACTCACATTATTCAAGGTTTTCAAGGATCTTTTATCAGGTGAAACTAGCTAAATTCCACACTAGATACGAATACTCGCTTGTTTCACTCGTTAATGCACATCACATGTTAATTCTGAGCTTCATTATGCCGATATTCTTACCGGAATATGCTTTTTGGAGGATTGTCATGATTCACGGAAATAGCAGGTATAACAGGAGTTACAGGAAGAAATCGGAAGACAACAACGTCAATAAGACCGCAAGGAACAGTTTTATTAAAATATTCATATTCATGTTCATGATAATGGTGGTGTTTTCTATTGCCGGCCGCTTTGCAGATGGTGCTGCGGAATATCTGGCAGCACATCCCCTCAGCCCGGATACGGACACTAAGGTCAGGCTCCAATGGCTGTCTGTCCCGAGCGCCAGCACATACCGGCTGTACAGGGACGACGGCAGCGGCTCGGGATATGTGCTGATCAGGGACATAGACGTGGATGAGAGCCTCGATACATTGACATATACAGATGAAGGCCTGAAACCTTCGACGACCTATACATATCTCCTCAGAGCATACGATGAAGAAATGAGGGAGCTTTTTGAGCGGGATGTGACCTCGGTGGCTTCGACTTCGGCAATGATACGTCCATACGGATTAAGTGTTCTATATGATATAAACACAAGGATAGCAATGCTTTCGTGGGGCAGCTCCGCACTTTCGGAAGGAAGCAGAATAAACAAGGTCGAAGGCGGCACTGCATCATACAGAGATACGGCAGGAAAAACGTCTGCAGATGAAAAAATAATCAGTTCAGGCACTGTTAAATTTACAGTTCAGACACTTGCTCAATCAGCAGGATATGGTATATCCGCAGCTTCAGATTCCGTTTACGTTATTCCGATGACACCTCCTGTGTTGTCTGCAGCATATTCAAACGACGGGACTGTCAAAATATCTTGGAATCAACAGACATATATAAGTAATTTCGTGCTGGAATGTTCGAAGTGGGATGGGACATCATGGAGTGAATGGGAGACTATAAACACGACATTGTCCGGAAGCAATACGACCCATGCTGTGGATGAGGGCGGGAAATACAGGTACAGACTGCGTGCCAGAGAAGATAAAGGATACAGGGGTTACAGTAACATAACCGAATATGTAAACAATTTGGCTGCACCGACTGAGCTGTCCGGCCGAATAACCGAGGCAGGCCGAATAGACCTGACATGGACAAATGCACAGGGTAATGAAGGAAAGCTCCAGGTGTGGCGCAAAGCAGGAGGGAGCAGCACTTCCGGTCAATATACCCTGCTGGCGACCCTGGCAAGTTCTTCAAATACATATTCTGATAGATTCACTATTCAGCCTGGGACTATATATCATTACAGGGTAAATGCCGTCGATGAAACCGGCCATTACTCGCCTTATGTGACAACAAGCATTACTGCAGCGGTGCCTGCTGCACCGACTTTGCTCAGAGCAGGAGTTGTATCAGGAACGGGACTGTCACTTATTTGGAATGACAACTCAAACAATGAAATCAACTTTATCATAGAAAGATTTGATGAAAACCAGCTGAAATTTGTTACCATAGGCACAGTCGGTCCAAATACTGTCACCTATACAGATGATACTGCAGTTCAGGGGAGCACCTATATTTATAGAGTCTGTGCCTATAACGGCATAGGCAGATCCGCCTTTACAAATGAAGTGACAGTCAATGCCTGGGATACAGCGGCACCGGCTTCACTTGTCGTGACTCCAGTCTCTTCGTCAAGACTGGATCTGTCCTGGAGCTACACCGGAACGGAAAACTATAATACTATTATTGAACGGAAAACCGGGGCTGAAGGGACATGGACGCCTATATACACCACTGCGGCAGGTGCATTGAAATATAGCGATACAGGTTTGTCATCAGGCACAAGGTATTTTTATCGAGTGAGAAAATCGCTTGGGACGGGGGTTTCCGGTGTTCCGTTTCCTGACGAAACAGGCGTGGGAGCTTACACACTGCTGGCTACTCCAACGATATCCGGAACAGCGGCGTCGGAGAACTCCATTTATATTGGCTGGACAGCCGTCAGTGGTGCAGATGTGGTGATCGAAAGGAAAATGCCAAATGGCAGCTTCAGCGTTCTTATGACAGCAGGACCTACCACAAAAGGCTGGTATGACAATACCGGTCTGGTGCCGGGTGGGTTTTATACCTACAGGATAAAAGCAAAGACCTCAACAAATGAATCATTGTATTCTAAAGAGCTGACCATTCAGAACTATTATCTGAATCCTCCAGCGAACCTTTCCATTTCCGTACAACAGGACTCCAGCATTATACTCAACTGGTATGACACTACACCGGACGAAGCCGGGTTTGAGATATGGAGGTATACACATGGCAGCGGTACATATTTGCTTTATGCTTCCGTAGATAAAAACATCACAACCTATACTGACACCCAGGTGGATAAGGGAGTGCAGTACAGCTACCGAGTGAGGGCTTATACGGGTTCCGGAAGCATCTATTCTGATTTTTCAAATACTGCCTCAATAGGCATCGGGCTGATAAATCCGCCGGCAAACCTTGAATATACCTATATCTCAGAATATCAAGTGCTGTTGCACTGGACTGACACATCAGATAACGAGTACGGCTTTATCGTAGAACAGAAAATCGGTGATGACGGCGGATGGAGTCAGAAAGAATGGCTGCCTGCAAACAAAACGACATATACGGTATCTAACCTCAACAAGTTTTCTAAATACTATTTCAGGGTCAGAGCATACAATTATCAGGGGTATGTTGATTCGGTGAGCGAGGAGATCCTTGTCACGACTGCGCTGCCGGCGGCGCCCTCAGATGTGCTGGCGGTATCCACATCTGCTTCGCAGGTAAAATTAACATGGAAGGATAATTCAGACTCCGAGACAGGATTCCGGATTTTACGCAGCCTTTACAGCAACCGGCGGTTTACTGCAATCGCCGAGACATCAAAAAATACTACTGTTTATTATGACAACACTGTGTATCATGGAACGCATTATTATTACAAGATCGAGGCATTCAGTACTGCCGGAAGCACAGAGAGTGTTACCACAGAGGTAACGACAAACACAAAAGTCTACTTTACCGACACTAAAAACTTGCTGTGGGCTAAGGAAGCTATAGAAAATCTGGCGGGAATGGGCATCATCAATGGCATATCCGGAAGCGGTACACTGTTTGGACCTAGTAATACAATATCGAAGGCTGAATTCACAGCGATCATCGTAAGGGCATTCGAACTGGAAACAGCACCTGTAGGCAGCCTTGCGGATGTGAAACAAAGTAAGTGGTACCATAGAGAAGTGATGATAGCCGAGAACTTCGGTATAATATCAGGAGATGAGAATAATAGATTCTACCCGGATTCACCTATCACGAGGGAAGAGATCGCAGTAATGATATTCAAGGCTCTTCAGGTCTCGGGATGGAGATTTACCGTACATGATAATTCTGTGCTCGAGAAGTATATAGACAAACACAACATTTCCCCCCATGCTGTCTCAAGTATGGCTGTACTTGCCGGAGAAGGTATAATGGAAGGGCTGCAGGGGAATGCAATAGGTCCGAAATATTCTGCCACCAGGGCACAGGCAGCAGTATTTGTCTACAGGACTCTTATAAAAAGTGAACGGACTGCCCAATAGTATACCGGGTGAAGCGTGCATGATCAAGGTACAGAATAGAAAAAGACTTCAGATGGCACTTTAGCCAGTCGGAAGTCTTTTTATTTTTTGATAATTACGCCGAGCTATAAATCAAAACAAATACTGTTTCTTCAAGTTTTCTACATGTATATGGTGATCTATGTCGGCAAGCTCAGATGCCGCACCTTTGTCAAGGACAACTGTAATCCCGCCGCCGTGGAGCTGTATCGCAGAAGCTGTGATCTGCGAGGTCACAGGACCCTCAAGGGCTTTTGCCACTACATCGGCCTTTTTACTTCCATTGGCAAGCATCATAATACTCTTCGCCTCAAGGATAGTTCCGATACCCATTGTAAGTGCGAAATGCGGCATCTGATCTCTCGTTACACCGGCGTTTTTATAAAACAGCTCATAATTGTCATCGAGGGTCTGCTTTGTCAGTGCCATCACCCTTGTTCTGGATGCCAGCGACGAGCCGGGCTCATTGAATGCCCAGTGACCGTCCCCGCCGATACCGAGCAGCTGCAGGTCTATACCGCCTGCCTTTTTTATCTCGTCCTCATACCATTTGCAGAATTTTTCAGGCTCTTTTGATTTGCCATCCGGGATATGTATATTTTCCTGTTTTATGTTTATGTGTTTGAAAAGTTCCTCGTGCATGAATCTGGCATAGCTTTGATCCTGATTGTAGGGCTTTGTCAAGTCGAGACCAATGCCAAGGTATTCATCAAGGTTAAAGGTTCGGACCTGTGAAAAATCCAGCCCTTCCTCATTATGCATTCTGATAAGCTCCTTGTAAGTGCCTATTGGGGTGCCTCCTGTGGCAAGTCCCAGAACACAGTCAGGTTTTACCCTAACATGTCCGGCGATTATGCCTGCGGCATACTTGCTTATCTCTTCATAGGTTTCCCTGATAATTATGTCCATGATTCAGCTCCCTTTACTTTATTGGAGATCAA
This sequence comes from Bacillota bacterium, assembly GCA_023418915.1. Classification (GTDB taxonomy): domain Bacteria; phylum Bacillota; class Clostridia; order Acetivibrionales; family DTU013; genus DTU013. Next base: position 5,252 of record JAEZYU010000027.1, read on the forward strand.
TGATGATCAGCACTTTTATAATAGTTTTTATACTCCCCCTATGTCAAGAGATAATTGTTTTATGACCTCAGATGCCTGATTTTGCTGTGATGTGGACATAGTATGTGAAGCCCCAGGCTTTAGAATGGATACAGATAGCAGGTCTGCAGGAAAGTTGCAGACGGAAATTTAAAATAGGACAGGCATTAGTATTGACAAGACAGCACCATATGGTATAAAATAGAAACAGAAGTGAGCAAGCGGTTGCATAACTCGATCGATTAATAAGCAGCAGCACATCGGCTGCCAAGAGAAAGTGAGTTATTAGCCCACTGATAGAAGACTACTAGCTACTGATAAGAAAACAGTTAATCTGCTGACGAAAATAGCAGAAACTAATTAGAAGGGGGCAGTTATTGTGGCAGTTACAATAAATGATATAGCGAAAGCTGCTAATGTTTCGCCTTCGACTGTCTCAAGAACGATCGCCAACAACCCCAGGATCAGCAAAAAGACTCGTGACAGGATACTGAAGCTGATGAAGGAAATGAACTATCATCCTAATATTATTGCGCGGTCGCTTGCAAACAAATCCACAAAAATCATAGGCGTTATCGTGACCGGCTCTACAGAGAAAGCATTCCAGCATCCGTTTTTTCCAGAGATACTGAGTGGTATCGCTTCCGGTGCATACAAAAACAATTATAAAATACTTATTTCCAGTGTCAACAGCGCACAGGAGGAAAAAAATGCTGTTATCGAATATGCGAAAAGCGGAATAACATCAGGAATAATTCTTCTGGCTTCACGTGTAGGGAATCCATCTGTCAATGAATTAAAGCAGATGGAGTTTCCGTTCGTTGTGGTCGGAAGACCTGAAAATGAGCGTGAAGTCAATTGGGTTGACAATGATAATATTCATATAGGATACGATCTGACGATGCATTTTGTAGAAAAAGGACACAAAGCTATAGCTTTTATTGGAGCCTCACCTGAATTCACTGTTACAGCTGATCGTTTGAAGGGATACAAAAAGGCACTTTCCGATCATGATATTCCTGTAAGTGATGAATACATCGTTAACGGGAAATTTGTAGATGACACAGGCTATGGTCTTATGAAGGAGCTAATGAACAGAGGAGTCAGACCTACTGGGATCATTGCCTGCGATGACCTGCTTGCGTTCGGGGCAATCAACTACCTGAACGAAAAGGGCTTCAGAATACCCGAGGATATTGCAGTCGCAGGCGTGAACAATGTACCGCTGGACGAGTATTTCAATCCGCCGCTTACATCTGTAGATGTAAATGCATTCAGTCTTGGAGCAAAAGCGTTTGATCTGCTGGTTGCCAATATGACCGGTGAATACAGGAGCATAGACAGAGCGATCGTACCTGCAAAGCTAATTGCAAGAAAATCGACTCTGTGACGTTATTCGCTTTTTTTTGACTGTTTGTGCAAACGCATGCACAAACTTCGTCACGATCCGCTATGTATATTCAGCTAAAAGCTGCGTTTCATAAATTATGAACAGAATTTTTCAATCCTCTTCTACTGCTGCATCCAGGTTCTCATCCAGGTAATGCTTCTTGTGATAAACCATCCCAGGTTAGAAAGGTGAATTTGCCTTTTTAATAAATGTTCCGGATTAAAAGGAGGTCTTAGCATGCTAAAAGGAGGTTTCAACATGAGCAGAAGTTTAACCTACAAAAGAGTACTGCCGATGATTGTGGCTTTAATTATGATGATATCAGTATTTGCAGGATGCGGTGCGGAAAAGACAGGCGGAACTGATGTACAGGATGTACCACCTCAGGATCAACCGGCGCCGGCGGACACAGCCGAACCGAAAACCGATGATACACAGACAGAATCGGCAGATTCATCCAAAGGCGCCGAATCTGAAGGATTGCAGCCTGAACCGGGTGCCGTTCTGAAGATTTGGGATTCGGAAGGACCGGAGGGCGACTGGCTGATGGAGGTGACAGAGCAGTTTACCGAAAAATATGGTGTGGAGGTTACCTTTGAACCGGTTGGCCATACCGATTCGCCGGCAAAGATGAAGACTGATGGTCCTGCTGGTCTTGGCGCCGACGTTTTTTCAGCTCCTCATGACCATCTTGGCGGGCTTGTCACAGCAGGTCTGGTTTATCCCAATGACATTGCAGATCCGGCCGAATATCTTGATGCATCCGTACAGGGAACTTCCTATGATGGAGTATGGTACGGATTCCCAGTGGCTATCGAGACGTATGCCCTGTTTTACAATAAGGATCTGGTACAGGAGCCGCCTGAAACATTTGATGAACTGATCGAATTTTCAAAGGCTTTCAATGACATAAAGAACAACAAGTTCGGTTTCATGATGGAGGTTGGGAACTTCTACTATATTTACTCCTTCATGAGCGGTTACGGAGGATATGTTTTTGGAAATAACGGAACTGATAAAAATGATATCGGTCTCAATAATGCAGGGTCGGCAGATGGTTTCAAATTCCACCAGAGTCTGAAGGAAATACTTCCTCTCAACACTGCGGATATAAACTATGATATTAAGTCGGCACTTTTCAATGAAGGCAGCCTGGCTTTCGATATTGACGGACCATGGGCTATCCAGGGGCATAAGGAGGCCGGTGTCAATTTTGGAATAGCTCCTCTTCCGCTGCTCCCGAACGGTAAAAACCCGCAGTCCTTCTCTGGGATACGCGCCTTTTATGTCAATTCATATACACAATATCCCAACGCTGCAAAGCTGCTGGCACAGTTCCTGACATCAAAGGAGCTGCTGGCCGACAGGTTCACCAAAACGAGCCAGATACCTCCCCGAAAGGATCTGCTGGATGATCCGGCAATAAAGAATGATGCGTTCTCCGCAGCCATTCTGGAGCAGGCGCAATATGCACAGGCAATGCCGAATATACCTGAAATGAGTTCGGTATGGACTCCTATGGGTACCGCTCTTGAAGAAAACTGGAATAATGGAGGCGACCCGCAAGCGATACTCGACAATGCTGTAAAATCCATAAATGATGCGCTGGCAGCACAAGGCTAGCGACTAAAGACGGCTGGATATGGACAGAGCACAGTCTTTGCTCCATATCCGGCTGCCGGAATATTGCTGCAGTATTCAGAAAGGTGTGGATGAACATGGGCAGTCATTCTAAAAAAGCAGGATTGCTTTCCATCCTCTTCATGGGTCTGGGCCAGTTTTATAATGGTCAGATAGTTAAGGGCATCATATTTTCTTTGATGGAGCTCTTCAGTGTGATTTTTCTGCTGCCCTATACCGCAAGGAGTATCAAAGGTCTGGTCACACTTGGAGATACGCCGCAGAAAATGGTCGACGGCAAGATAATCCAGGGGGATCACTCCATATTTATGATGGTATTTGGGATAATCTCAGTAATGGTGTTCATCATGTTTGTTGTGGTGTACATCATAAACGTTAAGGATGCTATGGCTGTAGGCATACGCAGGGATAAGGGACATGATGCCGAAAGTTTTATAGGTTCACTTAAAAACCTGTCGGAGAAGGGTTTCCCGTATATGCTGCTGACACCGGCAGCGGTATTCACAATATTTCTTACTGCTGTTCCGCTAGTATTTGGTGTAATGATAGCTTTTACCAACTACTCCAGCCCGAACCACCTTCCTCCCAGATCGTTGGTGGACTGGGTCGGCTTTGACAATTTCGTCAATTTATTCAAAATACCTTCGCTCGGAAAGACTTTCACAGGTGTAGCGATATGGACTTTGACGTGGGCAATATTGTCTACACTGACGACCTTTTTGACAGGACTTTTGTTTGCTGTAATTATCAACGCTAACAAAATCGTTCTGAAAAAATTCTGGCGTTCAATATTCATACTGCCATGGGCGATGCCTGGGTTCATTTCCATACTGATCATGAGGAATATGTTCAACGGGCAGTTTGGTCCTATCAATAAGTATCTGGAGGCTATAGGCCTTGGACCGGTTCCATGGCTTGCTGAACCAATGTGGGCACGGCTCACCTGCATACTTGTTAACCTTTGGTTGGGCTTTCCCTATTACATGGCAATGATGTCCGGTGTACTCACAGGGATACCCCGTGATCTGTATGAAGCCGCTTCCATCGAAGGAGCCGGCGCAGTTCAGAAGTTCAGGAAGATAACGCTGCCGATGGTCCTTTTTGCTACTGCTCCCTTGGTGATCAACGGCTTTGCATACAATTTTAATAATTTTACTCTGATTTACCTGCTTACAAGCGGAAATCCCACAAATAATGAATATTTCTATTCCGGCCATACGGATATACTGCTTTCATGGCTATATAAGCTTACTCTGGAGCAGAATCAGTTCCATCTGGCCGCTGTGGTTTCGATCATTGTGTTCGTATTTGTTGCTACCATATCCGCAATCAATTACTCGAATACCAGATCTTTCAGAGAGGAGGATATGATACAATGAAAACTTCGGACTCCAATGCTCAGATTATGATCGAGGATAACAAGCCATTGGATATCAAGGGCTCAAAACTCCCTGTTGTGAGAAAAAAGAGCGGGATATACATAAGGGGAAAAATCATCAGATTTTTCATTTATATTTTGCTCACAATAACAGCAATAAGCTCTGTTTATCCAATATTGTGGATCATTATGTCGTCATTCAATCCCGGCAATGCGCTGTACTCATCGAGATTTATACCTGAACGCCTTACGCTGGAGCACTATACGGAGCTTTTCATCGAAAAAGAATTCGGTCTGTGGTATTTGAATACATTGAAGATTGCATGCCTTACAATGCTGTTTGCAGTAGTGCTTGTCATCATCACGGCTTATGCGCTGTCACAGTTCAGATTCAGGGGCAGGCGGTTTTCGCTTATGACGATGCTTATACTGCAGGCATTCCCAGGCTTCATGACAATGATAGCAATATTTTTGCTGCTATTGCAGCTAAACCTGCTCGATAATCATTTTGGCCTTGTTCTTGTATATGCAGGAGGGGCGATACCGGGAGGTGCATGGCTGGTAAAGGGCTATTTCGACGGTATTCCGCGGTCAATACCGGAAGCGGCAAGGATCGACGGAGCATCCAACGCAGCCATATTTATAAAGATCATGATGCCCATGTCCATTCCTATCCTCACATTTGTAGCACTGTCCAATTTCATAGCACCCTGGATGGATTTCATACTCGCACGGCTCGTATTGAGGTCGGCCGATAAGAAAACACTGGCAATAGGTCTTTATGAAATGGTTTCGGGAAGGATGAACACAGAGTTTACAATGTTTGCAGCCGGCGCTGTAATGGTGGCAGTTCCTATCACGATTTTATTTGTGATACTGCAGAGGTACATGATCCAGGGGATCGCCGAGGGCGCATCAAAAACATGAATTTTTGCCGGTTATATTCATTATACGTTTATGGGGGTATTCGATGAACTATGAGGCTATTTACCATTCGGCTGATTCCCAGTATTGCCACGCACTTGATAAAGATACAGTAGTGATAAGGCTCCGTGCAAAGAGGGGAGACCTACAGCGATGTATAGTCTGTTATGGTGACAGGGTGTATCCAAGGGAGGCAGTACGGGTAGAATCTGCGCAGATGCGGATCGCTTCATCTGACAGGTTTTTTGATTATTATGAAGCGGTGATCAGTCTTAAGATTACACGTCTGTGCTACTATTTTATACTGTCAGACGGAGTATTGTCGGTCTATTATTATGGATATGACTTTCATGAAAGGCTTGAATACAACAGAAATCTATACTTTCAACTCCCGTATATAAGGCAGGAGGATATCGCAGATGTTCCAGAATGGGTAAAAGGAGCTGTGATATATCAAATTTTCCCCGACAGTTTTGCATCCGCTAAAAGTTCGTTGTCTGGCACCGGGCTCACAATTCCTGTCGAAACTGATAAAGCAGACATAGTGCTCTCTGCCGGCAGAAATTCATCAATTTTCAGCAAAAGCAAGCTAGGAGGCACTCTAAGGGGGATAATTGAAAACATCCCGTATCTTGAAGATCTGAGTATTAACTGCATCTATCTTACTCCTATATTCACAGCCGGTGAATATCACAAATATGATACCATCGATTACCTTTCGGTAGATCCGTGTATGGGGGATCTCCAGACACTGAAGGATTTGGTAGCCCGCTGCCATTCGGCGGGGATCAGAGTAATCCTTGACGGAGTTTTCAATCACTGCGGTGCAGGCTTCTTTGCATTTCGTGACGTACTTGAAAAAGGGGAAGCATCAAAGTATAAAGACTGGTTTTTTATCAGGAGTTATCCAGTGGATTATGATGAACCTAATTATGAATGCTTTGCCTACGTAAATAGCATGCCCAAGCTGAATACCGGAAATAAAGAGGTGGCCGATTATATCATAAATGTGGGAACCTATTGGATCAGGGAGGCTGATATAGACGGCTGGCGGCTTGATGTAGCAAACGAGATCAACCACGGCTTCTGGAGAGATTTCAAAAGAGCGGTAAGGGAGGTCAAGAAAGACGTCTTTCTGCTGGCTGAGGTATGGTACGATGCCGCTGAGTGGCTTGCCGGCGATCAGTTTGATTCACTGATGAATTACAGCTTCTTGTATGCCTGCACCGATTTTTTTGCAAAAAGGATAATAAATGTGAAGCAGTTCAGTGACAGGATAGGGTATCTTTTGATGAGGTACAAGAAGAATGTGCAGTATGTTCAAATGAATCTGCTTGACAGTCATGATGTACCCAGATTCCTTTCGCAGGCCGGCGGAGACATCAGAAGGCTCAAGCTGGCCGCACTGTTCATGATGATGCATGTCGGTGCTCCGAATATATTTTACGGGGATGAGAAAGGCATGGACGGAATGGCTGAAAGTGATTACAGGAAGCCGATGCAATGGGAGGATACCGAGTACTCGAGGAATATTTATGATTACTATAAGAAGCTGATCGCCATAAGATTGGATCATATGGAGCTTATGCTGGGAGATTACATTGTCAGAGACATCGATATCGCCAACGATACTCTTGTTTTTTCCAGAGATGCCAATGGCCAAGGCTTGTATGTGGTCATAAACAACAGTGAATTCCCGGTAGATTATGAGCTCACTGTTGCTAGAAATCATGCCGGCACGGTAAAATGCAAGTCAGTTGAAATTGCCGTGGGCAGTGTACAATGTAAGGCGGGCGGAGATGACGCAGACGAAGATGCCGCAGACGGAGCAATATGCGAAAGTGACGGAAAGAGTGCAGTCGATCTTATCACAGGCAAAACATATGAGATAAAGGATTCAAAAATAGCACTAAAGCTTGAAGAGCTTAGCGGAATGGTAATCATGAGGTGCTGAGCAGATACGCTGTAAAAGAATTGAATATTATGAGCAGATAGGCACGAAATATTAGAGAACAGGCGGAAGGTATTGGAGTGAAGATGACTGGAATCCATATGGGAGGCAATGATCAGCTCAAGGAGTGTAAAGCACAGGCCAATTCACATATTGCTTATATATTATTGTCGATAGTACTGTGCTTTCTATTGATATTAACGCCAGGATGCGCTGCTAATGGCGGGGATAGTGCCGCGAAGGATGACGGAGCAGGTGCCAATACGAATGAAGAAACAGCTTATCCGCCTCCAGACGAAGGAGCAGAGACTGCAGCTGTTGACAGCAAGTATGGCATCTATTATGAAATCTTTGTCAGATCATTTGCGGACTCAGATGGGGACGGGATCGGGGACCTTCGGGGTCTTATGGGTGCGCTTGATTACCTTAATGACGGAAATGATGATACAGACACCGATCTGGGAGTAAATGGCATTTACCTGATGCCTGTCAATGTTTCTCCCAGCTACCATAAATATGATGTGACTGATTATTATGACATTGATCCTGAATATGGCACACTAGAGGACTTTGAACATTTTCTCGGGGAAGCACATAAACGAGGGATCAGGGTCATCATGGATCTTGTGATAAACCACACAAGCAAGGGTCATCCATGGTTCAGGGAGTCTTCATCGTCGGAGGGAAGCCCCTATCGGGATTATTATAACTGGGCTGATGATACCATGGAGGGCTACAATGTCAAAGCCGTGCTGCCTTCGGGAAGCAGGCTGTGGCACAGTCTTAATGAAAGCCACTATTACGGCTATTTCTGGGACGGTATGCCGGATCTGAACTACGACAATCCCCAGGTAAGGAAGGAAGTCAGAGATATCGCGCACTTCTGGCTGAATAAGGGTGTGGACGGTTTCAGGCTAGATGCTGCCATGCATATATACGGCATATATGAAAAACCGGTCGGAACAAAGCTGCCATTAAAGAATATCGAGTGGTGGAGTGAATTCAGAAGGTCAGCAGAGGAAGTAAAAGAGGATGTTTATCTTGTCGGGGAGGTATGGGATAAGGCGTATGCTGCAGCTCCTTATTATGAAGGCTTTGACAGCCTTTTCAACTTTGATCTGGGGGAGGGCATTATTACCTCGCTCCATACCGGATCAGCTGCGGCTGTAAGCAGCAAGGGATTTTCCCAGTGGCTTTATGACAAATATGAGACATACCGCAGTAAGAAACCTGATTTCATTGATGCACCGTTTCTGACTAACCATGATCAGGATCGAATAATGGATCGCCTAAGGGGCAATGTGGAAAAGGCAAAGCTTGCAGCGAATATTTATATGACTCTTCCCGGAAATCCTTATATCTATTACGGTGAGGAGATCGGCATGGCGGATCGAAGCCGGATGAATTGATCCGTGTACCGTTTATATGGAATGAAGAACACAGGCTTCCACAGTGTGCATGGGAATCCACACTAAACAATATAGCAACCGTTCCGGTTGAGGTACAGCAGAAAGATCCGGGTTCATTACTAAATCACTATAAAAAGCTTATACGGGCGAGACAGACGAGCATGGCGCTGATGAAAGGAAGTTTTGCGCCGATCTCAGCCGGGAACAGGGCAGTGATCGCCTATGAAAGGAACTGGACGGACGGTAATGAAAGAGAGAACGTGATAGTGCTGCACAATATCAGCGGGAAGAACCAGCTAATAAGGCTGGATATCAGTATGAGCGATGCCGGGGTCCTCCTTGACAGCGGAGATACGGCTATAGCGTCCAATGATGATGCTCAGGCAGGAGGTACAGTTGTCGAAATGTCTCCATTATCGACTCTTGTCATATTCAGTGATGCCACATACTAAATCCGAACTAATCAGACAGCTTAATCATTATAGGTAGGGTGATCATATGGACAGATCAAACACAGACAGCATAAAGCAAATATGCTCGATGCTAAAAGACGGTGTCGGAAGCATGCCGGAGAAGTATTATGTGCCTGAGGCATGGAACACATGGGGGTTCGCGCGGTTTACTAATATTCCCGGAAGAAACGGGGAGATCATGGTCGACCCGTATGATTTTTATTCAGATTGTATAGTCAATGGTATATTGGCTGCGGGTAATGGTACTGCTGCTGTGCAGACTATCGATCCTGCCAGGTTAACGATCTACAGCATGCTGCCCAGGGCTGCTACCGCATGGGATCATTATGAAAGGGGCCGCCTGCTTCCGGGAACCTTCCTCAAGACGCTGTGTCTTCTGCCGTATCTTCACAGCATGGGTATAAATGTCGTTTATCTGCTGCCTGTTTTCAGCGGCAGTGACAGATACAGAAAAGGTGAGATAGGAAGTCCTTATTCAATTAAAAACATATATAAGATCAACAGAAGTCTTCATGACCCGCTTCTGGGCAATTATTCACAAGAATTGCTGGACACACAGTTCAAGGCGTTTACTCAGGCTTGTCACTTGCTTGGTATACGGGTGATGGTGGATTTTGCGTTCAGAACGGTATCAAGGGATAATGACCTAATCATAGAGCATCCGGACTGGTTTTACTGGATAGATGTCAAATATGCTGCAACGATAGCTGCGCCTGCAATCGGGAGGCCTGGCAGGACAGGCGGGCCGATTCCGCTGAATGACAGTACCATCGAGCTGCTTTACAGTATGAATGAGACAAAGGAGTATCTTAAGAAATTTGTCTATTCACCGGATAAAATCGATCCGGAGAGGTGGGAAAAAATCAAGACAGCGCATTTTAAAACGGGAGAAAATATCCTGGATATGATAGAAGATGAGTTTGGGATCACTACCTTGCCGGGGTTTTCGGATGTCATCAATGACAGTCAGCCTCCTTGGACGGATGTGACCTATCTCAGATACTACTTTGATGTCAGTGGAAAGACTGAAAAATTCTTATCACAGGATCAGCCGCCGTATATCATGCAGGATGGTGTATGTCTCAGGCTGTATCCGGGCAAAACCGAAAACAGGAAGCTTATGGAGTATATATCCGGTGTCATTCCCTATTACCAGAATAAATACAGTATAGACGGTGCCAGGATCGATATGGGTCATGCTTTGACTCCTGTGCTGAACAGGGATATCATATCGAATGCTAAGAAAATAAACAGTGGATTCATATTCTGGTCCGAAGAGTTCGATCCAGCCAAATCAGGTGAAGCCGGGGAAAATGGTTTTCATTTTATTAATGGTACCATATGGTCTGTTTATAAGGATATTACAAAATCGGTTTTCAATAAAAAGCTAATAAGGGATATGCTGTTGAAATCCCGGCTGCCGGTGATAGCTTCTGCTGAGACGCCGGACACGCCCAGAGCAGCCTGGGTATTCAAGGACAGGAGGATATTGGAGCAGTTGATTTTTATTAATTGCCTTCTGCCCAATTCTGTCCAGTTCATTAACAATGGCTTTGATTTGATGGAGATACAACCGATGAACCTTGGACTTGATAACTCCGAACAGGGCAGATGCGTCCTGAACAGGGATGATCCCATGTATGGCAGATTAGCCTTTTTCGACAATTACCGCATGCACTGGCTGAATGAAGGCCGGGAATGGATCAAAAGGCTTTTGCTGATATCTGCGAGATTGAGAAGACGATATATCGACATTATTTGTCATAAGGAAAATTTTATAGATAATCCGTTTGTCTACAAAGGAAGCAAGCTTACAGTACTTCTTTATTCAAACAGAGTGAGGGTAAAGCGGGAGGGATGCAAAGGAGTGTTCCTACTGGCAAACAGGAACTTTAGCAGGGATGTATATCTCAGGACGTCAGCTCTGCTTGCACAGATGAGAGAGATACATAAGGGAAGGGTCAGGTGTGAGGATAATACGATTTATATTGTTTTTTCTACTAAACTTGAGAAATATGCGGACCCCTGTTTAGTTCAGGATACTTGCTTTACAGAGGGTGATTGTTTAGTAAAGGGTGATTATTTTATTCGCAAAGTAATCCACAGCGGGAAAATATGTCTTAGCCCGGGAGAAGTCATAATAGGGGAGGTCAATCATGAAGAGGCGTAATAGCAAGAAACCGCTTGTTGCTTATTTTTGTATGGAGTTTGGTCTCCATGAGAATCTGAAGATATATTCGGGGGGGTTGGGCATATTAGCCGGAGATATACTCAAGGCTGCCAGAGACGGAGCTCACCCGATGGTTGGTGTCGGAGTTCTTTGGCGCCAGGGATATGTGAGACAGCTGATCGATGAGGATGGAAGGACGGTGGATATCTATAAGGATCACAGCTATGATTTTCTAAAAGATACGGGAGTCACGGTAAAGGTAAAAATAAGAGGCAGACAGGTAGAAGCGAGGGTATGGATGTGTGACTGCTTTGGGAATGCCCCTCTTTACCTGTTGGATACGAATATCCCGGGAAACCCTGACCGGTTGCTGACCGGACAGCTTTATGGCTGGTTTTCTGAGGAAAGGGTGGCCCAGGAAATGCTGCTGAGCATTGGGGGACTAAAGGCGCTCAAAAAGCTTGGGATCAACCCTGACATATATCATTTCAATGACAGCCATCCGGTGTTGGCAGGTGTAGAACTGATTCGCAGAAAAATGGACGAAAGGGGCATGTCATTTGAGAGGGCATGGGAGAAAACCAGAAAACAGATAGTGTTCACTACACATACACCGGTTGCTGCAGGCAATGAGACTCATGAGCATGAGCTGCTCAAATATATGGGAGCATATGACGGGATCACCTATGGACAGATGCTGCGGCTGGGCGGAGATCCCTTTAGCATGACCGCAGCCGGCCTTAAGCTGTCAAAGATCGCAAATGCTGTCTCGGAGCTGCATTGCAGGACTGCATGCAGTATGTGGGCTGATATTGACGGCGCAGCGGACATCATTCCTGTGACAAACGGCGTCCATAACATTACCTGGCAGGATACAAGAGTACGTGAAGCATTTATAAATAATACGGATCTGTTAGCGCCACACATCCTGGCCAAGCAAGAAATGATTTCCCAAATAGAAAGAAGAAACGGTGTAAGACTGGATGAGAATGTCCTGACAATAGGCTTTGCGCGAAGGGCGGCACCATACAAGCGTAGCTCGTTGATATTTGCCAGCAACGAGATAATAGAATCCCTTTTCAGCAGCAACCGGCTTCAGATCATATTTTCCGGAAAAGCTCATCCGAACGATCTGGAAGGTAAAAGGATCGTTTCGGAGCTCTATGAAATGACAAGACGATATCCCGGTAATGTTGTATTCCTGCAGGATTATGACATGGCGATCGGACGGCTCCTTACCAGAGGCTGCGACGTCTGGCTGAACAATCCCATAAGACCGATGGAAGCCAGTGGGACATCCGGTATGAAGGCGGCTATGAACGGGGTGATCAACCTCAGTATACTGGACGGCTGGTGGCCAGAAGGCTGTGTGCATGGTGAAAACGGCTGGCAGTTCGGTGACGGCAGGGAGGGTGAGGGCCATGATAAAGAAGATGCAAATGCGCTCTACAAGGTGCTGCTCGATGAAGTGATCCCCACATTTTATAATAATAAGCAGAAATGGATGGAAATGATGCGGGCAAGTATAGAAATGTCACATCATAGATTTTCTGCAGCAAGAATGGTCGATGATTACTACAGGCTGATGTACATAAATTAGCGGGCGTCGATATTCAGTTCGCAGAGAATATCCGGGATGTATTTGCTGTATAAATACTGGTATTGTTAGCTGCCGGAGGGTATAATAAGGAAAGGGAGAATAAGGAAAGGTGACACAAGCGTGCAGGGCATATTTCATGCTGGCCAGTGTGTTCCGAATAAGTTAATAAAGAGGTGGCTTTATGGCAAACAATAAACTTCCGTCCAGAGATGAGATCGAAGCTAAATACAAATGGAAGCTTGAGGACATATATGCAAGCGATGCCGACTGGGAGGAGGACTATAAGAAGATCCGGCAGATGACTGAAAAAATGGCAGCTTACAAGGGAAGGATCGCCGGCAGTATGGATGCATTGCTGGAATGTCTGAAGCTCAGTGACGAGATGCTGGCTCTCAATGACAAGGTCTTTGTATATGCCAGGATGAGGCGCGACGAAAACAATGCGCTGTCAAAGTATCAAGCGCTGACTGACAGAGCAATGGCACTGAGCACCGAGGTGTATGCTTCAGTATCATTTATCGTTCCTGAGATCATTTCTATAGATGAGGAACTGCTCAAAAAGAGTATAGAGGAGATAGAAGGGCTTTCGTTGTACAGACACTATATCCACGAAATATTGAGACAGAAGCAGCATGTCCTTTCAGACAGGGAGGAGGAGCTGCTGGCCCTTGCGTCTGAAATTGCAGAAGCGCCCTCGGACATTTTCACTATGTTCAATAATGCAGATATTAAATTCGGCATGATCAAGGATGAAAACGGAGATGATGTCGAGGTTACCAAGGGAAGATATATCAAGTTTCTGGAGTCAAGAGACAGAAGAGTAAGAGAAGATGCATTCCATACTCTTTACAAATCCTACAGTGAGATGAAAAACACGCTGGCCTCATCGCTTGGCAGCAACATAAAAAAGAACAGGTTTTACTCACATGTAAGAAAATATGATTCAAGCCGCAGTGCATCACTTGATAATGATAATGTACCGGTGAGTGTTTACGATAATTTGATCGATACGGTAAACAAGAACCTTCCTCTTTTGCACAGATACCTGAAGCTGCGCAAAAAGGCACTGAAACTGGATGAACTGCATATGTATGACCTGTATGTGCCTATCGTTGAAGAACCTCCAAAGCAGATCAGCTATGAGGAAGCGCTTGATATGGTTAAAAAGGGGCTTGCTCCGATGGGATGCTGCTATGTGGAGGATCTGGACAATGCATTCAAATCGGGCTGGATCGATGTATATGAAAATCAGGGAAAGACCAGCGGTGCATATTCATGGGGTACACATCTGACACATCCATATGTGCTGTTGAACTATCAGGGTACTATCAACGATGTTTTCACGCTGGCGCATGAGATGGGTCATGCTTTGCATTCCTATTATACAAACAGGACACAGCCATATATTTATTCCGAGTACAAGATATTTGTTGCCGAGGTGGCATCAACAGTAAATGAATCACTGTTGATCGATTATCTGCTGTCTGTCACACCTGACAAGAGAGAACGAGCTTATCTGCTGAACCACTATCTGGAGGAGTTCCGAGGGACATTGTTCCGACAGACGATGTTTGCTGAGTTTGAGAAGATAACTCATGCAATGGCAGAGCGCGGTGAAGCTCTCAATGCGGAAGAATTCTGCAGGGTTTACAGGCAGCTGAATGAAAAGTATTTCAGCCCGGAAGTGATCATAGACAGTGATATCGACATGGAATGGTCGCGTATCCCGCACTTCTACTCAAGCTTCTATGTTTATAAATACTCAACGGGCATATCGGCTGCGGCTTCGCTGTCCCAGCAGATCCTGAAGCAAGGCGTACCGGCGGTCGACCGCTATACTGAATTTCTAAAAAGCGGTGGTTCAGATTACCCATTGGAGCTGCTGAAAAAGGCGGGTGTAGATCTGACGACACCGAAACCGGTAGAGGACGCACTAAAGATATTTGAGAAGATACTAGTTGAACTGGAGGATCTGGTTTAAAGGTGAGGGGACACACAAAGCAGGAGGTATTCCTTAGTGGCAAAGGCATGTCCCCTTTTGACAATAATATTACGGAGGATGAAAATATATGTTGGATCCAAGAATAGAAACACTTGCAAAAAATCTTGTAAACTACTCCTGCAGTGTGAAGCCGGGAGAAAAGGTACTAATAGAGACAAAAGGCTATGAACTGCCGCTTACAAAGGCTTTGATCAGAGAGGTCTACAAAGCTGGAGGACTACCCTTTGTGACGATAAAAAACGATGAGATAACCCGGGCCATCCTAAATGGATGCAGCGAAGAACAATTACAGCTGACGGCTCGCTTTGAGCTTGACAGGATGAAGGAAATGGATGCATATATCGGGATCAGATATTCCGATAACTCAAATGAACTTGGAGATGTCCCCGAGGACAAAATGAGGATGTACAGTACTCTCTTCAATAAGCCTGTTCATTCCGAGCAGCGTGTAGAACACACAAAATGGGTTATCCTCAGGTATCCGAACAGTGCGATGGCACAGATGGCTGAGATGTCTACCGAAGCATTTGAGGATTTCTATTTCAATGTCTGCAATCTGGATTATTCCAAGATGTCCAGGGCTATGGACGGACTTGTGAAGTTGATGAACAGAACTGACAGGGTCAGGATTATCGGAAACGGAACCGACCTGACCTTCTCCATTAAGGATATTTCTGCAATCAAATGTGACGGACACAGGAACATACCCGACGGAGAGGTCTATACTGCGCCGGTGAGAACGTCGGTGAACGGCAGGATCAGCTACAATACTCCTGCTAAGTATCAGGGCTTTACCTATGAAAATGTAACGCTGGAATTCAAGGATGGCAGGATCATCAATGCGACAGCTAATGATACCGAAAGAATAAATAAGGTTTTCGATACTGATGAAGGCGCCAGATATGTGGGCGAGTTCTCATTCGGCTTCAATCCCTATATCGAAACACCTATGAAGGATACGCTGTTTGATGAAAAAATCAAGGGAAGCTTCCATTTTACACCCGGAAGCTGCTACGACAGCTGCAGCAACGGAAATAAATCGGCGATCCATTGGGATCTTGTATGTATACAAAGGCCGGAATACGGCGGCGGAGAGATCTGGTTTGATGATATCCTGGTAAGAAAGGACGGGATCTTTGTACTTGATGAATTGGAGCCGCTCAACCCGGAGAATTTGAAATAGAAGAACAGAGGTTAAGGCAGGGGAGTGAAACAGAACTATTCCCTTGTTAGCGGGGTCATATGGAAAACTGGATGATAGGTACAAGGCTTGTAATACTGCTGTACTGTATATTGATATATTTCCAGGGAAATATGGAGCATACTGCGTATGTTGTACTATTCATGCTCCTTTATATTTCTGTTGCTACTTGCTCCTATCTTATGAAGAAAGCACTTATGAAGAAAGCTTTTCATGCCGCAACTATTGGAGTTCTGGCGGCTTCATCTGTTTTTGCAGTGGAATATTTCATACTTCTTATTGCTGTTGATATTTATGAACTTGTCTCACTATACACAAAGGACTGGAAGTTCATGCCGGTGTTTGCAGCAGTGCCTGTTTTTTTGAGCATTGGAACCGGGTTAACTTTTGAGTATATTTTGATCAGTCTGTTTTCATTGCTTGTGTTTCTGCTGGGACGAAAACACGTTAGGGCTGTCGGCAGTTTGAAAAAGGTAAATGAGGACCTTCGGTCCAGGGTCGAGGAATTGGCGGGGAAACTGAATGCCGGCAGTGAATATGAAGCGCAGCTGCGTTATCTTTCACAGATAGAGGAAAGAAACAGCCTTGCACAGAAGATTCATGACAAGGTAGGCCATACGCTTGCAGGAAGCATAATACAGCTAGAGGCTGCCGAACTGATACTTGAGAAGGACAGACTGAAGGCCGGCGATATGGTAAGAAATGTGACCGGAAACCTGAAGGAGGGCATGGAAAGCATACGGTCCACATTGGGGTCGATAAAGCCTGCTTCGGAGCAATTGGGAATCAACAGGCTGAAGTTGATCCTGGACGAGTTTATGTGTAATAACAGGATAAAAACCACATTTTCTTATGATGGCAGGCTGGATGTGATAACTCACACACAGTGGAGTATCATGACAGATAATATGAGAGAGGCACTTACTAATTCAATGAAGTATTCCTCGGCAACGACAATAGAGGTAAGGCTTAATGTTATGAACAGGCTGTTAAAGCTCGAGGTCAGGGATAATGGAAGGGGCGCCGGTGAAGTATTGAAAGGCATGGGACTTACCGGTATGGAGGAAAGGACTGAAGCAGCCGGAGGAAAATTGATAGTCGACGGTTCAGACGGTTTTTCTGTGATAACGCTGCTGCCTTTGGAAGGGGGTCAAAATGCCAATAAAAGTACTGATAGCAGATGATGATGCGCTGATAAGAGAAGGCTTGAAAATAATCCTTCAGTCCGATGACCGCTTTGAGGTGTCAGGGTGTGTGGAGAACGGATCAAAAGCAGTGGAATTTTGCTCAAAACAACAGGTGGATGTGGCGCTGCTCGATGTCAGGATGCCGGTTAAGGATGGCCTTGAAGCTGCCCGGGAGATAGCATCCGGAACTAAAACAAAAGCTCTTATACTTACGACCTTTGATGATGACGATTTTATACTTAATGCAGTAAAGTACGGCGCTAAGGGATACCTTTTGAAGAGCAGCCCGCCTGCCAGGATCATGGATGCCATCCGCATCGTACACGAGGGCGGGACTGTGATGCAGGATGTGGCTATGGATATCATTAAGGGAGAGCTGTCGGCGGAAAGAAAGGGATGTATTCCTGAAGGGCTCTTGACAGAACGAGAGACGGATATAGTGACGCTTCTTGCAAAGGGCTTGTCCAACAGAGATATTGCCGCCAGATTGTTCATGTCGGAGGGGACGGTAAAGAACTATATATCCTCTATACTTGGAAAGACGGGACTGGAGCACAGGACACAGCTCGCCATATACTATCTGACAGGCGAGAAGGGTGATGGGGCTGGATAGCGAATGTAGAAGAAATTTTTTTGAACGATGCGTTATAACGAAGAAAGTGGGCTAATTGATGATATTACTAAAAGAAATCACAAGGAATAACTTCTGGGATTGTATCGAACTTTCTGTAGCTGAGGATCAAGCTGAATTCGTAACCTCCAATGCGGTGTCGATTGCACAATCAAAGGTACAACCGGAGTGTATACCGCTTGCAATATATGATGACGACTTGATTGTAGGCTTCCTGATGTATTGTATAGACGAGGATGACAGCGAATACTGGATTTACCGCATGATGATCGACAAAAAGCATCAATCGAGGGGGTATGGCAAGAAAGCTCTGGAGCAGCTTTTAGAAACCATCAGGCAGGATAAAAGCCATACCAAGGTTTTCCTTGGTGTGCATAAGGAAAGCGTAAAAGCTGTCAGACTATATGAAAGTTTTGGATTCAAATTTACCGGGCAGGTTTTCGGAAGCGAACATATAATGAGGCTGGATTATTGATCATGCCGGATCGCTGATCTGTCAAGCTCATTACTTTAGTCATATAAACCGGTGACCTTTAGTACTAACAAAGAGGTGCCGGTTTTTTTATAATTTTTTATGATGGCAATTGATAAAGAATGTAAATTGAAACAAGGGGTGTTGATAATGAGTTTAGTCAAAATGGATCAGGTATCCAAAAGCTTTGGAGATGTAACAGCTGTCGACAAGGTGTCTCTGGACATCATGGAAGGCGAAATATTTGGGCTTCTCGGGCCGAACGGCGCAGGGAAAAGCACGGCAATAAATATGATAACAGGGCTGCTTTCGATAGACAAAGGAAGCATAAGCATACTCGGCAAGGACATAAAGAAGAACAAAATGGAGGCAAAGGCCAATGTGGGCATCGTTCCTCAGGATATTGCCATATATGAAGATCTGTCGAGTCTGGAAAATGTGAAGTTTTTCGCAAGCTTGTACGGACTCAAGGGAAAGGAGCTTGAAGCTGCTGCTCTGGAAGCACTGGATTTCACAGGTCTGTCCGATAAGAAAAAGGAATTTCCAAAGAGCTTTTCCGGTGGTATGAAGCGGCGTTTGAATATTGCCTGTGCAATCGCTCATAAACCAAAGCTTATCATAATGGATGAGCCTACGGTCGGTATAGATCCGCAGTCAAGAAACCATATACTGCAGTCTGTAAAGACACTGAATAAAATGGGCAGTACGATCATTTATACCAGTCACTATATGGAGGAAGTGGATGAGATATGTACTCGTATAGCGATAATGGATCATGGCAAGGTGATCGCACTTGGAACCTGTGCGGAACTTAAGAACCTTATAAATGATAAGGATACCGTAATTGTAACGGTCAGCGATCCCATTTCAAAGATCAATGAGGAGAGCCTCAAGGAGATCGCCGGTGTTGAAATCATTGATATAGGTGAAAACACTGTGAAGATAACGAGTGCCAGGGAGGTTGCCAACCTCGACAAGATAATTCAGTATTTTGTTAAGCATGAGATATCAATAAAGAGTGTCGAGAGTAAAACACCGGATCTTGAGTCGGTATTTCTGTCGCTGACGGGCAGAAAACTCAGGGATTAGGAGGGGTTAACAGTGAAGATTCTGAGAATAATGACAAAAGAAATAATACAGAATATACGCGATTTCAAAGCTAACATTATGATGGTGCTTTTCCCCATAGTGTTGATAATCATATTAGGTGCGGCTTTCAGCGGTGTGTTTGAGAATACTCTTGACTTAAGTGAAATAAATGTGCGGTACACTTTGGACGACGAATACAGCGATGAGTCATTTTCTGCAGCGCTGGGAGGCTTTTTTGAGCATCTTACAAAGGAGATGGGAGTGAGGTTTGAAGAGACTGATGATTTCGAAAGGGGAATGGAGGATACTAAAAACAACCTTTGTGCCGGCTATATACATTTTACCGGTAACCCGCTGCGGGCTGATATGTACAAGAATGAAACCAGAGGTATATCCGCAGGCATAATAGAAAACGCACTGGACAGTTTTCTTGACACTTATGTGACAATGCAGGTGGTTGCAGAAAAGGATCCCGCTGTATTAGCGATGCAGCAAAACCTTAGCGATAAAGAATATGTGAAGATCCTGTCTCTTGATAAGAAAAGAGCGCCCGGATCCACAGATTATTATGCAATTACGATGCTGACACTGATACTGCTGTACGCCTCACAAACGGGCTTCTGGGGTGTCAGGTCGGAAATAGAGGGAAAAACAGCTTCCAGAATGCTCTGCGCACCCGTTCGTAAATATCAGATGCTGGCCGGCAAGGTGCTGGGAAGTATTTTCATTACGATCATACAGGGCGCTGTCGTATTACTGTTCAGCCGACTGGTGTTAAAGGCAAACTGGGGAGATGACCTGTTGATTGTTGCGTTTCTGATCATCACTTACTCCATTATGACTGTAAGCCTTGGAGTGGCACTGGCCTTTCTCTTTAAAAGCAGTGAAGCTGCCAATGGCATCTTGAATACGGCCATACCGGTCATGGTATTTCTTGGCGGTGGTTATGTACCACTAAATATAATGGGTTCTGCTGTTTCAAAAATCAGCAGCATATCACCGGTGAAATGGATCAATTCAGCTCTGTTGAATGTGATTTACGAGGGAAGCTATAACGGAGTCATTGAAGCTGCAGCTATCAACCTTGCGCTGTCTGCGTTGTTTATTGTAATTGCGGTGGTATTTTCTAGAAGGGGGGACAGAGCATATGCGTAATTTGATGTTACTTATATTCAATAATTTCAAGGTTACTTTCAGAAAAAAGGGAAATATCGTAATATATGTTTTTCTGCCGTTGGCAGGTGTACTGCTGTCACTGCTGATATATGGCGGATCTTTAGGCGGAGCATCCTCAAGCATGCTGAAAATCGGATTTGCTGATTATGACAATGGGACGATGGCAGCGGAGCTGAGAGAGAGGTTCGACAAAGTGGAGGGCTTCACGGTATTTGATGTCGATGAAGGTGAGATAAACAAAAAGCTGTTGGACTATGAGCTGGATGCCGCGGTAATCGTTCCTGAGAACTACTCGGAGCGTATCGGCAGCGGTGAACCTGAAGAAATAGAAATAGTATCACTAAAGGGACAGGAAACAACGGTCTGGGTGGAACAGCTGATAAACAGGTTTACATCCTCCATGATAATGTTATCAGCAGCATCCGACAGTGATCCTGCTGCTCTTGGTAAGATGCTTGAGCAGATTGGTGAGTATGCTGTAGAGCTTGATGTGATCAATGTTGATGATAAGGTTACGGGCAGGTCTATGGCGATGACCTCAGTTGGATTTCTGATCATGTTTATGATGCTTGGTACAGGCTTCACATCAATGATCATCCTCAAGGAAAAGAGAAGCCGCACCTATCACAGGATCTGTTCCGCACCGGTAAGCGCAAAACAGTACATTCTGGCAAACTCTCTTACGAGTCTGCTGATCAGCATAATTCAGATCATTATTATACAGATTTCCATGAGGCTGATTTTCAGAATAGATACCGGCGTCAACGACATATATATGTTTATCATACTGCTGATGTTTGCATTTGTAGCTGTGGGGCTGGGTCTGCTCATAACTGCATTTTCAAGCTCCTCATATATGGCGGGTACGCTTAGTACGCTCATTATGACACCGAGCTGCATGCTTGGCGGGTGCTATTGGGATATCAACTTTATGCCTGATTTTATGCAAAAAATAAGCTATTTTATGCCGCAGAGGTGGGCGATCATGGCAGTAAACAGGATACAGACCGGAGGCACCTTCGAAGACGTTTTGTTGAACCTTCTTGTTCTTGCAATATTTGCAACTGCATTAATACTTGTCGCAATATACAAATTTTCGCGAACAAGCAATGTACAGCGTTTTGTATAGGAAGCAAGGGTGGAAGCAGGGGGACGGTTCTCGTGCTTCACTCAAACCGTGGCGAAGCATGAGAACCGTCCCCTTGCTTCACCCTTGCTTCAAAACCGTGGCGAAGCAGAAGAACCGTCCCCCTGCTTCCCACCTGCTTCCCAGCGGAGACCAATGAAGCAGAAGAACCGTCCCCCTGCTTCCCCCCTGCTTCCCTTGCTTTCCGCTTCATTCGAAGAGGGCTTGCAATTCCTCTTGCGTCATCTTTGACAGCAGAGTTTCACCGGGCTGTATGACGGCATCGATGAGGCTGCGCTTCTTTTGCTGCAGCGCCAGAATTTTTTCTTCTATAGTCCCTCTGGTGACCAGCTTTATGACATAAACAGATTTCTTTTGGCCGATCCTGTATGACCGGTCGGTGGCCTGGTCCTCCACCGCAGGATTCCACCATGGGTCATAATGTATGACAGTGTCTGCACCGGTTAGATTCAGGCCGGTACCGCCTGCCTTAAGCGATATCAGAAAAATCCTTCCGGCTCCTTCGTTAAATGAGTTGACAAGGTAACCCCGCTCTGATACGGGTGTTGAACCGTCCAGGTAAAGAAAGGGAATATCCAGTTTTTCAAGACGTTTGCGGATTATCTGCAGCATTCCTGTGAACTGAGAGAAGAGCAGGATCCTGTGATCGCCCGCAATGGATTCCTGTAGGATCTCTTCCAGCATTTGGAGCTTGCCGCTGTCGCCGTGGTAGTTTTCTATAAAGAGCGAGGGATGACAGCAGAGCTGCCTGAGCCTCGTCAAAGCTGCAAGTATCCTGAGCCTGCTTTTTTCAAAGCCTGCTTCCTCGATCTCATGCTTTATTTCGCCTCTTATATCTTCCAGATATGCCAGGTACAGCTTTTTCTGTTCGTCTGTGAGTTCAGCGGTCATCGTATTTTCTATTTTCTCCGGCAGTTCATGCAGCACGTCTTTTTTCAGTCTTCTGAGTACGAAGGGTCTGATTTGCCTGTTCAGATTGCTGAGTGGTTCATCCCCATCTTCGCTTAGTTCGGAGCGTATATATTTTTCAGTGAATCTGTTATATGTATATAAATACCCCGGAAGTATAAAGTCGAATATCGACCAGAGCTCATAAAGATTGTTTTCTATGGGTGTACCTGTAAGGGCAAAACGTGTCTCAGCCTTTATCAGCTTTGCTGACCTTGCATTCCTGGAGGATGCATTTTTGATGTGCTGAGCCTCATCGAGTATGCAATATCTGAAGGTGTAATGCTTGTATAGTTCTGCATCTCTCCTGATCAGAGGATAGGAGGTAATCACTGCATCGTATTGGGTAAGGTTTTCTATTATTTTATGTCTCTCATCCTTATTTCCTGTAACTGCTGCATATTTGAGCTCCGGAGCGAATTTATCAAACTCTGCGCACCAATTGAACACGAGCGAGGTCGGTACTATCACCAATGATGGGCAAGGCCCGATCTCCTTCTTATCTGACAATAGCAATGATATGACCTGCAGAGTTTTCCCCAGCCCCATATCATCGGCAAGTATACCTCCAAGCTCATAGGTTTTCAATGTTTTAAGCCATTTAAAGCCGAATTTCTGATAATCCCTTAATGAGCCCCTGAGACTGCCGGGTATCCGGAACGACATATCTCCGGGCTCCTTGATGTTCTGTACGAACTCCTTGAACGCAGCATCTCTCTCCACATCCTGGATGCCGGACTCTCTGATGCTCTGATCCAGAAAAAGAGCGCGGTACCGTGGAAGCTCGACATATTCACCGTTGATATCTTTGGGTGCGAGCTCAAGCTCCTCCATAAAATCACTGATCTTTGTAAACTCGCTTGATTCCAGGTTTATAAAGCTGCCATTTTTCAGTTGATAATATTTCTTTTTCCTGCGTAGTGAGTTGAGGATGTCTGCAAGCTCTGAGCGATCCATTCCCTCTGCGTCGAAGGAGAACTCCAGCAGGTCTGTTTCGTTGTTCAGCCTGAATTTGGCAGAAAATGAAATGGAGGACTTGAGCTTCATGTTTTTCAAGCTTTCCGAATAGTAAATCGTGGAGTAATCCTGAAGCAGCGGCACAAGTCTGAAAACGAAATCATATATGTTATCATCACCACTGAGATGGATCCTTCCTTCCTTTACTTTGAAATCGGCCATACCTAGTATATCCAGTATAGCCTCTTCATTTTTTATATCTCGTATCAGAAGCTTATCCGAGGAGGAAGGAGTCCTGATCACAGGCAGAAACGGATTTATGTTGTGCTCTCCGTACAAAAACTTTACATCTGCCGTAATATCCGACCCGTCTCTATCCAGATAGACTTCAGCATTGAGCGGCTGTTTTTCGATCATTGACCGGACTTGCTCGGAGATGACCAGCTTCCCTGCCTTTTCGGCAAATGGCAGTATCTCAGATACGAAACGCTGTTTGTCTTCTTCTATGAACCTGAGCTTACGTCCTTTCTGGTACATCATTGCCATGTAGAAGGGCTTTAGATATTCGCTCTGCTGCCTGGAAATACAGTGTACTGCACCACCAAAATAGAAGTACTTACCATCGGCTGTCAGAGGCAGCATAGAGCCCTCAAAATCGATGTTCAGTAACAGATCCCGTCCTTCATTGGACAAGTGGAAATTGACCGGGATATCTTCTTTTTTTATTATCAGGTTTTCATGTTCATTGCCAAGTATCGAGGCTCTGAAAGGCGTGTCCTCATATATTCTGAAAAATCTTTTGAGGTAGCTGTCTGTCAGATATACCTTTGTATCTGAAAAAATACAAGGCCCACTTCGGCCGTGGTTTATTCCGCTATTCACGCCGGTGCGGATCAAACCTTCCATCAGGCTTTCAGTTTCGTAGAGCTCTCTCAGCATTTCGGCCAACTCCATATCTTTACCTTTGAATTCATGTCTTGAAGGGGAATAGGTGAACCGTTTCCCGAATTGCAGGTCAATATTGTTTTCCATGTGAAAGAGCAGCTTTTTTATGTCCTTGACGATGTAGAGCCTGTCCTGGCCGATACGCAGCCTCAGAGATGGCAGCGGTGCCTTGTCATGACCTGCTGATCTGTCCAGCTCAAATAGAGGCTCGATAGATATGGCTGACTTCAAGGCAACCTGCTTTTCGGCGAAAAAATTGAATATATCCTTTGCAGCCTGACGGAAGCGCAGCTCGCGGAAAAAGCCCTGCTCATCCTTTTCATGGATCAGCAGCAATACTGCGACCATGTGCTTGCACAGCCCCCAGCCGTCATTTCCAACCGGACAGGTGCAGTCTGCTTCAGTAAGTTTTCCTGCAATGTCAAATTTGATGTGCTGTGTGTGCAGCTTCGAACCAAGCACAGTCGATGTAAACAGGCGCCGCTCCTGATTGAACTGCACCGATTTTATTCGCCTGTTCTTATAGTACTCCTGGCCTGCTTCGTATTCCTTCAGCTGTGTCTTGGCCAGTATCGTTTCACGTGATAAATCAAACATCCTATACTCCTGAATAAGTTATGTGTAATTAATAGCAATCATCTATATGTTTAGTGTACAACAGTCAGCAATTTGTAATGTACACTAGTGCATAATATACGACGTCAACTATGCGTGCAACACATGGTGATCAGCAAAACGTGCAACACATGGCGATCAGCAAAATGTGCAACACACGGTGATCAGCAAAACACATAATTTGCTGTTTTCAACTGCGTGTAAAATATACAGCAATCAGACCTGCGAGAAGATATAATTGCCGATGCTGACCTTAATGATGCAAAAATCTGCATCTTATTATTATATAACATTTTGAGTCTGATTTAATCAAAAAATAAATAAAATGATAATTACTACATTATTCAGATAGAACGAGGTGAAGAGTATTTCTCTCATCTCGTTGAGATACAGATAATGTAAGAATTCATTCTATATACGAATAATTTTCCTTGAAACGAAGTGTTGCAACGGGACTGAGAGTATAACTCCACTTCGCCAATTGTGGCTATAATGTTAAGAAATTCAAGTAATGGGAACTCAGTAGTGAATTTTTTCAAGATTTGCTCGCAATAACTCAGCATTACGTCAGATTATGTAAAACGATTATTGAGGAAAATCAATTTTTCCTTAGTTTGTCCTCCCATTATCTGAAAATTGTAACAGTTCACTTATTTGAGCATTATGTAAACCATAGGCTGGCGCACCATAGGCTGACGCACCATAGGCTGACGCACCATAGGCTGGCGCACCATAAGCTGACGCACCATAAGCTGACGCATCATAAGCTGGCGCACCATATGCTGACGCATCATATACTGATGCACCATATGCTGATGCGTTTTTGGATCGAATAAACTGAAGCCATAAGCATCCATAAGGCACAAGGTCTAAACATCTGGAGAATGGCCATCTATATTCGAGCCGCTTTCTGCAGTATCGACATATTGCTCTTGCTCAGAGGTGTGGAAATACTATTGAAAATGATTAAATTCATATTGACAGGTGTCTTAAATTCAGTAATAGCAAGGGATAGAAGGAATTTTTAACACTGGTATAGCATTACGGCTTCAGCAGAGGTGTCAGTTCACCGGTGTGGTAGATGCAAAGTCTGTGAAGCGGCCTTGTCATAGCTACATAGAGAAGCTTTATATCCAATTCATCTTCAGTATATCCGGTGATGTCTGCATTGAAAATTACTACGGCGTCGAACTCCAGGCCTTTTGCCAGGCAGGAGGGCAGCACTACTATTCCGGTTTTGTACTCATCTTCCTTTCCTGTGATGAGCATCACTTCGTCTACATGCTTTTTTAGTATTGAGTGGACTTCTTTGCATTCTTTCAGTGTCTTGCATATGATTGCAATGGATTTATAGGACAATCCTTTGAATTCATCTATATTTTTCTTGATTTCATTGATTATTTCCTTTTTGCCGGCCATTGGTGTTATCCTTACTGCTTCGCCATGTCGTATTACTGGTCTGCCCTTGCTGAGCTTACGGCTTTTTATTTTACTTATGACGATATTTGCAGCGTCCATTATTTCTACAGTGGTTCTGTAGCTCTGCTCCAAGGTCAGAAAATCATTCTTTCTGTCGTCAAAGACATTATTTGTTATCTCACTCCAGTCCTGGATGCCTCGGTAAGAGTGGATGCCTTGATTCAAGTCCCCAAGTATTGTAAAGGAGCTGTCCTTTATTATCTTTTTGAGTACGTAGATCTGGAATGCACTGAAGTCCTGTGCTTCGTCTATGACCACATGCCTGACCGGTATTTTTTCATCCATGCCATATATGCAGTATTTCAGATATATTATCGGAGCGAGGTCCTCGATCTCCAGCCACCCTGATTTAAGCATGTCGGCGGTGTAAGAGCGGACGAAGCTGCACATCTTGCTATCAAGCCACTGGCAGACTGATTTTCCGAAAATAGTTTCGTCATTTACCAGACTTTTGTAATATTCGAATGGGCTTAGCCGTGATATTTTTTTGATATAGTCTGATACAGCGCTGTTCGATTCCTTCTCGACATTCGCAATGTCCCGGTCTCTGTCGTTTATTACCTGTGTGATCTGACTGCGGAGGTCTTCCTCACTGTGAACGGTGAACTTTATGAATGCCACCCGCTTATCGCAGTTTTCATACAATTGATTTATTATAGTCTGCTTTTTAGCTTTGATGCGGGTCTTCAGATTTTTCTTGATCTCATTGACCCTGCGGGCTATCGGCCACATTTTATATTGGCTGACGAACAGATCGTACAGCTCTTTGTATGAATAGATCAGCGTTGACCCGATTTTAAAATCTTCTTTTGGTATAAAATTTTCCTCTATTTCCCTGAGATAGATGTCAAGCGCCTTTTTGAAATGCATTGAAGCTTTAAATTCAGATGTTCTTCTCACAAGTGACAGGTGCTCTTTTTCTTCCGGACCCTTTGTATAGTCAACAAAGGCCTGCAGCTTTTCGTTGGCGTCCCTGAGCTTAAACCGCTTTCCTACCAGATCCTGCGCAAATTCTTCGAAAGTAGTCTGCCGCACCTTTTCAACACCCAGTTCCGGCAAGACATCAGAGATATAATTCAGGAACAGCTTGTTTGGCGCAATGATCATAAAGTTTTCCGGGGTGAAAGATTTCTCATGGTTATAGATCAGATAGGCGATACGGTGCAATGCAATGGTGGTTTTTCCGCTGCCTGCGGCTCCCTGTACGATCAGAGGACGCCACATGTCTGCGCGGATGACAGCATTTTGCTCAGCCTGTATCGTAGTTACGATATCCTTGAGCCTGTTATCTGCATTGGCTCCGAGGCTGTTCTGCAGAAATTCGTCGTTGGTGGTGATATCTATGTCAAATATTTCTTTTAGCTCACCTTTTTCTATGGAGAATTGCCTTTTGAGCTGCAGCGAGCCTTCTATCCTGCCGTCGGGGCAATCAAATGAGGCATCGCCCAGTCTTCCCTCATAATAAAGATTTGCTACCGGAGCACGCCAGTCAACGATTATCAGCTTTTGATCTTCCTCGCGGATCAGCGACATTTTTCCTATATACAGCTTTTCCGCCGCATCCTTGCCGTTTTCAGCAAAATCGATCCGGGCAAAATACGGCTTGTTTCTGGCGGACATCAGATTTTTCAGTTTGACATCCATAGTTCCCTGAAGCAATGAATTGACAATGATGTCGATGTAATGTTGGCTGTTGTCACTGCTGAAGTGTTTTCTGGTATACTCAAGTGCACTGTCTACCTTGCCCTTTTTAGATATCGTGCTCTCCAGGCTTTTTTCCACATACTCAAGGGTGTAATTGCATCTATTCAGCTCTTCCTTGAAGTCGGGGTGGTTGACTGCAGGCATGTTTTGGCACCTCCATTCGTTCTGATTTGTATTCGGCGTGATTTGTGCTTACGTTTGGTCGAACTTTTCTGCACGGAATTACATTTTACTAGATACCGGGAATAAAATAAAGGCGGCATATCGTCTAAATGTACAGATGCCGTATCCGGCTGCGGCAAAATATCTGCAGAAGTATAGATTTCACAATTTTATAAGGTTTTGCTTGACATACTGACATTTTAAGCCTACAATAAAATAGGAAAATGCGAAAGGCCATTGGGTCTGGAAGTGTAGAATTGTAGCCGGTTTATGTAAACCGGCTTTTGTATTTTCCCATGACACAACGGCTTATCAACCGTACTTTAATCGGGATCTGCTCATTAACCGTACTCTAATCGGGATTTGCCAACTTTGAGCCTGCTGCGCAATGGTGTCCTTATATAGAATACCGACAACGTCAATTCCTTACTCGAAGTATTTGATGTCGAATATGCGTATGATTCCAAGATCCTCATTGATAATACATAAGTATTTCATAACGATGTCTGTTTTGAATATCAGATCGGAAAGATTGGAATAGTTGTTTTTGGAATAATCAGTAACCTTGAGCTCTATAACAGAGCTGCGCTTCTTCAGCTCATCTGTCAGTACCTTGTC
Source organism: Bacillota bacterium (assembly GCA_023418915.1). Taxonomy (GTDB): domain Bacteria; phylum Bacillota; class Clostridia; order Acetivibrionales; family DTU013; genus DTU013. The sequence goes on from JAEZYU010000027.1 coordinate 34,539, forward strand.
AAAGGTTTCCCTGCTTTCTGCTATCATATTGCATTTATTGTAGTAACTGTTTTTTGTACTGCTGCAGGAGGGAAACATCTCTCTGTTCCAGGTGTATGCCTTCATCATTTCGCTGTCTGTCAGGTTGAAATAGCTGTATGTCAGTATTTCTGTACCGCTGTTTGTCACAGGGTCGTCATTAGTTACATCCAAGTGGTAGTAGTCGCCGTCGATCTTGACAATATTCCAGGCATGTCCATCAGTAACATCGCTGTCTACAGCATTTCCGGTGACCACCAGGCATTCGATGCCGGCCAGGTCACAAAGCAGCTTCATGCCCTCTGCATAACCCTCGCAAACCGCATATCCGGACACAAGGCAGCCGTATTCCTCAAAAACGTAATCCGGCAGCTTGTCTGTCAGGTAGTTATCATAATCATACCTTGTATTGTTTACTATATAGTCGTGAAGATTTTTTTCCTTTTCGAACTCTGACATATCCATGGAGATATTCTCCGCTACTATGTATCTTCCCTCGTCGATCGCAGCTTTTACTCTTGCTCTTCTGGCATCGTATTCGCTCTTGGGGTATCTGAATTCTAAAGTCAATTGCATACTGCGGCTACTACAGTTGTATTTCCATGACTTAACAAAATCATTGACACCGGTGATTTTTTCCGAAGCTGTTCTGGCTATGGAAAATGCTTCCTTGTAATCCTGAGCTACATCTCCGCTATAACCGGTTATATCCAGTTCTAAATCGGCACTGAAATTTATAAGAGTTTTTGTGAGAAGTCTGACCAGATCATTATAGTTTTTTATCACATATCCGTTGGCTGTTGTACGGGGTGTGAATGATACGGCATCTCCGTAATGTTTTTGAAATTCTGACGGATAAAATCCCATTATCTCGGCGGCCGGTCTGAATATGGCCTTATCGATATCGACCAGTTTCTCAGCAAGCGTACGGGATGATCCTTTTATCTTCACCTTCAAAGCATTATGTGAAACTGCTACAAGGTCGCTTCGCAAAAAGTATGGCCTGCTTAATAAATCTGACAATTCTGCATCAGACAAAAGACCGATCTCCCGGGCCTTGGCCAGCGCATTATCATAGCTGAAATCTATGTTGTCCTGATAGCCCATCGAACGAAGCACGAAGGTCACATACTGTTTGGCGGACAGCAGTTCATTCGCCCCGAATGAACCATTGCCGTTGCCTTTGGTTATACCGTTTTGATACGCATACCCAACATAGTTATTTGCCCACGATGGTACATCTGTGAATGGATGTGAGTAGCTACCCTGTCTGACCTGATATTCCTTACCCAGCAGGCGGATAAGCATTGCGGTGCCCTCGGCTCTGGTTGGGGCACGGTCGAGCTCAAAATACACAGGTTTATTGTTAAGGAGTCCGAGAACCTTCAAGTCGATAGCTTTCTCATAATTGGATGTGTCGGAGGTCAAATTACCGACAGGCTGCGAAGAGGTGTTATTTATTGATGGCATGGAAACAACAGCAGCATGGATAGGCAGGCCGACGGACACTAATATCAGTATTAATATAACTATCAGTATTTTTATTTTTGACCGCATTTTAATTACCATCACTCCGGATTACTCATGACATAAAATTTTACCCGTCATAACCATTCGGATCGTATATATAAAAAATCAGGGTAATAACGAGGTGAAAGATGTTCCCACCTCTCAACGTATTCCCAGCCCTTCATTCTGAAAAGCACCAATACGTATTTTCAAACCCTTCGGGTTGAAAAACGCTATGTGGCAGGTACTGATTTGCCTTTCAGATATTTTCTTTCGAATAATCGAAAGAAAACGATGCGGGCATATCTCCAGCCTCGTTGAAACACCGTTGAGGTAAGAAAATTTTTCTACGCAAATTTTCTTTGAAGCGAAGTGCTATTATCGCCTCTTTTTATCTTACCATAATGTGCAGATTCACTACATTATTATAGCAGTATGTGAAAAAATATGCAATATTTTGACATCAAATCAATGTAAAATATACCATAAATACCCATACAACTTACTGAGTTGAATCCAAATAATGATTTATCATTTATCACTAAATACAAGAAGACGCCTACCTCTTACCTACATATCTTGTGGAAGCGAGGGCGTAGGTGGGTGATGAATTGTTCAGGGTGTGTCAGGTATGTATTCAATCATTACCTCGAAAAGAGGATCAGATGCTGGGAAGAGGAACACAGAAGGTTTTCATATAATGATTGTTCAAGTGATATGACAGCCTTAAAGCAGGAGCATACTTGCCATAAGGGAGTGGATATGCTCTGAGTGTGGGACAAGGCATGACAGGGATATCAATGCAAGCATCAATATCTTGAGTCAAGGCAGGAAGATGAACGCTTCCTGATAGATAGTAAACATGAATAACTAGGGTTGGGACGACCCGAAGTCACGCTTGTGGAGACAGTAGGTTACGACCTCGATGAAGCAAGAATCCTCCAACTTCAAATCGCTCGCAATTAAGTGAGGGAGGTTCAAATACTGATACAGAAGGCTGAATGGAACAAAGAGGACAGTATCAGTTGCTTCGAATCAGCAGCTGATCTGTCCCCAGCGTCATAAGTATATCGCCGCCAAAGATTATTCAACGGCTTGCTGCAATGATATGTTATTCCTTGTAGTATCCACCTTCGCCTTCTCTTCCGAAAATGGCAGGGAACAGCAGGATTATTACCACTATGATGATTATGATCCAAATCCAGTTTGTTCCGAAACCGCACCCGAAAAGTCCGCCTCTTTCATTTTCTGCCATACCATACACTCCTTTCATATATTAAAGCTTTGTTATTCTACGATGTTTGTATCTACTCTTGAATAACATTTCCTGTCATCTGTGAACAAAAGAAGAAACAGGATGATGAAAAACAATAGAGCACAATCGTTAAAAACGTTTCCTGCGAGTCCTTTTGACATTGGAAATACCTCCTTTATTTGGCATGTTAGACCCTGCTGCCTTCTATATCATATTCAGAGTGGCTTTTATGTGTTACTGATACAGCCGGATTTTCGACTCTACTGTATGTGACAGGCATTTGAAGGCCCAGAGGGGCAGAAGTGCATTGATCTATACTTCCTCTGCAAAGCAAAACCACCCTTGGAGGGGTGGTTCCTGCGTTAGATCCATGTATTGCAGCCGATTATCTCTTTACATACCGCTGTTTAGTAGTACCCTCTGTTATCGAAGAACAGCAGCAGGAAAAGAATAATAAAGAACAAAATCGTGCAATCATCATTGAAAATGTTACCGCATCCTCTTTCTGCCATTATGGAGGCCTCCTTTCGACCATTGAGTTGACATAAATTTAACCGCTAGTTTAATTTATTCTTCTTTAGTGAAAAGTGTTACAGAGTATGAGAAGTATCTGCCATCTGATTAAAACTGTGCTGTCACTACCATTATATTATCGGGGCATCAAGTCGGTGACAGAATAACACACCATATCCGGCCAAAGGTTTCCACTAAAATATTCAAAAAATATTCGAAAAATCGACAAAATACTTCCATAAAATTCACATTCATTGTATAATTGTTATATATGGTTATTTCATGGAGGTGTGGCATGGATTTGTCAGAAGGAACTGTTGTGACGATTAGACATTATTCCATGATTAACGTATTCAGCAGCATTGTGTGTAATGTAAACGACGATTCAATCGCAGTAAGGCTTCCAAGAGAGTGTATGAAAGCTACTTTTATGGAAGATGATCCGATCGTAGCGGCATATGAATCAGATGCAGCAGTCAATATCAAGGGCGGCAAAGTGCTGAAATTCAATAGAGCAGAGGAACTGCTCGTCTATTCGGAGGATGTGCCTGACGAGGGCAGCAGAATGCGCTCATATGAACGATTTCCCGTTTCATTGTACGCAGATTACCGGGTAGCGGAGGCTTTGGGCAATAAAAAGAGCTTCGCTCTGGTAAAGGATATAAGTGAGTATGGCGTTATGATATATTCAAAGGAATCCCATTTCAAAGGCCTGAAGCTGCTTATGGACATCTTTCTGACAAGAGATATTCTTTCCCTCACCGCAGAAATAGTCAGGAAGGTCGAATGCGGCGCTTATTACGAATACGGCCTGAAAATCAAGCATAGCGGGCCGGTAGTCTTCAATCATATCAAGAATTACGTCAAAAAAGAGCAGGACGAATTGATAGGCAAGTACTCAAAATAGCTGTTGCTGTAGTATCCTGCGCATCTCTGAAAAATAAATAAGAAAAAATTGTAAAACTTAATTGACAGAAAATGGACATCCCCATATAATATAAGCGTATCCATAATATTACATATTATTTGTTGTTGTAGGGTCAGGGGGGAGCGATTTGGGGAGACTCAGTCTTGTTTTAGCAGATAATGATGCTGAATATATTCGTAATCTTGAAAAATATCTTATGATCAATTACCCGAAAAGATTTGAGATACTGTCTTTTTCTTCTTCTGACACTTTAAATGCCTTTCTGCAAAATCAACCGAAAGTAGACATACTCCTCATGAATAAAAGAATGATCAACGACAGAACAGAGACTTATGCTGCCGGAGTTGTACTAGTACTTGCGGAACATGAAGTTGAGGAAACCCCCTGTGGTTATGAATCAATCAGAAAATATCAGCATATCGACAGGCTTGTTTCAGAAATAATACGGCTGTATTCAGCAAAAAGCACCGGAAATTGTCCGATGTCAGGTTGCAAAAACACACGAATTATCAGTGTTGTTTCGCCATCCGGCGGAACAGGGAAAAGCTGCATTGCAGCCGGATGCAGTATTATAAGTTCAGGACATGGGCTTAAGTCATTCTATCTGAATCTTGAGGACATACCCTCCACAGAGGTATTCTTCAATGGTGATTCTGTCCAAAGCTTCTCAAAAGTAATATATCATCTGAAGGGCAGCAGTAATCTATGGCTCAGGCTGGAGGCATCGAAGTGTACCGATATCAGAACCGGTGTACACTTTTTCATGACTCCTGAGAATATAACTGAAATGGATGAGGTGGAAGAACAGGAGGTTATACGGCTTATCAAAGAATTTAGGTCAAGCGGTGTATATGACATTGTCTTTATTGACCTGCCTGCCGGGCTCGACAAAAGGAATTCTGCTGTTTTAAGGTATTCCGATAACATTTTGCTTGTTCTTTCACAACAAGGTAATATGCAGATAAAAATTAAAGAATTCAATAAAGGCCTGGATCTGCTCGAACGCAAATGGAAGACAGACATTACCGGAAGGATACTGCCTGTGTTGAATTTTTTTGATAGGAAAGAGAGAACCGGCTCTGCTTTTGGATATGAGCCGGCTGCTTTGATACCTGATTGCTCACATTCATTCCATGACAATGAACATAGTACTCCTGTAAATAATGTGTCCTTTGTATCAAGTCTAAGCGGCATTATTGACTATATATTCACCGACAAACCAATAGCCTGTATCACAGGGAACGGGGGTGAATATATTGCTTGAGGCGGTAGACTGCAGCACTTCCTGTGATTGGCCGGACATTGATTGCAGAGGGCTGGCGGAGGAAATCAGATTGGAGATCACACAGGAGATAGACAGGACCAGGGATATAAATGATGATGAATTGATGGAGATGGTCACAGAAGCTGTGTTTCGTAAATCGGGCAGGCTCTATCTGGATATTGTCAAAAAGCGTGAACTGGCTGATATGGTCTATAATTCAATGAGACGTCTTGATATACTTCAGCCGATAATTGACGATAAAAGCATCACAGAGATCATGATTAATGGACCCGACAGGATATTCATTGAATGCGAAGGCCGCATTTACAAGGCGGAAACAGGATTTGACAGTTTGGCTAAGCTGGAGGATGTCATTCACAATATTGTTTCCAGGACTAACAGGGTAGTAAATGAGGCGTCGCCGATCGTTGACTTCACACTACAGGATGGATCAAGGGTAAATGTTGTGCTGAAACCTATAGCACTGGATGGACCAATAATGACGATACGGAAGTTTCCGGACAAACCTATGACATTAGAACAGTTGACAGATGCCGGTTCATTAAGCGTTGATGCAGCGGAGGTGCTGGGCTGCTTTGTCAGGGCGAAATACAATATATTCATCTGCGGTGGTACAGGCAGCGGGAAGACAACATTTCTTAATGCACTATCAGGCAGAATACCATCGGATGAAAGAATAATCACCATCGAGGACTCGGCAGAGCTGCAGATCAACGGTGTGGATAATATAGTTAGGCTCGAGACGAGAAATGCTAATAGTGAGGGAAAAGGACGGATATCCATAAGGGAGCTGATAAAAACATCATTGCGCATGAGACCGGAGAGGATCATAGTCGGTGAGGTAAGAGGCGATGAGGCTCTTGATATGCTGCAGGCAATGAATACAGGTCATGATGGATCACTTTCCACCGGACATGCCAATTCGGCTGTTGATATGCTCAAAAGACTTGAAACGATGATAATTTCTGCTGCACCTATACCACTGGAAGCGGTACGACAGCAAATCGCCTCAGCTATCGACATAATCATACATTTGGGCAGACTTAGAGACAAGACCAGAAGAGTACTGGAAATAGACGAGATTGTAGACTGCATTGATGGCCAGATACAACTTAACCAGCTTTATTTATTTGAGGAGAATGGGCAGAGCGGGGATAAAAACGAAGGCTGCGTCAATCAATCAGATAACAGCATGCATGTAGACGGTAGTCTCAAGTGGACCGGGAACATGCTGCATAATCAGCTAAAAATGAGGATGGCAGGAATAAGCTGTAGATTGTGTGGTGAATCGTGATGCTGGACTACAATACATATATCATGAGTCTAAAGGAAAGAGTATTTTACTCGTCAGCAGCAGCACTGATTATTTTTGCTGCAGGCTTCGTATTTTACAGGAGTATTTTTTTGTCGATTTTACTGACGCCACTGGCGCTACTGTATCCGCATATCAAAACAAAGGATATTATTAAACGCCGCAGAAAGGAACTCAATATACAATTCAAGGACATGCTGTATTCACTGGCTTCGTCAGTTTCTGCAGGGAAAACCATCGAATCCGCTTTTAAAGAGGCATTAAGGGACCTGTCTGTGCTTTATCCGGATCCATCTGCATACATACTTGTTGAAATCAAAAGGATAATTAGCAGGCTTGATACAAATGAAACACTGGAAAGCGCACTGACTGAATTTTCCGGAAGAGCAAGGCTTGAAGATGTGGATAACTTTGTTAATGTATTAAGCATTACTAAAAGATCAGGCGGAAACATAACGGAAATAATAAAGAGCACCTCCGCCATCATAAACGACAGGATCGAAGTAGGGCAGGAAATAGATATGATGCTGACTGAACGCAGGTTTGAGCAAAAAGTGCTGAATGCAGTGCCGGTACTGATGATACTTCTGCTTTCATTCAGTGCGCCCGAGTATATGCAACCTGTTTTCAACACAGCCGCCGGAAGGGTAACAATGACACTGTCGATCATCCTGATTGCCGCAGCCTGGTGTATTGCATCAAAGGTCAGTGATATTAAGCTTTGACTCTTTATCACAGCTTGTAATTTGCCGAATTAACACCAGAATATTTTATCAGAGGTTTGTGATGATAATTATTTTATCTGTATTGGCAGCTGCAATGGCGATCCTGCATTTTGCCTCAGTCGGTAGATATGCGGATATTCTGAGTATGCTCGAGAAAAAAGAGTATCCGCTCAAAGATATACTGCCAACTGGACTTCTGATAGTCGATACATTCAAACACGGCTGGAATAATAGCTATGACCGAAAGTTGATGTTTGCAGTAACCGAGCTTTATGGATATGGCAAGGCAATGGCCATGCTTCGTGTACATTGGGCAAACAAAATTTTACTGATGCTGTCAGCGCTTGTATTTGAGGTTGTTGTCGGACTGTTCACCCTATTTGATGGTGGTTACGTATTTTTCAGTATTTGCGTATTAGTATCAATATTTATTTTTAGTGACAAAGACCTCCATGAAAAAGTGAAAAAAAGAAGGCGGACGATTCAGCTGGAATTCCCTGATTTTGTAAACAAGTTGACTCTGCTTGTCAACGCAGGCATGACAGTGTCCAGAGCCTGGGAAAAAGCAGCAACTGATACAAACCGACAGACCCCCCTTTACAGGGAACTTCGAACAGCAGTGCAGGAAATCAGGTCCGGAGTGCCTGAGAATAAGGCATATGAAGAGTTTGCAAAGAGATGCCATATTCCATCTGTCACGCGTTTTGTTTCAGTAATACTGCAGAACATCCGAAAGGGCAGCTCTGAACTAGTGCCTGTATTACGGTTGCTGGGAAACGAGTGCTGGGAACTGCGTAAGGCGGCTGCCAGAAAGTTTGGGGAAGAAGCATCAACGAAGCTGCTGATACCAATGATGTTGATGTTCATTGCAATACTGCTCATTGTCGGGATGCCTGCAGTACTGGCATTGAGGAATATATAGCGAGGCGAATAATCGAAAGAAAACGGTGAAAAAAATTATTCTACAAACGAAAAAATTCTTTTGAAACAAAGTGTTATAAGGGATGGAGGTGATAGAATGCGCAGGTTTCTAAAAAATTTCATGAATGAGCAAGACGGTCTTGGAACAGTGGAGATAGTTGTCATCATAGCTGTCCTTGTAGGTATAGCATTGATTTTTCGGGATGCGATCATAAAATTTGTGACTAGCATTATGGAAAGCATCTTTGCAGATCAAAGCATTACTAATGATATCAATAGCAGCAGTATCAGACAGAATAATCAGGTCAATTAGGCTGGACCTGCCAGTGTTTATCAGGTAAGCCGACCGTCTTGCTGGATATGGCGGCAAAAGCGAGTGCAATCATGATATTGTCGATTGGTTACGGAGGGTATATATTATGTCCGGGGTCATCGGGGAAACAAGCAATGGATTGGGATTTATGTATGAAAGTGATGCATCGTCCAGTTTTCTGGTGGTCAGATGTGAAGAAAGTATCGTAGAATATCAGGTTAGAATGCTTGAAAATAATGACATTAGATATGTAGTTCCTGTTGAAATGGTTAAGAAGGAAGGAATCAACCACTTTTTCTATAATATAACTTCCAAAATCCCTCTGTCACTGTATCTCAAGAGGTATAAGCTCAGCAGGGAGGAATTTCTCAGGCTGCTTCTGAGCGTATCTGTCTGTATAGGCGATTCTTCTGGTTACCTGCTGACCCCTTCCAACTTTGTTTTGAATGCGGAATATATGTATATCGACCCAGGAACACTTGAGGTTATGCTCATCTACATTCCTGCGAATATCAAAGATAATGCTGCAGAGACACTTCAGTCATTTGTTTCTGATTTGCTGATGCAGCATATCCATGAAGAAGGGTTTGCCAGTGGCAACCTAGTTCAACGGATGCTGTCAGAGGTCAAAAGTGAGTCTTTTAATGTAAAAGGATTCATAAAGCTTATAAATGAATTGCTGTATGGGCAGCAAATTGATGTGACAGCATATCAGCAACAAAATCAGGACAAAGATAATTGTAACAAAATACTTGAAGAATATAACAGAAAAGATAAAATAGAGGAAAAGCATGTTGGTAATGAAAGCAAAGACTCGAATAACAATATATCACCTGTGATACTTGCGGTACTGCTGCAGTTTTTATTAGGCGGTGCCATATATATGTGCCGCAGTTTATTGGACAATGCAGGGGGAAATCCGGCAGCTACCTATGCTGCAGTAATATTGATTGTCTTATCGATAGAAGTACTGGTATTCAAAAAGCTTTATGATATGAAGCTTTTTAGTATCAAGGGTGTTGGCAAAGCTAAGGACAATACAGTGACAAATAAAGCAGATTCATCAGAACCGCAACGGACACAGATCGAAAAAGCAACAGGCCATACATTATATGGAGAAGGTAATTCTTTTCACAGAAGGCCAAAGATTGATGAAAATGGATCAAACAGCGTATATCCAGAACAATTAGAAAGTAGTGTAAACACCGGGTATGTTGAGCCGAATAAGAGCGGGGTGCATATTGAAAATGCAGAACAGCCTAGTGAAGAAGCTGCCCGATATGTTATGCCGAGCAATAGCGAAATGAAACATCAAAAAACAGAGTTGCTCGGAACAGCCACAAAGGAAGCATGTGTACTAAAATGTACAGACAGATTCAATGGAGGGCAAGACATAATTATTGATAAGGATGAGTTCATCATCGGCAGGCTTTCCGGTCATGTAGATTATGTGTTGCATAACAATGCTGTTGGCAAGCTGCATGCAGAGCTCATCTGCAGAAATGGCTCATGTTATGTTAAGGATTTGAGTTCTATCAATGGAACTTATATCAACAATCTTAGAATAGAGAGTAACAAGGAGATCGAACTCAAGGATAATGACAGCCTGTTGTTTGCAAACAGTGAATTTATTTTTATTGGCGGGCACAGAGGAGCATGTGCTGTGTCCGACTGAACGAAAAGGGGAGTTGTATATGCCAAATAGAAGATATGCGTGGCATGAAAGGGCAATAGTTAAAAAACTGATGGAGGCCATATTGTTAGCGCTGCTTTCAACAATTCTTGTACTATGTATGCCTATAAGAGCGTATGCCGGTGAGGAGTCAGACCCGGATGACAATGAGACAGCATACAGGGTCAGGCCTTTACAGGAGAAGTTAGCGGTCTTGGAGCCTGCTGATATAGATAGAGAGTTATCTTCATATGGAGATATGCAGTCCCACTGGAGCCGTAAAGAGGTCGGTATGCTTTCGAGTATTGAAATTATATGCGGCTATAATGGTATGTTTAGTCCTGATGCTCCGGTTCAGGTAGATCATTTCCTGAAGATGACGGTGAGATCTATGGGCTTTTCGCCTGATGAGAACACTAAATATTGGGCTCAGAATTATATAGATATAGCACTGGAGCAGAATCTTATCGAAAAAAAGGAGTTTGCCGATTACAGACGGCCCATTGCCCGGGAGGAAGCTACAAGGATTATTGTAAAGGCAGCACTGCTAAAGGAAGAATTTCCATACAGCGATCCATACAACAACCCAGACAATCTGGTCCGATCAAAGATCGGAGACTACTCGGAGATCAAGGATGAAAACAAGCAGTACATTCTGCAGTCATATGAGATTGGACTAATTTGGGGATCAGGCGGGCTATTCAGGCCGGCAGAGACACTGACCCGTGCGGAAGCGGCAACTATTATGATAAGATACCTGGATGATGCATCACGGGTGCCGTTCACACCGGCTGAGGATGAGGTATACACATGTGTGAATTATGATGGCTCAGCTGTGACAGCATGGCCGCCACCAAATAGAGAAGTTATAGATGCTGCAAATGCCTTTAAGGCATCTTTGCTAAAAAATAAAGGATATATCTTAACAGGATACAGTGACTGTCATGTAATAGCATATAATTTTTATGAGAATGAAGAAAAATGTAGACAAAATAGCATATTGAATATTCAAATGGGAATAGATCTTGATATTATTAATGATGCATATCTTAGTGAACATCCCTATCATTTTACACTTTATGATGCTGAAGCTGTAATGCGGCTACATAGAGATGTAGTATATGATATGTTTATATTTTTGTTTGATGCTGATGCTGACAAAGCTATTTCAGTGTTTGACAGATACCTTGTTTATGCTGTTGAGAATGACCAGGAACATCGTATAGAAGAGATCACTTACAACAGTCGTCTTATGTTCTTTCATAAAATTGGCGGTGACAACGGTTTTACTCTACACATCCATACAAAAAAATAAAAAATACTAATAATTTGTGAGGTTGTTATGAAAAATAAATTTTTCATATGTATACTTATTTTTGCTATTTTGCTACCAAATATTACCACCGCAAAGGATGATACGCGATACTACGAGACAAGCTGCAAATGGGAGACATATTATGACAATACCGACCTTTTTGATTGGCTGTCCGGCTTGCCATATGGTGTTGTCCCTGTTGCAAAGGGAAGACCGTTCAACTACCGTATTTGGTTCGGGAAGGGCATCGTTGTTTATGGTACACCAGAGCAGGCAAACTCAAATAACAGCTACAGGACCAATTATAAAGAGGATACTCTGAACGGAAACGGAGTAGGCTTTTACAAGAAGGCGGGACACAAGCGTGGTGAATACAGGTATGATGGATTTACCATAGAAGGAAACCTCTACGCTAATACGAATTTTCCTCTTGATGTAAAACGGATAACACCTCTGGAGGATATCGCATGGATATATCATTATTGGGATAGTAGTTATATCAGCACAAAATTTGTGGGTGAACCTTCTACAAAAATAAGTATTTATACAAAGGCAGCAATTTCAGACCCAACAAATATCGGTAAAAGAACACGTGAATGGATCAACAATGGAATGACTGAGTTCAAAATCAGGAATGGTGTTTTGGACACCGGTATGGGCAATCCGGCACCGGGTCAGAAGCCTGATGGCACGTGGGATTTTCATAACTTCTTAAATGTACAGTCAGCACCGTCTGCAAAATTCAATGGAGAGGGACGTATGTTCAGGTTTGATAAGGCAGGCAAGCTGTTTTACATGGGTTTCACGATAAAAAAGTATCAGAAGGAACATACGCCGGTTGAGGTTACGGTCAACGTCATAAATAAAAATGAACTCAGCTTCATAGATTATGGAGATGATAATCCTAAAGATTTTGAAAAACAGACAGTAGACGTAAAAGTGGAAGTGACTGCAAAGCTAAAGGATGAAGAGCATATGAAGGATCCTCTGGCCAGAGCTGCGTTTTATACAAGAGATGACAGGGAACGTTGGGAAATCACACTCAATGGTGAGGCTGCCGGGGATGATAACATACAGATATACGACAACATGGCGAAAACCATATTCACTGTTGCGATGACAAAGGGTCGAATAACAGCTTTAGAGGAGCGAAGTATGACGTTCAGCGCAACGGCCCGTTGCATATATTTTGATGAAAAGTATGATGAGGGAAGCAACCATGGCAGTGCAGATTTTGCTGTGGAGGAATATATTATTGAGAATGAACCTCCATTTTTAATGGAGCCAAAATGTGTGATACCTGAAATAGGATTTGATATAGTTAAGTTTAATGCGCATGATGACACTAACATGGAGGGGATATCTGACAGGAGGGTCATGATAAACGGTGCAGAAGTGGATGACAGGAAATTCTTTAGCGGAGAGTATATCTTTGGTACCGGACAGGACGGCCTGAAAAGAGTTGATGTATATTATACCGACCAGGAAGGAAACACAGCCCTACACACGGCATGGACTTACATATACGATACAAAACCAACTGCGCAGTTTAGTATTTCAGGCACGTTCAAGCAAAACAGAAAAATAACTGTGACAGATAAATCAAATATCGCAGGATGTGATATAGTCAACAGCATTTATCCTATCAAATCGTACTCGTGGAAAATCAAAGCCGTAAGCGGTAATGCATCATCTATTAAGAGGAAGGATAACAGTACCACACAAAAGGACTTGCTTTTTAAGTCACCCGGCTCATATGAGGCGGAACTCACGGTAACAAACTCTCTAGGCAGGGTATCAGACCCATATATCGTAAGGTTTGAAATATTTCCAGACTATGAACCGGCGCTGGAAATTGATCTTGATAATTCAGTCATATCAAGACTTGAAACAGTAAGTGCATGGAACTATAATGCATACAGCACGGATAATGACATAATAGTCAAAAATAATATCGAGCTCTGGTACGACAGTGATAATGATGGAGACTACGACAAGCTTCTTGAAACTTACGATGGAAGTGAGGGTTTCCCTGAATTTCATCCAGTCGGTTTGGGGAAATACAAATTCATCAACACAGTGGAGGAAGGCTTTGGGGAGGATACGATAAAGGAATTCATATCAGATGATGATCGCGTCAGCAGGATACTAGAGCGTGAAATACTTGTGGACAATATTCAGCCAATGGCAGGCTTATATGTTCAGATACCTGTCAACAGACCACAGATCGATACATTTATTATGCTCGATTCAGGACTTGAGGGGGATAAGGTAAGATATATTAAGGACAACAGGCTCGAAATCAATAACTATCTGAGATCAGCCAATATCCAGTCCAGTGTTGAGGTATGGGATCTTCGTACATACAAGTATGAACAAGAGGCAAGTACTTCTGTCCATACAGGAGGCAGTTCGCCGCCTCTTACAAAGGAGTATACAAACAATGGGTATCATGGTGTTCTGAACAGGACCAGTGTTTCGAACAACCGCTATCAGACCGATGAGGGGGTATATACGACAAAGAAGGAGACGAAAACTGTCACGGGGACTCTCTCAGGTTGGACTGAATCATACTATACATATACGGCCAGCGGGTGGAAGATGTTGTCTTCAAAGGGTACAAATCAGCCGGTCTTAGAGTACAACGAGAATGGTTATACCGGCAGTCTTAGTAAAGTTTCGTATACGACCGATACTGATAACGGCAAGCCGACCGGGTCAGGTACTATAGGGGAGAAATATACGTGGAGAAGAACATATACCGGCTATTACAGTGGCGAGGTCACAAGGTATGTCCAGGTCTGGGTTCCCAGATTAGTTTGGCATAATGATTATACAGGCTTCTATTCCGGTATTATATGCAAGGACATCAAACAGCCATTTGTAGATCCTTTCAGACCTACATCAAAAAAATACATTATTTATGTTGCCAATGACAGCCTGCGCGACATGAATGATCTGAGCACTGTGCTCAATAAGAGTGGTGCTGAGCTTATTCTGATAGGCCGGGAGCTTATCAGAAGTCAAGTCGGGCATGAACATTTTATTGAAAACAATAGAGCTATCGACGAATTGATACCGGCTGCTCTTGATATTATTGCTGATACAGGTGGGAGTGAGCAATATACCTTGCTGGCTGGAATCGACGAACTGAATCTGAGCGTTTCGGATTTTGACGAAGAGAATGATGTAATTATTGAGAAAAAACTCCTTTATGTTCACGAGCCGGATTACTTTGATAATGGAAGCGGCCTTGAGCAGTATGCGACAGAGAGTTATTCTGAGAATAACGGATGGGTAGATACTCTTTTGACAAGGCTTAATAAGCCGGGTAAATACACCATATACAGAAGAGTGAAGGACGATCCATCTGACGATCCTGATTTTGACAGTTTTGCACGGTATTCAGGGACGCCCTTCGTTGAGATATATGCTCACAGAAAGCCAATAGCACAAGCATCTTTGGATTGGGACTATGATCAGGAGGAAGGTGTCTACCGCACGAATTGGGTAGATGACTCGTATGATCCTGATCACCAGTACAATAGAACAGACAAGGGAATTGTAGAAAGAAAGATAATGTACAGGGCAGCCGGAGGGGAATGGATATATACGATCCCTGACAGACTGGCGCCTGGCACATATGAACTGAATTATTATGTGAGGGATCCAGAAAATACCTGGTCAGACCCGATGACCTTGAATTTCACTCTCGATAGTGCACCATCCATACAGTTCAATGCGTCGCTGCGTACGATGGATAGAAGATTCAGCCTGGCTGGTGTACCGGCTTCGGAGAAGCTGGAGGCCTATGATATATGGACACGTTTCCCGGGTAATATTAGACTGGAAATGGCATTGTACAGCGGCGCTTCAAGGAAATCACCAGTAAAGACCATTATTTTTGGAAACGGGACAGGTGTAAGGACGAATAATGATATTTCATGGAATAATGTAATATATTCCATACCGGCAACTCTGCCCGATGGAACTTACGACTTCAGGATAGCTGCCGCAGGAGAAGACGGCAGAAGCACAGCGAAAAGCTTTTCTGTAAATGTTTCGACACCGCTTGATCTGATACCAAATATGCCAGCAGATTTGTCAGGTGGCTCATTAGATACAGTTGCTGCAGAAACGACCAGATATGCCGACACTGTTGATGTTACCATGTTCCATGGTACTTCACATACCAGAACTTATAGTATGACCGGTGCACTAGATGCTTCGGGCCGGAAGAAAAACTGGGAGTATATGCTGTCTGTGCCGACCGGTGTACCGGATGGTGAATATATTGCCAGATTCAAGGCCGCAGCACAGAATGGAAAAACTCAGATTAGTGATATACCTTTCAAGCTGACAAATGTGGCTATAACTGATGTGAAGATCAGTGGGTTTTGGAACCATTGGAGAGGACAGTCGGATATCTTTGGTGAGAGGATGACAGTAGAGCCGCATAGGTTTTTATCGCTGGAGCGCATCAAGATTGACATTACAACTTCAGGCGACCCGGAAAAAGTATCAATACGCTTTAGCCCAGAGCTTGAATCAATGTATTATACAGATCCAAATGGACACACATATGATTACAGCAGTGACTTCTTCGGTTATAAAGTGAAGTTTCCTGAGGATTCGACAATATTGGTTTTGGATAATCAGGCTAATTGGGAATACAACCTTCCGCTGGCCCCGTCCAGCAAGGATTGGGACAATAACAGGCTGAGGGCACACTACCGCATGACAGTCACAGCCTATAAAGGCAGCAGCACTGATACTTATATAATAGATGATATAGATATTACAGGAAATATTTATGATCTGACATATATCCAGCCGAAGGACTGACCTTTTGAAGTGCTCACCAACACAGTAAGATATTTCACCATTAAATATGTATGATTGGAACGCTGATTCAGCTATTTCATACTGTCCCCGCAGACATTACGTATCTTTTTTAAGTATAGTTTTATATAATTGATATGTAAAATTATTTGTAATGGTTTAGTTTTAGAAAGCGGGGGATCATAATGTGGACCAGGGCAGAACTTAAGTACAGAGCGAAGAATGTCTTGAGAGGCAACTACTGGAAGGCATTTCTCGTCAGTCTTGTTATTGCACTTGTATCGGAAGGTTCCGGAGGCAGTTCGTGGAGAACGGGAAGAAACGAAATATCATCTTACGGCAATGGGAATTTCCTCAATAATTTTAACATATATGCCATTATTGCACTTATTTTCGGGGCATTAGCGGCGATATTTGTTATTGTGATCGCATTGCAGATATTCCTGTTCAATCCACTGGAGGTAGGCGGCAGGAGATATTTCATCCAGTCTGCGCAGCATTTTGATAACAGGAGATGCTTCAGGTTTGCCTTTGATGGATATCATTATCTTGGTATCGTTGGCGGTATGGTGCTCAAAGGTATTTATCTTTTCTTTTGGTTCCTGCTGTTGTTCATACCGGGTATTGTTAAGTCGTATGCCTACAGGATGGTTCCGTATATACTTGCGGACAATCCGAATATAGGTGCGAGCAGGGCGATCGAGCTGAGCAACAGGATGACATATGGCCATAAATTCGATATGTTTGTGCTTGATCTGTCATTCCTGGGCTGGTATTTTCTTGGAGCACTTTGCTTTGGTATAGGTATATTCTTTGTAAAGCCCTACGAGCATGCGACTAATGCTGAACTGTACCTGACCTTGAGACAGAATACCATAGAAAGGGGCGATTGCAGCCTTTGGGAACTTAACCTTTATGATCCGCTCCAAGAGGAGTATAATATATAGTGAGGCAATAAGTAACAAGCTGGAATTTTGCTTGAGACAACGGTTTGTGATAAACTAATATACACTTGCTGATGTTAACAGGGAGGATGGTACAGGTGTGGCTGGACAAACTTGAAAAGAAGATTGGGAAATACAGTATCAGGAATCTGATGCTCTATATCACCACTTTGAATGGTGCTGTGTTTATTCTGTCTTATCTGGCTCCCGAGCTCAATCTGGTCAGCAGGATGGCTCTTGTGCCGTCTCTTGTGATGAAGGGCGAGGTTTGGAGGCTTATAACGTTTCTGTTCATACCGATGAATTCATCGCCCATATGGATACTTTTTACTTTGTATTTTTATTTTATGATTGGTTCATCGCTGGAGCATGAATGGGGCTCTTTCAAATTTAATCTCTATTACCTGATCGGCATGCTGGGTACAATCGGAGGAGCTTTCCTGGGGGGAGCAGGCACTGCTACGTTCCTTAACCTCTCATTGATATTTGCATTTGCATATCTGTACCCGAATTTTCAGTTGATGTTGTTTTTCTTCTTCCCTGTGAAGATAAAATATCTGGCGATACTGTATGCCGGTATGCTTGTGTTTATGTTCAGCTTCTCTCCGCTGTATGGGCTGCTCACAGTCCTGGGATCGGCTGTGAATTTTATACTGTTTTTCTGGAAGGACATCTATTACAGACTGAGATTCAATCAGAAAGCGTATAAAAACAAACAGAGCTTTAAGGCGCAGATACCAAAGATACATGTGATGCACCGGTGTAGCATCTGTGGAAAGACGGATGTAGAGGACAGGAATATGGACTTCAGGTATTGCGTGGATTGTGACGGCGATTATGAATACTGCATGGATCATTTGTACAACCACGAACATGTGAGAGAGGCTTCATCTACAGAAAATGATTCTGCAGACAGCGATGGAGGAAAGAGCTGATTCACTAATAAAGATGTGAAAGATGTTGTAAAACAGTGATGTTAAAAGCCGGCTTAAAATTCAGCCGGCTTTTCGTTTGATATATTATACTCATATAGGATTGCTTTTATTATGCGCTCGGAGGCTTTACCGTCTCCGTATGGATTCACTGCCTTTGCCATTTTTTCATATTCAGCAGGATCGTCCAAAAGCTGTGATGCGAGAGCATTGATCGTTTCCCGCTCAATGCCCGCCAGCTTGACTGTACCGGCATCGACTGCCTCAGGGCGCTCGGTTTCCCTCCTCAGCACAAGCACCGGCTTGCCCAATGCAGGTGCTTCCTCCTGCAGACCGCCCGAGTCGGTCATTACGATGCGGGATCTGGCCATTAGGTTGTGCATGTCCTGTACATCCAGCGGGTCGATCAGGTGTACCCGAGGATTTGGGCCCAGTATTCTGAACGCCGTTTCCCGAACTGCAGGATTCAGATGTACGGCATATATTATGCTTACATCATCGTATCTGTTAGCAATATCATTAAGAGCAAGGCATATCTGTTCCAGCGGGGCGCCGAGATTTTCACGTCTGTGCGCAGTGACTGCTATTATGCGTCTGCCGCTTAAATCGATATTTTTCAGCTCACTGCTCTGGAACCTAAAGTTCTTTTTGACTGTGGTCTGCATGGCATCAATGACTGTGTTGCCTGTAATGTATATTTTGTCAGGGCTGATGCCTTCATTCAGGAGGTTCACCCTGTTTGAAGCAGTGGGAGCGAAATGTAGATCGGCCAGCGCCCCTGTGAGCTTCCTGTTCATTTCCTCAGGGAACGGCGAATATTTGTCAAATGTTCTGAGGCCGGCTTCCACATGACCTACCGGTATTTTTCTGTAGAAAGCGGCCAGTGATGCGACAAAGCATGTTGAAGTGTCCCCGTGGACAAGAACGATATCCGGACGCTCCCTTTCCAGTACTCCCGACAGACCGTCCAGCGTCCTTGCAGTAATTTGCTCAAGGGTCTGGCGTTCAAGCATTATGTCGAGATCATGATCGGGTTTTATTTTGAATATTTCAAGAACCTGATCGAGCATCTGTCTGTGCTGCGCTGTTACGCACACCACAGGATCGATTTGCGGATGCTTCTCCAGTTCCTTGACCAGCGGCGCCATTTTGACCGCATCGGGCCTGGTGCCGAATACCGGCATTATTTTCAGCCTCTTCATTTAGTTACTCCATCTGATGGTTTCTTTATTTCATTATCCGGCAAAGCCGGTTTTGATTGATTATCGTTTGAAATATCAATGCTGTCTGTCATTCCACGGTCGTTCATGTACTTTGTGCCGCCTATGACAAAGACCGATACCGCCACCAGCAGTATTATTGCGCTGAGAGCACCTCTGTCGGCAAGCACGATTGCGCAAAGGCCCAGTGATGCGCTGGCAATATACATTATGAGTACAGACTGTCTCTGGCTCAGTCCCATATCTATGAGCCTGTGGTGCAGATGACCCCTGTCGCCCTGCATGATCGACTTACGGGATAGTACTCTTCTGAATATCGCAAAAATCGTATCAAAAAGCGGCAGGCCAAGTACAAGCAGCGGTATTGCAATGGATATAGCCGTGTACGATTTCATTGCGCCCTGTATCGAAATAACGCCTAGTGTAAACCCAAGGAAGGCCGCTCCGCTTTCGCCCATGAAGATCTTTGCCGGGTTGAAATTGAAGGGCAGGAATCCCAGTGTCGAACCGGCCAGCGCCGCCGTGATCAGTGCTGTGTATATCGCTATGGATGGCTCCATATCAACTCTCAGTATAGTAACGAAAAACAGTGAGAGAGAGGAGATAGAGGAGATTCCTGCTGCTAGACCATCAAGACCGTCTATAAGGTTTATTGCGTTTGTTATGCCAACTATCCACAGTACAGTAAGCGGTATGGACACGTAAGGGCTGAGCTCAATATACTTATCAGACCCGAAGGGGTTGGTCAATACGGAGATTCTTGTCTCTGAGATAGCTACGACACTGATAGCCGCTGCCAACTGAAAGGCAAGCTTTGTCCATGCCCGTAATGTCCTTGTGTCGTCGAGCACACCCATGGTTGTAATGATTGCTATACCGGCCATTAGTCCGGCTATTTCCCTGTCGGGAGTTATTATGTTTGAGGCTGTGATAAGATCGTATACTAGTGAAACGACGAAACCACTGACAATAGCAAGGCCGCCCATCAATGCAATGGGCTTTTTGTGCATCCTTCGGTCGTCCTTTGGCACATCTATGCCGCCGACCTTGAATGCCAGCCTCCGTACTATTGGTGTTGATGAAAATGCTATAATGAATGCTAATGCAAATGTTATTATATATTCATAAATGTATGACAATCAGACACACCTGCCTATATTTTGACCACCCTTACACCGGCTTCCTTCAGCAGTTCCATAGCCAGTTCGTCAGGATAATCACCTTTGAAAACTATTTTTCCTATACCTGCGTTGATCGCCATTTTTGCGCACAGTACACAAGGTTGATGAGTGACATAAAGGGTTCCGTCCTTTACGCTCGTGCCTGAGTAGGCAGCCTGTACCAGAGCATTCTGCTCTGCATGTATAGCTCTGCACAGCTCGTGACGCTGTCCTGAAGGTATGTTCAGTTGATCTCGGAGGCAGCCGACTTCGGAGCAGTGCTTGCAGCCGGTCGGTGCACCGTTGTAGCCTGTGGCGAGTATTCGCTTGTCCTTTACGACGAGCGCTCCCACCTGACGTCTGAGACATGTCGATCTTGTTTTGATCAGTTCGACGATCTCCATGAAATATTCATCCCATGACGGTCTCATTTCATTGCCCCCCCAAATTATTTTGATTCCCTGCAACTAAATTCAAATGAAAGTGTATACGACTTAAGTGTATAGACCAATAGAAGGAATCAGATGAACCATATCTGTGTCTTACTTTGTTCCGAAAAGCCTGTCACCGGCATCGCCCAGACCGGGGATGATGTATCCATGATCGTTCAGCTTCTCATCTACTGCAGCGCAGTATATCTCCACATCTGGATGATCCTTGTTGATCCTTGCTATACCTGTTTTGGCTGCTATCAGACACATAAGCTTTATGCTGGTTACGCCTCTGTCCTTTATGAACTGTATTGCGGCAGAGGCTGACCCGCCGGTAGCTAGCATTGGATCAAGCACAACGATCTCGCGCTCTGATGCGTCGACCGGCAGCTTGCAGTAATATTCCACCGGTTCGAGGGAATCAGGATCGCGATAGAGCCCGATATGTCCGACCTTTGCCATTGGCAGCAGGTTCAGCATACCGTCTACCATACCCAGACCTGCTCTTAGTATAGGTACGATCCCCAGCTTTTTGCCGGAGATAACTTTTGTTTTTGCTACAGCGACCGGTGTTTCTATTTCAACTTCCTTTAACGGCATGCTTCTTGTGACTTCGTAGCCCATAAGCATGGCTATTTCTTCGACAAGTTCACGAAATTCCTTGGTACTGGTGTTTTTGTCCCTCAATAACGAGATTTTATGCTGGATCAGCGGATGATCAAATACAAAAACTTTTTCCATACGTCGTACCTCCACTTATGTATTTTTTATTGAATACTTTTTCTCAACATCGGCGAACTTGTCCACTCTGCGTTGGTGACGTCCGCCTAAAAAAGAAGCGTTAAGCCATGTGTCGACTATATCGACTGCCAGGCCTTCGCCCAAAACTCTTGCTCCAAGTGCTAGGATATTTGCGTCGTTGTGTTCGCGGCTCATCCTTGCCATATACGGGTCGGTACAAAGAGCCGCCCGTATGCCCGGTACCTTGTTGGCTGTGATAGAGATGCCAATACCGGTACCGCATATGATGATCCCGCGGTCATGTGTACCTGATGCTACTGCCTCGGCCACCTTCTGGCCGAAGTCGTTGTAATCCACGGAAGTAGTGCAATCACATGTACCCAGATCCTCATAAGGCACTTTGATATCTTCCAAATGCTTGATTATTTCGCTTTTTAAGTCATATCCTGCGTGATCGCTTGCGATTGCCAACATTGTTCGAGCCTCCGTTACAATTTTATATTATTGACATGCTAAAGTCAAAGCAGTATCAAAGAAATTTGACTTTTTCTGCAAGCATTTCGACTGCTTGCGCAATTTCGTCGGCACAGTGTCTGTATACCGTTTCACTGCTGCCATATGGGTCGCTGATATCTTCTGACGCACCATAGACATATTCTTTCAAAGTGAAAACCTTTTGATACGCACCGGGACACATTGAAAGTATATACTGTTTATGGTTTTTAGACATGGTCAGCACGAGGTATGCGCTGTCTACGTCATCACAGCTGAGCTCCCTGGCTCTGTGACATGAAAGATCTGCGCCTGAGTAGCTTTTTATTACCTTTGCGGCATTTGTGGAGGCATGATCACCACCATTTGCCGACAATCCTGCAGACACCGCCCTGAATCCGTAACCGGGCTGCTCCAACGCAGCCAGACGGTTGAAGAGGACTTCTGCCATCGGGCTTCTGCAGGTATTGCCTGTGCATACGAATAGTATCTGCTTCATGAAATCTCCTTATAGCTCTATAATATTTCCGCCTGCAGCTTTAAGCAGACGGTTCATGACTGCCTGACCGATGCCGCTGACATCAGTGGTTTCGGCCATTATCACCTCTACTGCTTTTTCGTCGAATTCTCGCAAACACCTGAACAGGTTAGAGGCGAGGGTTTCGGGATTTTTTCTGCTGCCGAGAGATAATATCTTGCAAAATGCATACAGCGACGGTTCATAAAGCGAAGCTGTCTCATCGGTGACAAGGATGCCAACCATAGTGCCTTCCTCGTTGTACAGCGAAGCCCTTTTGCTGATCTCGGCGGCGACCCGCTCATGATCGCCCTGAAGGAGAAGAAGAGCCGCTTTTGGAGAATAGTGTTTATATTTCATACCCGGTGACTTTGGGGTAAAAGGCATACCTTCGCAAGACGGAGCCTGATCGCATGAGACATTGCCAAGGACCTTCTTCAGCTGCTCTTGTGTAATACCGCCGGGTCTTAATATGAGAGGGGGAGTGGCTGTGATATCCAGGACGGTAGATTCTACGCCAACTATTGAGCTTCCGCCGTCAATTATCACATCGACCTTTCCTTTAAGATCCTCGATGACATGCTTTGCGAGTGTAGGACTGGGCCTGCCGGAGCTGTTTGCACTGGGCGCTGCCACAGGTATTCCGGCCTTGTTTATCAGCGCAGCTGCTATCGGGTGAGATGGCATCCTGAGCGCAACAGTATCAAGGCCTGCGGTGATTATATCAGGTATTTTGGCGGAGCGGGGCATGACAAGGGTGAGCGGACCGGGCCAGAAGGACTTCATCAGCGGATATGCTGACGCAGGTACATGCTCCACAAGCTCATTTATTGAGTCAGTATTTGTTACATGCACGATAAGTGGATTGTCGGAAGGCCGCCCCTTTGCCTTGTAGATGCCTTCGACAGCTTTTTCATCCAGAGCGTTGGCACCCAGCCCGTACACCGTCTCGGTCGGAAAGGCTACCAATCCGCCTGATTTCAATACTTCTGCTGCATAGTCCAGCTGCTTGTCCCAATCCTGAGCAGCTGTATCTACTTTGATTATTTGTGTCTTCAAGTTATGTAACTTCCTTTGCGTATGTATTATTTTGTTCAATTATAAATCGATACTATTATACCACATAATATTCCCCATACATTCGCCAAAGAAGATAATCTTCCGAGATAGAGTCGTTTTGATTCAGGGACAAGTTCGCCATATATTATATACAGCATTGCACCGCCGGCGAATCCAAGGCAGGCTGCGGTAAACAGGTTCGAAATTGTGCCGAGCGCTGCGCCGAGCAAAGCTCCGAACCCCATCGGGATACCTGATAGAAGCGTATACGCAAAGGCCTTGAACTTTGAAAAACCGCCTGCACGCATAGGCACTGCCATAGCGATCCCCTCAGGGATGTCGTGGATTATTATGACCACTGTGATAGTGAGTCCAAGGCTGGCAGATGCCTCGAACCCTGAGCCGACTGCGAAGCCTTCGGGAAAATTGTGCATTGCTATTGCAACAGCCATCAGAATACCGGCCCTGAGGAGCCCTTTGTTCTGTCCGCCCGACAAAGTATGGGATTTCTTTATGATGTTTTCTATTAGGACAACGATAAGGATGCCCGAGATTATGCCTGCAAAGGTATAAACCGTACCCCCGAGCTTGAATGCTTCCGGCAGAAGCTCAAAGCATACCACTGCAGTCATGAGTCCGGCTGAAAACTCCAGTATCGTACTCATGATGCGATTGCTCGCCTTTGAGACCAGAAAGGCTGAAAGCCCTCCCAGACCTGTTCCGGCTAGCCCGGATACAAGCCCGAGCAAGGTTATCCGCATTAAATGTTCCATTAAGCCCCCCTATGTCCGTATGGCGTTCTAACACTTACATATTTATTCGGGGAGGGCTTGGATTATTAGCTTTTACTTTGGCGTTTGCAGAATGCTTCTGACTATTCCTCGCCGGTAGTGCCCAATCTTTCTGACTGATCTGCCGTGATCAATGCATCGATGATTTCATCAAGGTCGCCATCCATGATATCTTCTATTTTATACAGTGTAAGTCCTATCCTGTGGTCGGAAACTCTGCCCTGGGGGAAGTTGTATGTGCGTATGCGCTCACTTCTGTCGCCGGTGCCGACCTGGTTTTTACGTGTCAGGGCGATCTCGGAGGACTGCTGCTCCTGGGCTAATTCATATAGCTTTGACCGCAGTATTTTCATAGCCTTGTCCTTATTCTTATGCTGTGAGCGCTGATCCTGGCAGGTCACTACGATACCTGTGGGCAAATGAGTGATCCTTATGGCTGAATCTGTCTTGTTAATATGCTGGCCGCCTGCACCTGAAGCACGGTATGTGTCTATCTGCAGGTCATTCGGATCGATATCCACATCTACATCATCAACTTCGGGAAGGACGGCTACTGTTACTGTGGATGTATGGATCCTGCCGCCCGCCTCCGTAACAGGAACACGCTGGACACGATGGACACCGCTTTCATATTTCAGCCTGCTGTATGCGCCCTTTGCTTCTATTGAAAATACTACTTCCTTGATACCGGCTATGTCAGTTTCATTTATATCCAGTATTTCAGATTTCCAGCGGTGCCTCTCACCATAGCGGGTATACATCCTGAACAGGTTGGATGCAAACAGAGCAGCTTCTTCGCCGCCGGCTCCGCCTCTTATCTCAACGATGACATTGCGGTTGTCGTTGGGATCCTTTGGGACAAGAAGCAGCTTCAGCTCGTTTTCAATAGACTCCAGCCTGCCCCTTGCTTCATCGAACTCACTTTGGACAAGCTCTCTGAAATCCTTGTCGCAGTTTGTGTCGAGAAGCTCCCGGGCTTCTGCTATGTCCTGCTTTGTCTTTTTATATTCACGGAATTTGGTTACAATCTCTTCAAGCTCCGAGTATTCCTTCATCAGCCTGCGGTATTCATCCTGGACAGCTATGACCTGGGGGTCGCTGAGCTTAAGACTGATTTCCTCATATTTATTTTCAGCAGCTTCTAGTTTGTCAAACATATGGCACCTCTTGCATAAATTATCGGTGTTCTATTATAGCACAGATGGGCTTTATTATCCATAAAAATCGTTGGCATGGGTTTCGTATTGAATTTCACAACTATTGAATTTCGGCGTGAAATGAAAAAGCTAAGATCGATTGTCAGCACAATGGCGTGTCAGTATAAGCGTGTAATATTGTATGGTGGAAGGTGAATGGGAGATCGAGATAGGAAAATATACGCCTTGAGTCAAAATGATATTCTTCTACAGTCGAAAACTTCATTTTGACCCAAGGCGTTATTGTGGAGCGATCAAATACTGATCATATAGGGGGATAACCTTTTGCTTATTTGATCACTTCGATGTAACCGTTGGTGGTCTCAGCTGTAATGTTGACTTTCTGCTCTGCGGATGCGTAGTTTTCTGTCTCTGCCTCAGTCTGTCTGTTCATGCTGTCCATTCTCATGGTATTTCTGTACAGCAGATTTGGTACAAGAAGGTTGATGCCGCCGTTTGTGGTATGAGCCTTGACTTTGTAACCCTTGTCCTCAGAGTCGTTCATGTTTGCTTTTATGTCAGCGTTCGTTGTCTTCAGATAAAGGTCCACTGTGTTTGAGTTTTCATAGTTCTGTATGTTGTCAAGTATTAATTTTCCATTGGTAGCTGCAACAGCCATCTTTACGGCCTTGAGGTTTTTGATGTCGATAATTGAGTTGGTTGTGCCGATGTTGATATCCTTACCGATCAGGTAATTGACAGCTACTTTGGCATTTTTGGTCTCTATGGCGACTCTGTTGCTGTTTACGCCTGTAAGGTCGATAGCTGCATTCTTTGTTACGCTGACGAATTCCTCGGAGAGTGTGTCTTCAACATATATCTTGCTGTTCTTTGTTTCAAGCGCTATCTGGTTGAACTTTACCACAGGAACCAGCACATCATAGGATACACTGAGATTGTAGGTATCCGGCTTTGCAAGCTTTACAGAAACAGTACTGTTCTCATTGGTGAAAATTACTGCACTTTCCGGATTGGGTTGGGGTGTGCGGATCTTAGCCTTTATAAGTATTTTGTCTCCCTGATGCTTTTTAACTGTTATTTGCCCGTTTGTAGCCTGGAGTTCAAGGTTTGTGCCTTCTGCAGCGTCTGCCTCGAAATTTTTCTCTACCGGTTCACAGTTACCGAATATTTTGAATGCTCCTGTGTCGACTATGCTTCCAACAAAGTCAACAACCTTGTCTGCGATCCCAAATGCCGCTGTGGCAACGTTCTTGCCGAACTTTTCCGCCTTTGCGCTAAATTCATCCACCATCTTGTCAAAGTCGTCCTGCTTGTAGTTTTTGGACAGATCGCGTCTCCAATCGTTGATTCTTTCTCTTACCTTTGTAACCTCGTCATAGTAATTGTGCGGCGGCGGTTTTGGTATGTTGAAGCCCTTAAAGCCGGGCTCCTTCTTCGCTTCGAGTGCTTCGAGCAGCTTCGCCGCTTCCTCACTGTTGATCCTGCCTTCCTGAACCATTTTAAGTATCATCATTTTTTCTTCACTAATAGACATGAGTTAAATCCTCCCGTTTATATTATTTTATTAATTCTGACTATTTTTTTAGCATCTCCAATGCCTCTTCTACTGAAATAAATCCGTTTTCCAATTTGTCAAGTATCTCAAGTCGCTTTTCGCCGTTTGGATCGATATAATTTTGCATATTTCCATAACCTAATGCGTTTGCAGCATCTTCAAGCCTGCTCTTTACTGTCGGGTATGAAATGCCAAGCTCCCTTTCCACCTCCTTGATATTTCCTCTGCATTTTATGAATGTCTCAATGAATGACTTCTGCTCGGCAGACAGCCTGCAGAACCTGCAAAGTGTGAAGTGCCCTTCGATTTTAGTGTCGCAGCTGCTGCAATATATTGTAGTGACTTCCGTGCTTTGTCCGCATACAGGACACTTTCCCAATGCTTCTGTTGTCATATCAGCACTCCTTGTATTTAAAGATATATTATGTGCAAGTTAAAATAAGTAAAGACAATATTAATTAACTTAACTATTACATAATATATACTATTATAGTAATTGTTTCTTGTCAATGTTCTTTTCTAAATTTATTAAAAATATTAAGCACAACCTTAATATATTTAATATCTTAATTAAATATACGGAATAAGTATATTATTGTCTTATGAAATTTTAGTAAATATTATAGAGAAAATATCAGAGAAAAATACAAGTGAAAGACATACTCCGAAAAGACATATATAGAGCTGGTCCGTATATAGATTTACTTTTTGTTGTTAATAGAGGAGTTTAAATCGGATGTAATATGAAAATACGGAAGGCGGGACAAAGTGTAATACCTAGATATGTCCTATATCTCGCGCCTTCCTTCGAGTGCTTTTGCAAGAGTGACCTCGTCGGCATATTCGAGATCTCCACCCACAGGTATGCCGTGGGCGATTCTTGTAGTCCTTATCCCTATAGGTTTGAGGAGCTTTGATATGTACATTGCAGTAGCTTCGCCCTCTACATCGGGATCAGTTGCCAATATGACTTCACGGATGTCGCCTTCGCGGATCCTATGGAGAAGCTCCCTTATTTTTATATCCTCAGGTCCGATGCCCTCCATAGGTGAAATTACGCCATGAAGCACATGATATATGCCATTGAATTCGCGTATCCTTTCCATGGCGACCACATCCTTCGGATCCTCTACTATACAGATGGTCCCATGATCCCGCTTAACACTGCCGCATATGCTGCAGGGATCGGATTCGGTGATATTGCTGCAAATCGAGCAATACCGTGTTTTTGCTTTTGCCTCTCTTATTGCGTTGGCAAGTGTCTCCGATTTTTCGGCTGGCAGGTTCAGCACATGAAAGGCAAGTCTCTGGGCAGTTTTGTGACCTATGCCCGGAAGCTTTTCGAATTCTTCTATAAGTTTTGCGATGGGTGGTGCATAAAGGTAGCTCATGTCAGAACAGCCCGCCGAGTCCGCCCATACCGCCGGTCAGCCTGGACATCTCAGCATTCACCATTTCATCTGCTTTGCGGAGTGCTTCGTTTACAGCGGCCAACACGAGATCCTGGAGCATTTCCACGTCATCAGGGTCTACCACGTCACGGTTTATAGTTATTTCCTTTATTTCTTTTTTGCCTGTGGCGACTACTTTTATTGCGCCGCCGCCGGCAGTTGCTTCAACTTCCTTTTCCTGAAGCTCAGCCTGCATCTTTTCCATATCCTTCTGCATTTTTTGAGCCTGTCTCATGAGATTATTCATATTTCCGCCGCCGAAGCCAGGAAATCCGCCTTTTGCCATAATTGGCACCTCCAAAGTGATTACTCTTTACTAATTATATATAACAGATGGATGTCGTTCAAGGGTTTTCGTTTATTCGTCCATGATCTCAAGCGGAAGGCCTGTTTTATCCGCTATACTGCGAGCTCTTTTAAGCAGGTCACTGCTTTCAGACTTTTCGTTTGTGATCGACATCAATTGTGTATCTTCGTCAATGCATTTGATATTTATCTTGCGCCCGATTACCTTCAAGGCGGCATCTTCGATGATTTTGATATGCTCCGTTTTAGACACTGTTGATTTTATTTTTTCTGCAGCTATAAGTCCAATAGTTTCGTTATTTATCAAAACAGCCTTTACATTGAGCAGGAATGAGTAAATAGCCATCCTTCCCATGCTCTTGAGATATTTCATGATCTCGGGCCATTTTTCATATTCTGAGGCTTTATCTGCCGGCATGCTGCCGATAGCAGATCCGGATTTTCCTGCAGGTTTCTTTGCTTCATTATGATTCTCGTTTGATTTAGAGCTTTCATTACCGGGTACGGAGCCGTTTTGAGTTATGTCCGTGCTTTTATTTGCGTCGCCGCCTGAAGCATATGGGGCATCTGTTCCTTTATTACCAGTATATGATGCATTATTGCCGGAGGAACCTGCGCCGGGATATGAGAAATTGTTGGAGCGGTTTGCTTCTGCAGTAGGTCCCGATGTGGGGAATGCCGGGAAATCACCGTTTTCAAGTTTTCTTTCGATGGCGGCAAGCCTTTCTTCCAGACCGGTGACAGTATATCCGCTGCTGCTGCAAAGCTTTATCAATGTGACTTCCAGAAGTACTCGTGGATTTGCAGCATATTTGAGGTTGTATTCCAATGAGGACAGCTCTCTGATCCTTTGCATTATATCATCAAGGGACAACCTTCCGGACTGCAGCTTCATGGTCTGCAGGACCTCTAGAGGTACTTCGATCAAATCATCACATTCACCGTTTGTTGTTTTGCATATCATCATATTTCTATAATATAGCACTAAATCTGCAACAAAATGCACCGTATCACGTCCGTCTGCGACAAGCCGGCTCACATTTTGCAGTATTTTTTCCACGTTTTTATCCAGCATGCTTTCTATGAATCCTGTCATAAAGTCGTCATTGACTATGCCTGCGACTGACAGAACGTCATCATAGTCTATCGCTTCTTTTCCTATAGAGATGCATTGATCCAACAGGCTTATGGCATCGCGCATGGCACCATCTGCCATTCGTGCGATAAGCTTTGCCGCACTGGGTTCCAGCTTTACATTGTCCGATGAGGCGATCATATCAATGTGCTTTGCGATACTGTCCTGGGAAATCCGCCTGAAATCAAACCGTTGGCAGCGGGAAAGTATTGTGGCGGGGAGCTTGTGAGGTTCTGTTGTTGCAAGTATGAAAATGACATGTTCCGGGGGCTCTTCAAGGGTTTTGAGCAGGGCGTTGAATGCACCTGTGGACAGCATATGGACCTCGTCTATGATATAGACCTTTCGTCTGGCTTTTGTGGGGGTATATATGACCTCGTCCCTTATGGAACGGACGTTGTCGACACTGTTGTTGGAAGCGGCGTCGATTTCCAGCACGTCAACACTGCTGCCGGAGAGTATTTCGCGGCACACCTCGCACTGATTGCAGGGCTCGCCGTCCTGAGGATCAAGGCAGTTTACAGCTCTGGAAAGTATATGTGCCATGGTTGTTTTACCGGTACCTCTGGTGCCGCAGAAAAGATATGCGTGAGCTATCCTGCCTGTGCTGACGCTGTGGCGGAGGGTTTTCACAACATGCTCCTGCTCGACCACATCTCTGAACCGAGTCGGTCTCCATTCTCTGTATAAAGCAATGTAGGACATTATTAACAGCCTTTCTTCCGAACCTTATTATGAACATAGTATATCAAAACGTTCGATCAAAAAAAAGACCCATGGTGTGACCAATCAGGGGATGGCTGCGGGAGCCGGATGGGGGTTGGCTGTGCGATTCCGTTGCGGGAGCCGGCTAGGGGTTGGCTGTGCGATTCCGTTGCGGGAGCCGGGTTTGAGGAACTTATGTTACGAGGCTGTTTGAGCAGTGGATTCTGTACTGTTTTACAACATATGGGACATTTTGGTGGACTGTTTTAACTTCTGGCACCTAGCTGCACCATTTTTCATCTTCTGGTACCCCACTGATTGTAGATGCATAATTCGGGAGTTATAACGAGGCGATAGATATCCCCCACTTCTATATGTGACGGGTACCAATCTGTATTTCAAGCGGTCAGCATATCTCCCGCCTGGGATGCATAGGCAAGCAGCAAGCCTTGCTTGCGACCAGCCTCGTTGAAACGCGCAGAGGTAAGAAAAATTTTCTACAACCGAAAAATTTTCTTTGAACGATGCGTTATAAGAATTAGACCATTATGCTCAAAAATGCAAGTTTGGAGAACCCAATATTTCGGGTTTCTTAATTTAGGCCCGATAATGCAATATTACTTTGAATTATGTAACTCTTTTATTGAAATAAATCAAAACTATGACGGTTTACCTATCTCCAAAGTTGAAATTTTGAGCAGTTTTCATAGCCTGAAAAGCAAGTGCATTGTATAAATGTAAAATAAAAGGTAAAATGTTACCTAATACAAATCAATGAGGCAATATGATGAAAAACAAATTTACTGCTGTTCGGGATTTTTTAATAAGAGACATGATAAGCGGTTCAGCAGTGATAGTGCTGGGGAATGACAGAAATCACGATGATAAGAGAGATTTTGCTAAGGATGCCTGCTTTCTGCTAATGGAGTGATATTAAGAGAACCTGTGAATAAACAAGAGATGATCAGTAAAAATAAAAAAGGTGCGACAAACGCACCTTTTATTATTGAAGGCTGTGCACCTGATGTCGACTTGCATCTACAGGCGTAACCCATATAGTTAGCTCCAGCCAGGCAACCCTGCGGCACACGCAAGTATCCGCTTACCGTTGCTTCCTTCCGGACCTGGCGGGGTTCACAGGCTTACGTTGCGCAAGACCCAACTGTCATCGCCACTTGTATGGGGCAGACCCTACAAAGGCAAAGCCTCGATCAGGAATTCGACCCTGCTGCAGCGGATTGCAGGTACAGGGCACCGCTACCTCCCCGTCTAGCACAGCCAAAATTTATAAACAAGTTCTGATTACAGTGTTACTCACCTATTATACTCAATTCCGTATTTCTTATCAATACATTTGGCGATATGGCAGCAAGTATTTTATACCAGTGCCTGTTTTATGCAGTATTGAAGGGTGCAAGGTACTATTTGATGCAACTTCTGACTCGTTAAGTGACGACAGATTCCGGTTTGCACCTCTTTTTCAGAAATGCGGTGTATTTTGGACAATTCAGATGTTTATCCCCAAAAACAGACAAAAAAATAAAGCACTTGATAAATATTAATAAATAATTCCGAATAATATAAGTGCTTTACCAAATCAAATAATTTAAAATCAGCCATAGTCTATATTAAAAGGAGGAACAAAAATGAAAAATTAGTATTATTGGCTGTGGCAATTATATTGTACCATGATTTGCTAAGAAAATATATTAAATTTCTGTAACAAATTCGTAAAAATCAACTGTATGAAGCTTTCAACATCAATTTGCGCAAGGACTTCTTCCAGAATACGGAACAAAGGGAACAACAGCAGAAGAAATATCTCAAAAACCAGCAGCCTGTTTTCCTGCCGCCTGTATCTGATAGAAGTATATGATCGGACAATGCTCCTGAGCTCAGCAGCTTTTTTTTCCAGAATATCATATCTGTCCTCGAGTTCATAGTATTCTGACAATTTATCATATACATATCTGAGCATGAGACTTCGGCCGACCCTTGCAGGCCTGTCGAATATTCTGATTCCGGCTGCGCTCTCTTTCTCGAACCTTATTATACGTGCCATTGTTGCAGTAAACTTGCGCGTTTCCGTATTCAGGATTCCTCTTTGGAACTTGTCAAGGTAGCTGTCGGCTTCATGGAGAAGTATGTCGATATCCGACTCCTGCTTTGACAGTGCAGTGGATTTTGCCAATATGAAAGCAATAGTATATGACGTATCTTCGCTTAGCTGGAAGGCTTCAGTACTTTCTTTCCATAGATGAGCTGATCCTTTTTCATTAATGCCAATATGATGAATCTCTCTGTACCTTGTAAGCATTTTGTAATCAGGTTCGCCAATGACAAACTGCAGGCTGTCAAAAAAACTGCCTGTTTCATCGATTTCCATGCCTTCGAAGACAATACAGCCAAAACTGAATGCATATACCTTCTTTCTGTGCATTTTATACTTGTAGATTTGCTCCAATTGTGGACTCTCAAATATGATACATCTATCCCTGCTTTCGGGATTTGACAGACCAAAATAAGATGCTGTTTTTTTCAGATCGATGGCTGAGTATAGTTTGAAGCTGATAAATTGCTTATTATTCATATTACTCTCTCCGATTAGCGTACTGGCGATCCGCCTCTTAATTGAGGCTGGGCTTCCGGATCAGGTAAAAGCTTAACTTAACCGATGTGGGGAATTGCATCCCTGCTGTTTTCCTCATAATCTGCTGTTACAGTACAAGGTCCAGAACCATCAGTACAACTTCAACGACGATCAGCAGTACTATCACCCACTCGACAAAAAGTCCTCTGATCGAATGGCTTATTGAAGAGAAGCCATTTATTATGTTGTTCATTATGTCAGCCTTTTTTGTCAAAATTACATATCTGTCGTTTAGTTCAAAGAAGTCGGACATCTTTTCATAGAATAATGATGCATCGCTATTGCTCCAGGTAATATCAGGTTTATCGAGGATCATAATATAGCTGACTGTGTTGTACTGGTGCCTTATCACCCGGGCTGTAGTTCGTGCCAGAGCTCTGTTACCTAAATGGAGCTGACCGTGTTCCAGGCGGTCTATCATTGTCTCGAGTCTGTCGAAAATTTTGCCGAGTTCGTACTCGTTTTTTTCCATAGCGACTGATTTTGCTATGACTATCGCTGCCAACTCGGTATAGAAAAACTCATGCTTTGGTACTACTGCAAATGCATCGGTGATCTTCAGCTGTCCGTCGGGTTCTGCCCTTATTTCATACTCATCGGTATAGGTGCGCCATTTTTCGAGATCCAGTTCAGGCTCGAAGTTCTTGATATATTTCAATAATGCTGGCATTTCGCTTTCAGGCACGTTGACCAGCACGATACAACCATATGAGAAGACAAACACCCTCTTGTCATCCTCAAATACTTTACTCAGTATTTCCTGTAGATGTTTGTGGCTTAGTATAAGCGGCTCCTCCCATGTGTATTTTTTTGGTATACCACAGCTGACTGCGATTTTATTCAGATCGATCTCATTTAGCACTGCAAATGCCTTGAATTCGAGATGCTTCATATACTCCTCCTAAAATATGTATTACAGAACTATTATAGCGCATCTTTTTAAGAAACTTTTCGCTTTCAGAAAACTTTCTCATCGTTATTCATTCCAATGAGGCTGGTAACCAGAAAGGCTTGCCGGCCGCCCATGTACACAGACAGGAGATATACTCACCGCTTTGTTACGTCACATTGTTATATGTCGCAGGACTATCTGACATAACCCTCAGAAATGGACGCGTTCGGTTGAAATATCATCCATTATTATGATATATTATACACAATATGCAATATTCAATAGCAATGACGATTTATTTTCTGTCATCAGCGCTAGACTCTTTTTTTGCAGCCGAAGGATGGACTATAGGAAGAAATATTGAGTATCTCCGGCAATCCATGTGTACAGCAATAGGAGGGAATTCCATATGTTCTTGTCGAATCATTTATACATAACGAGGCGATAGATATTTCCTACTTCATAAGTGGCGGACACCGATTTGCCTGACAGGCGGCGAGTATATCTCCCGTCTCGTTGAAACATAGTTGTATCACAAAATATCCGGTGGATATTTTATGACTTGGTAAGAAAATTTTCTTTGAACCAAAGTGTTATAAGGGAGAGATAGAATTGAAAATACGCAAAGCCGTTATACCAGCAGCTGGGATGGGTACCAGATTTCTGCCTGCAACAAAGGCACAGCCTAAGGAGATGCTTCCTATAGTCGATAAGCCTACTATCCAGTATATCATTGAAGAGGCTGTGGCATCAGGAATAGAGGACATATTGATCGTAACGGGACGAGGGAAGAGAGCTATAGAGGATCATTTTGACAAATCCTATGAATTGGAGGATATGCTGAAGCGAAAAGGTGAGGAGGAACTGCTGTCTCTTGTACAGGATATATCAAATCTGGCCAATGTGAATTACATCAGGCAGAAGGAGCCTAGAGGTCTGGGGCACGCTATATACTGCGCCAGGTCATTCATCGACAATGAGCCGTTTGCGGTACTGCTGGGGGATGATATTGTAGATTCTGAAGTACCCTGCCTGAAGCAGTTGATAAGTGTTTTTGAACAATATAACACCACTATACTGGGAGTACAGCACGTGCCGGATTCGGATGTCTCCAAATACGGAATCATTAAGTGCTCGGAGATAGGGGAGAGGGTATTCAGAGTCGAGGATATGGTGGAGAAACCGGATAGCGATAAGGCTCCATCCAATGTAGCCATACTTGGGCGATATATTATTACTCCGGAGATATTTTACTATCTTGAAACAGCAACACCTGGTAAGGGCGGAGAGATACAGCTGACGGATGCTCTGAGAGCACTGCTTTCATCCAGCTCTGTATATGCCTATGACTTTATAGGAAAACGTTATGATGTCGGTAATAAGCTTGGGTTTCTTGAAGCTACTGTTGAATTTGCGCTGAAGCGGGATGAGCTGAGAGATGAGTTTTCATCGTACCTGAAGGACAAGGTCAAGTTGTTGTGACAAAACTGATACACCATCTGCAACAGACACATCCTGAAAATGTGATTTTTGAGAGGTGCTGAAGGGCTGTTTTGATGAATATTAGAGTGTACATTTTGTAAATAATACCTGTAAAAAGAATTACAGGTATTATTTATGAGAAATTTCCGGTATCATGTCAAACTGCTGTCGGTAATCTTTGTATTTATGTTTGCGGTGAATGCTGCGATAATGCACTTCTGTTTTGATGTCCATTTTTCTGACCTATCAGGCTTTATCATAGGACCGTTGGGCTTCACTGCAGGGGACAGTTCTATCGCAGGGGACAGTTCTGCCACAGGAGACGGTTCTGCCGTAGGGGACAGTTCTGCCGTAGGGGACAGTTCTGCCGTAGGGGGCAGTTCTATCGCAGGGGACAGTTCTGCCGCAGGGGACAGTTCTATCGCAGGGGACGGTTCTGCCACAGGGGACGGTTCTGCCGTAGGGGACAGCAGCGCTGTTGGCAGTTTTATTGAGATAGCCGGTATTATTGATGTAATGAACAAACTCAGTTTTATGGATAAAATCACGTTAACAGGCATTATGACCAGAATAGGAAGTGATAGTCTCAAAAAAATATATAATATTATAGAAGACGGTATCACTTCAGATGAAATCCATGACATAAAAAAGCAGGCACAAGATTACCTGAATCCGTCCGACATAGAAAAACTGGAGGATATATTTTTGAGAAACAGGCATTTATATACGGATGCAGGGAAGTGAACTCAATCCACTTCCCTGATGTTATATTCCATGGTGCCAAGGCCGATTTTCTCCAATTCTCTCAGTTGGACAAAGGGATCTTTGCCATGAAGTCTTTCAAACAGGTGACCCGTATCCCCCAACTCATGCCCCTTCGGCACGCCTGCAGGAATCAGGTTTTCGGCTTTGATGGCATCCAGACAAGCTTTTTCAATGGCTACGATATCACTGGAAGCCATAACTCCTATATCAGGTACAAGAGAGGGTGTCGTCAGCCCCCAGCAATCGCACAGTGCAGTAATATTGATAAGAAAGTTTATGTAGAATACATTGCCGGGATCGAATGATTTCAGTACTTCGTTCGTACAAAGTGCCATTCCCTTCTGGAAGTCGGCATAGCGGTTATCAAGCATTTTCATTGCTGAAACAGGGCATACCTTTACGCAATGCTGACATAGTGTACAATGGTGATAATTGACCTTATATCTTCCATCCTCATCGAATTTATTGGCATAATGGTTGCAGCTGTTGACGCAGAGCTCACAGTGGGTACACAGGTCCTCATCCCATTCTATGCCGCCCTCAAGGCCGTGTATCTGCTGACGGGTCCTGTCGGTGACACAGCCCATTGCTATGTTCTTGCAGGCACCGCCGTATCCGCATGTTCCGTGACCTTTTACATGCGAAAGGTCTATCATTACTTCGGCATCATGTATGTTGCCTGCGATATCGACATTTTTAAAGCCTTTAAAGTCAATATACCTTTCATAGTAGTATTTGCCGGTAACACCTGCAGCTTCAACTATCGGTGCACCAAGATAATCTTCACTGTAGCCGCGCGGTTTTGCTTCGGAGACGATCTGATCTGTTATATAGACCTTTGCACCGTAACTCTTAAGCTTGTCCACAAGTATTTTCACAAATAACGGTGGAATTGTAGAATAACCGATAAATCTTCCCAAGTGCATTTTGACTGCAGTCCACTTACCATTGACCACTTCCTGCATACCCATCCTGTCGATAAGCCGCCCAAATTTAGCCGGCAGCGTGACATCGGAATCATACTTGTCATACTCTACGGATGAAAATAATATTTCTGCTGACATGTTATACGTGAGCCTCCTCTATCCATATTTGATATATAGCAGGATGCAAAAAGGGTATACTCTTTTTGCATACGCTAAAAGTATTACCCATTTTGCACCCGGTTTCAATAATTTTTTATTTTTGATCACAAATTTTTTGAATTATGATCGTAACACATCAACTGAGTGTTAAGATTCAATCGGTTTGTATACGTATGTTACCGATGATCCTTTCACAGTGACAAGGACATATTGTGCATTGGCTGTGTCTTTAGACTTAATGTCCGTGACTTCATATCCGGCAGTCTCAAAGTATCTGACGCCGTTTTCCGGTGTGCATTTATTTTCACCGCCTTTATAGAATACGCACACATTTTTCAACGTATCATATCTGTAATCCTTCAATATTTCTTTGAACAGCTCCATCTCCAGCTTGTCTGTAAATGTTTCCGGTGAACCCTCCATAAAGATGAATACGTTGCTGCCTTTGAAAGAGTTCAAATCCTTTAGAAATTTGTCCCATTGTTCCGGATCGCTGAGCCTCAGGCTATTCTTTCTCGTGTCAAGCTTGATGAATCTGCTGTTTTTGAAGTCGGTGACGGAGTATTTATAGTCTGCTTCCTTGGTGCTCTTCAGATCTACTGTGTGAGTGGCCACAACAGGCTTCTTTTTGACATTGCCTGTGATAGTTTCGTGAGAACCGCTGCCGACTATAGCCCCGATCTCAAGATATTTAGTGATCTTATCTGCGAATACATTGACCAACCTTTTTTCGATATCATTCCCAGGAGTTCTTGACTGTCCCATGACACCGAAACGGAAGGAATCGGCGGTTACCTTTGAAAAATTTACGGCTTTGTTCGCTTCGTCAACAAATTTGGTATCCTTAGGTATTTCTATCCCATCGAGTGTAGGGTACCCGTTGGATATCAGTGACAGATCGTCAAAATACAGGCAGCCGGCATCCATATCGGGATTGACCTGTACGGTATAGAGTCTGGAAATCCTTGCAGGCTTTTTGATATGATCAACAGATGCCTCTGTTTGTTTCCAGCCAACCCAATCCAGTGATTTAGACAGATCCACAACCTGTTTCTTTCCGTCGGCATCAATCAGCTCGGCACGCAGCCAGCCTGAGTTTTCATGATCGTTATATACCTGAAGCCCTATTTTATATGTATCGTCTTCAAGCTCATAGCCGGTTTCCGGAAGCACCATATATGCCGCACGAGATACGTCCGTATTAGTGGTAAAATCATACTCCAGCTTACCGGATGTGCTTCCCGAAATTTTCTGATCATAGGATATCGAATACAGACCAGCTATCGAACTCGGGTACGATTGGAAGGATCCATTGAGATCCTCGAATTCATCTGTCACTGTTTTTGTTTCTGACGATATAGTAACGGGAATGTAAGCATGTGCATCACCAAAGGATGCATCTATATAGGCGGCTCCTTTTTTTGCTGCAGTGAATACACCGTTTTCAAATTTTCCTATATTACTGCTGATTTCCCATTTGAGATCAGCAGGCTCTATTGATGCTGTGTACCCTCTTGGATTGACGCCTGTTATGGTGAAGGATTGTGTCTTTCCTATCGGCATGTTGATATTTTTTTTATCCAGTTCAATAGCTACAGGCTTTGACAGCACGCTTAAGCTTTTTGAGGCTGTTATTTTGCCGACACTTGCCTTAACAACGCCCTCACCATATGTACTCGGCCGGAACACATTACCGTTGAATTCTCCCTTGATCCCTGAGATGCTCCACTTAACCTCCGCAGGGTCGACGTCAACAGGATTGCCGAATTTATCGTAGCCTCTTACAGTAAATGACCTGGTAGCATGGGTAAACATGTAGCGATCATTTGTTTCAACTATTAGCCCGGCAAGAGGTGATATAGGAGCTGATGTGAAAACTCCGACAGCATTTATGACAGTTCTGGTAACACCGTCTGAGGGGTTGTTCATTACCTTTGCGTCGCTTTCTCCCAATGGTCTGGCAACCATTGTCGTGGAGCCGCCTCCGTCCATGTTGACAGCATTGTGAGCGCCGATGCTCTGCATGAACAGAGCCATATCATTCAATGTTAGCCCTATGCTTGCTGTCTGTCTTCCGTCAACAGTAACCATATACATTGTCTTGCCATCCTTTGAAAACCCGAGGGCTGTTTTGGGGCTTTTTACCATTATGTCAGATGCAGCAAAGGAGAATTTGGATGGGATCACACCATTGTCGACCAGTATTGCACTGGCTGAGACCGACATTTTGACATCCTTCCAGTCGGGTGTGGTCACAATACTCATATCAACACTGTCTCCGATCGTGAAGGAGCTGCCGAGTTTCCTAGCTCCTTCTTTGCCTGTTACGACCACGAAGCCGTTCTCGGGGATAGGTATCGCAGGCTGGCCTGTGATGAGATGTGTTACTTCTCCATCCTTGACAACCATCTGGAACAGATCGGGCATTGCTTCTGTAGCACCGTATGCTTTATTGCCCCATTTTTTATCATATACATATATGTCTGTAGATCCATTACGTATTGCTTTGTTATAGTGGTGGAATGGAACTGATACTCCGCCTTTTGATGTAAGGGCCATATCGGCTTTCCAGAAATCCAAGACAGGTTTGTTGCTGTTTGTAATCGACAGAGAAGCCATAGAGTCGCTGTATCGATTTATATTATCTGATGCGCACTGTATATCAGAGGATTCCACAATGACTCCGACAGGATAACCGACACCAGTGCCGGCCGGTGTGAAAAAGCTGCCGTTTACAGCGGCGATCGCATCTCTCTGATTTGCCATTTTTGTGGTTGAAGCCCTTTTTGAAAATGCTTCGATATCTGTAAGCGTGTCTACGCTTAGATACTTATTTGATAAATCGACTTTTAGGACATGTATATTATACCATCCGTCTCTGGTAAATCTGATTACGTTGTCCAGAATAACACCCTGTGTGATAGGCTGCGATGTGATTTCCTCATGGATCACATTCACTGAAGTGGGATCAGCTGCATATGTTTGATCTGCAGTGAAGGGTGCGAATACAAGAGCAGCAGCTACAGCAGCAGCAATGTACTTGCTTTTTCCTTTGTTATTTAACATTTTGACCTCCGTTATTCGTGCCAGCCGTCCAGACCTGAGCGCTTGATGGCACCAAAAATATTATTTTTTATTTCCCTGTTGTCTTTTGACAGATCCTTTAAAAGATCCTTGATGTATTGGCGTTTTGTATTACCGTTTGCTGTACAGGGATTGTGTACGACCTGTATTTTATTCTCATTTATGAAAGACTTGATTTGCTTCTCTTCAACAAATATCAGCGGTCTTATGACAAAAATCCCTTTTCTGTCCAGGTATGTGACAGGGGAAAATGAGTGTATGCGGCCTTCATAGAAGGTGCTCAGCAACAGAGTCTCTATCACGTCATCCCGGTTATGAGCCAGTGCGACTTTGTTGCAGCCAAGCCTTAATGCAGTATTGTTAAGTGCGCCGCGCCTCAGATTTGCGCAAAGTGAGCAGGGATTTGCCTCCTGCCTTGCTTCAAAAACTATCTTGCCTATGTATGTTTCTTCAACTATATATTCCACACCAATTTTGTCACATAACTGCCGGACTGGCGTGTAGTCCGGTTCGCCGATTCCCATGGACAGCGTTACTGCTTTCAGCTCGAATTTGACAGGGTAGAAGTCCATCAGCTTCCTCATTGCTGCCAATAGCGTCAGAGAATCCTTGCCGCCGGATACCCCAACGGCTATCCTGTCACCCTCATGTATCATTTCGAAATCCTGGATCGCTTTTCTTGTCTGTCCCAGTATCCTTTTAAAACTCTGCACTCTTAAAACCTGTTTTCCTTTGCTTATTTTGAGTTAATCTGACAATGGGTGGATATCTCTCCTGATAGCTGATGAATACCCCATCTGATAGAAATAATGCTTGTCACCCCATAATTCAATTATAAGGCAGAGGGGTACAAGGGGCAAGTTATTATACTGTTACAAATATCTTTCAAAATGGTTAAAACAATGCTGTTGCGTTATTAGGCAAAACTGATTATAATGAATCTGCATGCTGAAATTGGGAGAATGTGAAGCATAACATTATTTAAATGATGTATTGGCAACACATACCCATTGATTATTTGTACAGTGTATAGTAAAATATACTCTGCGTCTGTGAAAACAGATCAACGGGGTGTAGCGCAGCTGGTAGCGCGCTTGGTTTGGGACCAAGATGCCGCAGGTTCGAATCCTGTCACTCCGACCAAAATGAAACCCTTGAGGATAAGTTCTCAAGGGTTTTGCTATCAT
This sequence comes from Bacillota bacterium, assembly GCA_023418915.1. GTDB lineage: Bacteria > Bacillota > Clostridia > Acetivibrionales > DTU013 > DTU013. The sequence goes on from JAEZYU010000027.1 coordinate 76,888, forward strand.
ATTGATACTAATAGATTTTTTAGGTAGGTGGTTTTTCATTATTGCATAAAATGCTATTTGGTATCGAATGAGTAAAAATTCAAGTAATGTGTGGCGAGACATCTAATTTTATTGGTAAGGTGTTAAGAAATAGATTGGAAACCTTAATTATGTGATGTTATCGACTATGAATAAGCAATATTTTCAAAATGACACACTCAGTACTTGAAAAAATACTCATTAAATCCGCTGCTGTGATATGGAATGTATACTCTCTTGAAAAAATGTTGCCAAGCAAGAACTCTGATACTGAACAGTACAATGGTGGATAATAACCAGGTGATAGATGCCCTTCCTGGATCAAGTCATGTTTTCAACCGTTAGGTCTCTATAAACTAATAATTTCTTTGATGAATACGTTATGGTGTAGGAAGAGTTGGTGCGCAACTACACAGTTCAGTTGGAAGATACCGTTGACTCAAGAAGTGCAGTTACTTGGTGAGAAAAAATTCAAGTAATGTGTGGCATGATATTCGATAATTACAACTAAAACATGCTAAAATGATTAACCTAGAACTTATATTCACTCATTTTTTGAAAAAATACTCAGAGATAAAAAAGGTGCCTGTATTTCTCTGGACTCGTCAGTACAGAAGATGCGAAGGGCCTCATGTCCACTAGCATTACGGCAGATGAAATACTTTGTTGGAACAGGGGTGGAGAAGAAACACAAAGAATAACTCCGATTGTGTATGCGAGAAACCCGGCAAACTATATAAATGAGATCGGCGTTGAGCAGGTTATGGATTATTTTGCGAATTATTCAGGCGGTTGCATAGCGAAGTCCCTGAAGTGGACGTAATAAACAGTAATAGAGCTGCTGCAGGGTAGAATCAGTGTTTGCGCTTATAGTATACATTTTGTCATAGTCTTTTTCTTGTTTCTCATGGAGCCACCTTAGCCCTCCGGTAAAGATACTCCCAAAAAGCGGAGGCCAAGTTGGGTTCGTCGAAACCGAAGACGACGCCAGGTGTATCATTTTTACACATGAGAATCCCGCGGCTGTCCTTTCCGAAAAGTGTGAGATTATCCGGCACGTTCCCAACAGCATGCAACTGGTAATTCTTATGCTGTTTCTTGAGTGTCTCCAAATGTGCTCTGTGAGCTTGATACTCTTTGTGCGTATAGCATAGCCCCGGTGCGCCCAGCAGGTCTGCAAAAGGCACCGGTACATTCATGCCATCGGGCGAGTCTGCCAGCAGCTCAGTGTAGCTGCCCGTTTCCATATATTCAAAAAGTACTCCTGACAGTCGTTTTTGCATCTCCAGAATACGGCTTCCCGGAGCACGGTTCTGAAGTGAAGCAGCAACTGTTTCCGGTATAGTTGGCAGTGTGGGCAAGCCACTAAGACAAATCATGGTTCCCTGTACACGAAGAAAAGAAGCATAGGCATCCCAGAATTCCGCTGTTTGTTCACCTTTAAAAATACGCATCAGGGGGCGGCAGAGAGATAAAAGATTTTCATATTCCAGCGCCAACGCCCCGATGGCCTCGGGATCGTCGTAAAAGGAGTGCAGCATGCCTGCTGTTTTACGGCTGATCGAGCCTGATGTCACTGCAGCAGTTTTTGGTGCTATAAACAGAGTACGCTGGAATACACCGTCGCGAAGCCTGGGATAATAGTAAGGTTCCACCTGCCCTGTCATGTAAAGCGGCACCCATTTCGCCACACCCTCAAGCATTTCATGGATGCCCCGGTGGATGGCGTGTATGATTTTGACACGGTTGCCCGCCGATAGTATCCTCACGCACTCCCTCGCCCAGAATACTGCGAAGTTTGGGTCTTCATAAAGCCATCCCATTTCCTCGTCGCTGAACAGCAGCACTGTTTGGGGCTCCGTTTCCTGCAAAATGAGGGAAAACAACTGTGCCACCGCCGTGCGCTTGCCCTCCGGCCCATAATAACAGGCGTGAGGCACCTTAGCCTTACTGCGGGGCTGCGGGGCGACTGCGGTCCATTTCGCAGGTGTTGCGGGGACGCGGGTAAAGCTTTGCAGAATTGGCTCAACCCGGGAGCTTTTTTCTTCTCCCCGGAGCCACAATTCAATCAGTTCAGCCGCTTGCGCCTCTTCCTCCGGCCACGCATTCAGTTCCATAAGCTCGCTCAGGCCCTTCTTTTGATAATCTGCCCGTATGCGTCTGGCTAAATAAGCGCTCATGGCAGGCAGAAAAGAGGGTTTTTTCGGCAGCGGACGGCTGCCTCTGCGCAGCCGGCTGACATGAGAGGAATCCAGCGCACAGGCCTTTCCCAAAGCACTGGCAGAGGTCCCTGTAAGTTCCATCAGTAAATCAAGCCTTTGATTAAACACTAAGCATACCATCCTTCCTTTTCCAAAATACCATATTGAGTCACCGTATGCAACAAATTTCGACACGTTTCGTGCCAAAATTTGGCCATGCCAAAACAGGGTAAGCTCTGTTTCTGTCAGTTCCGTTTGCTACAATGAATCTAAAGGGAGGAAGTTCAGTGGATATTGAAATTAGAAAAGGCCTGTTTGACTATAGGCCTGGGGAGCTGATCCCGGGGAAGGATGCGCTCAGCCTGCACTTTTCGGGATGGGAGTTGTCCCTCTCGGCGGACAGCCTGCACACAGCGGTCTTTGTTCCGTCAAAGGGCGGCGGATGCCGTGTGGAGCTGTCGTCTGATACCGGACAGATTGAGCTTTTCATCCCGCGAAGGGCGGATGCTGACGAGTTGGCAGCGGCGCTGTACACCCTTGTCGGGAGCAAAGGCCGTGTGGCACTGATTTTGGACAACGGGGATGTATAACTGTAAAAACAATACTGGAAAGAAAGGAAGAAAGCATATGAGGATAAGAATACTCTGTGGTTTAGTGATAACGATTTGTCTGTTGCTTGGTCTGCAGGCTGCAGTTCGAGCGGAGGGGATTCTGCAGGTGGAGGGCGGCGAATCCGGAACGGACTATACCTACGAAGGCGGCCTGCTGACAATACAGACCGACACACCGCTGACGATTTCCGGCAGCACCACCACAGACAGAGTTGTGGTGGCGGCCGAGGTTGCTGCCGACATCACACTTGATAATGTAAGTATTGTAAACACAACGGCGGGTGTTTGTTCCTTTGAAATCGTCAGCAGTTCCACAGCCGATGTAAGCATCACTCTCGCAGGCACCAACCTGCTCCAGAGCGGTGCGAATTGCGCCGGCTTGGAGAAAAACGGCGACGATAGAACGTTGTTTATATCCGGCGACGGTTCACTGACGGCTATAGGCGGTGAAAACAGTGCGGGCATTGGCGGCAGTAACAGCTGGGTTACAATAAATGGCGGTACTATCACAGCCTACGGCGGCAATAACACCGCAGGCATCGGTGGGGATAATGGATTTAGCGGCGGATACATCACCATCAACGGAGGTACCGTAACCGCAGCCGGTGGTGAAAACGGCGCAGGCATCGGCGGCGGAATGAACGGCAGCGGCGGATACATCACCATCAACGGTGGTATCGTAACGGCCACAGGTAATAATGGTGCGGGTATTGGCGGCGGATATAATGGCGGCGGCGGTACTATCAACATTAGCGGTGGTATTGTAACGGCCACCGGAGGTACCTATGCGGCTGGAATTGGAAACGGCAGATACGCCGCCAACGGCAATGTGTCGATTTCGGGTTCCGCTAGGGTGTTCGCAAAGGGGGATTTTACAAACGATGCCAATGATATTGGCGGTGGCACTGCCGGCGGCGCTGCCGCCATTATGCTGAGCATTTCCGATACGGCGGCGGTGTTCCTTTACAATGGAGACGCACTTGACGAATCCAACGTAACTTGTGCTGACGGTCACGTTCTGTCTGCGTCGATGAGTTACGCATCAAGCCTCTACGGCATAACGCCGCCTGAGGATTGGTCCGCCGCAACTGGTATCCGTGCTTATCTGCGGCTGGTTACGCTTGATTACGATGCCAATGCCGGCGACGGAACTGCTCCATCATCTCAGCATCAGCATATCGGCACCAGTACCATACTGCAAGCAGGCGACGGTTTATCCCGTACCGACTACACTTTCGACGGATGGAATACGTTGGCCGGCGGCGACGGTATGGATCATGCTCCCGGCGAAAGCTTTACTTATGATACAGATACGACTCTGTACGCTAAATGGGTACCGGTTCAATACAGCATAAGCTATGATTTAGCAGGCGGCACAGTAAGCGAGGGCAATCCCGACAGCTATAACATAGAAAGCCCCCCTGCAACTCTTAACAATCCTGCAAAAACGGGCTATACCTTCGCCGGTTGGACGGGAACAGAGCTGTTGGAACCAACAATGAATGTTACTGTCGATACGGGTTCAACCGGAAACCGTGAATATACAGCAACGTGGACAGTAAACACCTACACTGTGAATTTTGACTGCGAGGGCGGCACGGCTTCGCCAACTTCAAAGATGGTAACATATGATTCGCTTTACGGAGCGCTGCCGGAGCCGACGAAGGCGGGCTTCAGCTTCTCCGGCTGGTGGACGGGCGACAACGGCACAGACATGCAGGTAACTGAAGAAAACATGGTGGCCACGGCAGATGATCATACGTTATATGCCAAATGGACTGCAAAAGTCGCCGTCTCCATAACACTGACGGCACAAAGCTATACATACGACGGTACAGAAAAGATATTTACCATAACCGGCACGCCAAGTACCGGGTTTACGGTTGAATATTATGTCGGCGCTGCCTGGACGGAAACGCCACCGGCAAATGCGGGGCGGTACAACGTGCGGATTACCCGTGCGGAGGATGCGACCTACGCAGCTTATGCGTCGGAAGAGCTGTCAAATCGTTTAGCTATTCTGTCATCTGTTAGCTACTATGATGTAGAAGGCAATGAACATACGGTCAACGCCGATCCTGTGACAAGCGAAACGACAGCATTGAGTGAAGCGCTCACACAATGGTATGTCGTGGAAGGAGACGTAACTATTAATACGACTCTCACAGTTACCGGAAGCGTGAATCTTATTCTGACCGACGGTGCATCTCTTAGCGTTAACGGGAGTTCCAATAAGGCAGGGATTAATGTATCAAGTGACAACAGCCTGACCATTTTCGGGCAAGAAAACAGTACCGGCAGCCTGACAGCTACAGCAAACAGCAACGGTGTCGGTATCGGTGCCACAGGTATCGATAATTCTTGCGGGACGGTCATTATCAACGGTGGTAATGTGTCGGCCTTAGGCGTATGGCACGGTGCCGGTATTGGCGGAGGGGGCAATGCCCATGGAGGCAATGTCATCATCAACGGCGGCACTGTCTATGCTAGAGGTTATGGCGCAGGTATCGGCGGCGGGAGAAGCGGATATACTGAGGAACCAGGTGGCAACGGCGGTACTGTTACCATTAATGGCGGCACAGTAATAGCCGTCTCTTGGGATAAAGGCGCAGGTATCGGCGGAGGCGGAGGCACAGGCGGCATTGTCAACAGCGGTACCGGAGGTACTGTTGCAATTTCAGGTGACGCTGTGGTATTTGCAAGGGGCAAAGAGCTTAAAGATATTGGCAGCGGCATTTCTGACGGGACATTAAGCATATCCGATACGGCGGCTGTTTTTCTGTACAATGGAAGTGGACCTGTCGAAGTAACCTGTCCTTCCGGGCACACCCGTTCTGCGTCGATGAGTTACGCATCAAGCCTCTACGGCATAACGCCGCCTGAGGATTGGTCCGCCGCAACCGGCATCGGCGCCTACCTGCGGCTGGTTACGCTTGATTATGACACCAATGGAGGTGACGGAACTGCTCCATCGTCTCAGCAGCAGCATATCGGCACTACAGGTACGATACAGGCAGGAAGCGGTATATCACGTATCGGATGCACTTTTAGCAACTGGATGACAACTGGAGACGAGGGTTATATATATTATGACCCAGGTGACAGCTTTGTATTTGAGGAGGACACTACACTTTCTGCTTGGTGGACTGTAAACTCTGCACTTTATATAGGGAGCAATAATGTTGCGGACACAGACGGAGACATCCATTATTGGAAGCTGTCAGATAATAGTGCAACAGAGACGGGAACAACTGACGAATATGATTTTTCAGTACGATATACCGGAGAAGGTGAAGATAAGGAGTTTATCCTGACGCTCAACGGGGTTGACATCACCTCCTATTTGGATTTTAACGCCTTCGACAAAATGGGCGTATACTCAAATATAGCGCTTACTATCGTCCTTGCCGAAGGCTCACAAAACGGCATAATGCTAAATGTTCCAGCCGATTATTATACTCATGGCGTATACACAGACGGCGACCTCACCGTGACGGGAAACGGCAGCTTGGAAGTTACCATGTCAGCGGAAGTTGGTGAGGAAGGTTATTCTGCAACTGGGTTTTACGCTGATAATGTCAATATTAACAGCGGCGATATAACAGTCACAGTATCCGGAGGCGCTTATGCAATAGGCATGTATGCCTCCGATAATATGACCGTTTCTTGTGGCGAGATTACAGTACAGGCGATTAATGCATTGATGGAAGCTATTGCGATTAAAGCGAGAGGCGACTTCGGTATAACCGACGGCGACATTTCGTGTATGGTGACGAGTACCGGCTATGCGGCAGGAATCCTAGCGGGTGATGAAAAAAGGGGCGAAGGGAGCGTAAGTATAACAGGCGGCACGATTACGTCCGAAGTGATTGGCGGTACTTCATCATATGGGATTATAGGATACTATGGCGTCAATATTTCCGGCGGCGATGTATCTTCAGTGTCTACTATGACAGAGACAGGTGGTGGAGATTTTGGGGCTATCGCGATAGGTACCTCTGAAGGAAACCTGACAATTACCGGCGGTGAAATAACAGCGTCTGCGGAAGGCGGCGGACATAGTACTATAGCAATACTTGCATTTAACGACAGCGTAAGCATCTCCGGTGGTACTGTAACCTCATATGCGAGAAACGATAATAGTGCTATTGGAATAGGTGCAGCCGAGGATATATCCATAACCAGCGGTACTGTCAACACCACCGCAATTAGCAACGAAGAAGGAACCGCATCAGGGCTTCATGCGGTTAATGTGAATTTCGAGGAGGGCTCGATTACAGCCTCAGCATTTGCAAACGAAGAGAATCCTTTTTCCACTAGCATAGCTGTTAATATCAGAGAAGACGGATTTGTAAATATAGCCGCCGAAAATTACCGGCACAGAACAGACGCCGAAGACGAATATTTGATATACCCTGATACGTCGTATGTTCATAGCTCAAGTCCGTATACACAGATAGCTACAATGTATACAGTTGACTATCATTACAACTATGGCGAGCAGGACGTTTTTGAATCAAAGCAGGCAGCCTATGCCACCCATCCTGCCGCACCCGAAACGACTCCTGTCCGCGAGTACTACACTTTTAGCGGCTGGTATAAAAGTTCTGCCTGCACACCGATTGACGCAGTCGATTTTGAAACGTATATGATAATTGATGCTGTTACTCTTTACGCAGGCTGGACGCCTACTGAATACAGCGTCAGTTACAATTTAGCAGGTGGTACGGTCGGCGGAAATATCGCAAGCTACAATGTAGAAAGCAGTTCAATAACACTGAATAATCCGATGCGGAACGGATATGAATTTGCGGGCTGGACGGGGACCGGTTTGTTAGAGCCGACTATGACTGTAACCATTGATTCCGGTTCATTCGGAAATCGTGAATACACCGCGACGTGGACGAAATTATCTGACGATAGCGATGACGACGATACTGGAGGAGGCGGCGGCTCGCCTTCAACTCCGACTGCTACGGTTGTTATCGCTGAGGTTGTGACAGGCGGCGGCTCTGGCTCCACTTTACCTGTCACTGTCAATGCGGGCAACAGAACAGCTTCGGTTGACCTAGGCTCCGGATATCTTACTCAAGACCGAACGACAATCAAAATACCCTCTATCTCCGAGGTTGATACTTATACAGTAGGCATACCAGTTCCCCTACTTTCAACAACGGGAGAAAAAGGCTTGCTAACCCTTGATACCGATGCGGGGAGCGTCACTGTTCCATCAAATATGCTCACAGGTGCAGAGGGTGCAAGCGGAAGAAAAGCAGAAATATCTATCGGTCAGAAAGACAAGAACACCCTGCCCGATGATGTGAAAACCGCCATTGGCGACCGGCCGCTGGTACAGCTCACACTGTCCATCGACGGCAAGCAGACCGATTGGTCTAACCCAAGTGCACCGGTAACTGTCAGCATATCCTATACCCCGACTTCGACGGAGCTTATGAATCCGGAGAGCATTGTGGTCTGGTACATCGACGGCAGCGGCAACGTGACCACCATACCCAACGGGCGCTATGAAGCGGCGTCAGGAACAGTCACGTTCAGCACGTCACATTTCAGCTATTTTGCGCTTACATATAATCCGGTCAGCTTTAATGATGTTACAGCAAGTGCGTGGTATAACAAGGCTGTAAGCTTCATTGCAGCGCGTAAGATTACATCCGGGACTGGTGACGGCACTACTTACAGTCCGGAATCCAAGCTCACGCGCGGCGAGTTCATCGTTCTTATGATGAGGGCATACGGCATCGAGTCCGACACAAGTCCAACCGACAATTTCTCTGATGCGGGCGATACCTATTATACCGGTTACCTTGCGGCAGCAAAACGGTTGGGGATAACCGCAGGCGTAGGAAACAATATGTACGCACCGGGCAATTTGATTACCCGGCAGGAAATGTTCACCCTACTGTATAATGCGCTGAAGGTAATCGATCAGCTCCCGCAGGGTGATTCGGGTAAGTCGATTGCTGACTTCACGGATGCGGGGCAGATTAGTTCCTGGGCACAGCGTGCCATGGCATTGCTTGTTAGGACTGGAACTGTCAGCGGATCGAATGGTATGCTCACTCCAATCAACACGACAACCCGTGCAGAAATGGCGCAGGTACTGTTTAATTTGACAGGAAAGTAATCCATAACAATTAATCAAGCCGTAAAGATCAAAAAGCTAGTCACATAAGTAAGTGTGACTGGCTTTTTATTTCCTTGCTACAAAGTAACGGTTAGTACTGGCTGCTATTTGTGAAACCAAAATTCTACAAAGGTTAATTTTTGTCGTGTTTCAATGGGACAGGTTGTTGCGTGGTACGTATTTGAATGTGACCGTCAAGGTTTTGATCTTGGTGTAGTCTTTTGGGTCCAGGAGTGTGGCAGATGCGCCTATGGCGCTCCCGTCAACTGTGCGTATTCCGGCGGGAATCGTTTTGACCCATTCGTTAAAGAGGTTGACACGGGTACATATGTCGTCATCGGCGGTTGTGTAAGGCTTTCCGGAAAGGGTGCAGGATTTGCCGTTAATTTTAATATCCATGATGATGACAACATGGTCCGGAAAAAGGATCTCACCGTTTGAAATTCCCAGGGCCGAAAAGGCGATGCTGTTGGCATAACCAGAACCGGTGCCTGTAAAATCAAGACCTGCGGTATAGGTGCCCTGACCGGTGACTTCGACGTTTGTCGCTACGACACCGTCAGTTTTGGAATCGGGATCATACACGTCTCCCACGCTATACGTGGCACCATAATCGGCGCTGTTGAACATAATCCAGGCAACGGCTTTTGAGGCTCCATTCATGGGCGTCGCAGGAACACTGCTTTCGGGTGCCGCAGCAAAAGCTTTGTCCATGGCTGCTTTTGCGACCTCCGCTTTTTCGTTTTCATTCATATCTGACTGAGCAGTCAAACTGCGGTCTTTAAAAACCTTCGCTACATTATCATCAAAGAAGCCGAGATTTTTTCTGACGAAGAGGCTGCTGCAATCCCAGAGCATCGGGGTATATCCGTACAGGTCGCAGTTGTTGAGAAAATTATTAAAGAAGTCGACGGTATTGTTTTTTACCGAACCGTCGCTGTTCAGAGCGACGGAGTATTCGCCGATGACAACGCCGTAACCCTGCCCGGTGAACTTTGTCAACATGGCAAGGAGATCATTCTGCTCGGTATAATCTTTTTTGGTTCCCCATTTGGAGAGGCTTGTTGTGCCGCAATAGCCCCAGGGAGTGTAGTAATGTACCGAAAGCAGAAGCTTGTCTTTTGCTGTGTCGGTCGGCATGGTGAAACGGTCGTCTAATGTTTTGACGATATCAGTGTTATACCCGGCAATCAGTAGGAAGCGTTGTGCGTTATTGCCGCCGGTGCTTCTGACTGTGTCGACGAAAGCCTGATTGATTTTGTTTGCCGTTTCATAGCACTCATCCTCGGAAAGCGTGCCTGAATCCTTGGCAATATCAGTATCGTTCAGTCTGCTGCCAAGCTCTTCATTTGCGGATTCAAAAATAAGGTGGTCTGAATAATCCTTATATTCCTCAGCTATTTGAGTCCACATGGCTATATACATTTTCATCGCATTGTCACGCATCTGTTGTGAGGCAGAGCCGAACATGCCCCACCAGCCGCCGTCCCAATGGTCGTTGACCACAACATACATATCTTCATCAAGAGCGTAATTGATAATTTCACCGACACGTTTGAGATAATCCTTGCCGATGGCATAATCTCCGCTTTCAAAATCCATGGCATTTGTCCAGGCTACGGGGATTCTCAGTGAATCGAATCCGGCAGCCTTCATGCTGCGTATGATTTCATGGGTTGTAACCGGCTGCCCCCAGAATGTTTCATAAGCCGACACTTTGGCGCCAACTCCCAGGTTGTTCCGTCCGAGTGCCTCCATGGTATTGCCGAGGTTTATGCCGTTGCCCATTAGAGAGGCCATCTCAAGGGAGGTGGGAGCTTTAGCCTCGTTACCGCTGACTAACTCTTCGGATGGGGGATCTCCGTTTGCATCACTGTCCGATTCGTTCGCAGTGTCGCTGCCCGCTATACTGGTGGTTGATTCTGATGCTGCGGTAGATTCCTGTGCGGCTGATTCCGACGTTTCGATTGATTCAGTCGCTGTGGTCAATTCAGGTGTTGTTGATTCTGATGCTTCTGTTGATGTTGGTGCGGTCATCGCTGTAATGTTAACGCCCCCTTTGTTATCACCGGCGCCGCCTGATGTGTCGCCTGATGCTGCCGGTGAAGCGATGAGGCGTATCTGATGTACGCCGATGCCGCCTGGGCGAACCAGTACTGGGGCTCTGACGATGACAGCGGCGTAAAGGCGACAAATGCAAGCATTACTGGTTCCGGTGATTACACGATAGGCCTTGATTTTACCGGAACAAAGGATGGCGCAGCAAGCGGTATAGCTTTCACGGCAATTGGCATTAAAACAGGTGAATTTACATACCCCAACGCAACAATTGAACTGCAGTCAATCAAGATCAACGGTGCAGATGTTGCGTTTACAAAGGGCTATACAAGCTCGGACGACAGTATTACCACCCGCATGAATATTTATAACGAATGGGTGTCGGAGCTTCCCACTGATGCCAGAAGCTTTGACGGCGATATTTCTGATGCTTCGGCCATCATCGCAGCCAAAGATGCATTTGCTTCCGTCAAGACGATCGAGATATCCTTTAAGCTGCATGAAGCTTCGGATGTGGCGTACCTGATGTATGCTGACTCCAGCTGGACATACCAGTATTTCAACGATGGCACTGAAAGTGATGTTGTTGCAAATAATGCAACGATCGATGGTCCCGGTACATACACTGTAGGCCTCGATTTTACGAAAACGGCAGACAAAAAGGCAGCGGGCATTGCTTTTTCCGCACTCGGTATTACTAGAGGTGAAAAGAATTTCCCCGGCTATTGCATAACTATCAAGGACATTAAGGTCAATGGCCAATCAGTAGATTTCAAAAAGGGCTATACGAGTTCCGACGATGAAATTTGTACACGCATGAATATCTTTAATGAATGGGTGTCGGAGCTTCCTAAGGATGCAAGGTCATCCGATGCAAAAACCGATGATGCCAACTGGGTGATCGTCGACAAGGCAGTATTCGATTCCGTCGAAACTGTTGAAGTGACGTTTGATTATTCTTTTCCCTCGGCTCAAGCATATATCATGTATGCTGATACAGCCTGGAAATATCAGTACTTCGGCGATGCTGTAGATACCGGTGTCGTCGCAACAGATGTAACTGTGACTGGTGCAGGCTCATACAAGGTAGCTCTTGACTTCACGGGTACTGAGGACAAAGCCGCATCTGGTGTCGCATTTACCGCGCTTGGTCTGAAGGATGCTGAAATCACGCATCCAGGCTGGTTCATACGTATCGACTCCATCAAGATCAACGGTGATGAAATAGAGTTAACAAAAGGTTATACAAGCTCGGACGATAAAAGAGAAACCCGTATGAATATCTTTAATGAGTGGGTTTCGGAGCTTCCGGACGATGCACGTTCTTATGATAAAGACCTGAGTAATGCAGGCCCGATAATAGTAGACAAAGATGCATTCGCTTCTGTAGAGACTATGGAAGTCGATTTCACCTATATCTTCGGCGAAAAACCAGTAGTGGACGATGGCCCGGAAATTGATGTGGATGCTGCACTGGCGGCTGATTATAACGCTTACTTTGGAATTCAAACAGAAAATTACATTTTCCGCAATGCCTGGAATGAACCGAATTACGGTAAAGAGACAGATAATTTTTCACACCTGACCGGGTGGGATGATGACAACAACCAGGTTGATTACGGCGGATCCCTTACAGACGCTGTGATTAACGGTAATGGTACATATACGGTCGGTGTTGATCTCGGTGACATGGCCCTGGGTACAGACCAGACACTGCGTATGCTTTTCTTGTCTACCGATATACCCAGCCAGCTGATCGATAAAGAACTGGTTACGATCAGTGATGTGAAAACATCATTTGATGGCGGTAAAGCCCAGACGGCATTTGCGTTGAATACTGATGGTGATTTATTACAACTCGATATTTTAAATGAATATACTTCAACTGGAACAGAGGCCATTCCGTATAAGATGCCGGCCAAGAGCATCACTATTACCTTTACGGTTTCCGGTTTGAGTAAGGATGCAACTGCACTTGAAACACCGGTGACGCCTGAACCTGAACCTGAACCTACACCTGAGCCTACACCTGAACCTGCACCCACAACTACGACTCCTGCCGAACTGCCGGATACCGGCGGACTGCCAGGTGAAATCCTGTATGTATTAGGCGGTGCGGTCGCATCACTTGGAGTTTTCCTGAAGAGAAAGAAAGAGAAGAACACCTGATCCATAGGTGAAGGTGCGGTTCCCTGAAAAGGGACCGCACCTTCAAATTCCATAATTTCGTCACCTTACGATACATGATCCAAGCTTTTATCGTTTAAGGAGAAAACACCACATGAATAATATAGTAATACAATCAAAGGAACTAAAAACTATAAAACCATCAGTAATACTGTATGGCATTCTTCGCATATGCTCGTTATGCGTATGCATATGTATGTTTTTCCCTGGATTTAATCCGGGACGTATTTCGAAATTGATCAATAAGAATATTTCGCTCTTCACGACAGGATTTTCATTTTCTAATCTTACTACGAAGTTTACCGCCATGCTTAGGCAAGGCGCAGTCGATAAATCTACGTTTGTATTATTGAGCGCCGCATCAGTCGTCATGATAGCCGGTGCGATCCTGTGCGGAATCGGAGGATGCATGTCGCTGGGCAACAACCGAATGAAGTTGCGCGGTATTTGGTTCCCCGCTGTGGGATCCCTTATGATGGCCGGCGGGCTCGTCGGTATCTATATGTCTTTCTTACAGCTTCAAGCTTCGAAAGGTGCGAAACGTGCGCAGGTGATCTTTCCTTCCGGGCTTTATTTATACGCAGCTCTGGCGATTTTACTATTGGCAGTCACCGTTGTAATACTTGTGTCCGAGCGGCGGACTGTGAAGGAAGAAAAAATGGAGATGCCTGAAAAATACATTCTCTTCCTCATGCTGCTGCCAATTATATTTCTGACTTTTGTCTTTTTATACCTTCCTCTCTGGGGATGGCGCTACTCATTTTTTGATTATACGGCTGGCGCTACGTTAGGAGCCGATAATTTTGTCGGTTTTAAATGGTTTACGATTTTGTTCCAAAATGCTGCGACGGTTAATGATATCCTGCGTGTTCTGCAAAACACTTTGGCGATGAGCGGCCTTGGCATCCTGACAAGCTGGGTGCCGATGGTCTTTGCGATTTTCCTCAATGAAATCAGAAGTAACCGCTTTAAGCGTATTGTTCAGACAATAACGACAATTCCCAACTTCATCAGTTGGGTGCTGGTTTATGCAATCGCACTGGCGATTTTCAGTACGGACGGCTTTTTCAACACACTCCTCTCCCTTTTTAACGCCAATTCGCAGACGAACTGGCTGATGAACCCGGACAATATCTGGATCAAGATGCTTCTGTGGGGTATGTGGAAAGGTCTCGGCTGGAGTGCCATCATTTATATTGCGGCGATTGCGGGCATCGATCAGCAGCTGTATGAAGCCGCTAAAATAGATGGCGCAGGGCGTTTCCAGCGGATGTGGTACATCACGGTACCATGCCTTATGTCCACCTATTTGGTGCTACTGCTGCTTACGATCGCAGGCGCTCTCAACAACGGTCTGGAACAGTACCTGATGTTCCAAAACGCAGCCACCAAGGAACCGGTAGAGGTATTGGATCTATTTGTTTACAACATCGGTATTGATGGCGGAAGAATTCCGCTCTCAACTGTTATCGGAATGTCCAAATCACTGATCAGCATCGCACTCCTGCTTTTTGCGAATAAGGTGTCAAAGCTGATTCGCGGCGAAGGCATAATTTAGGAGGTGGAGGATGAATAATCTAACGAAGTATAAAGATAAAGCCCGCCATTCAGGATTCCGCAGACGTCCGAGTGAAGTGGCATTCGACATAATCAACGTAATGATGTTCACACTTTTTATGTTGCTTTGTATTTTCCCGTTCTATTATCTGTTTATCAATACTATTTCCAATAACGATCTCGTTACGAAGGGTGCGATTACATATTTCCCCATAGGAATCAATATTTCAAACTACATCGCACTCAAAGATGTCAGCGATTTGGGAAACGCTTTCCTTGTGACGATTACGAGAACGATCTTTGGAACGGCGCTGATGGTGTTTGCAAGTGCTTTGGCAGGCTACCTCGTTACCAAGCGGAAGCTCTGGCAGCGAAGCTTCTGGTACCGCTTCATCGTCATCACGATGTATTTTAACGCCGGGTTGATCCCCTGGTACATGAATATGCTGATGCTGGGTCTGACGAACAACTATCTGGCGTATATCATTCCAGGTATCGTCGCACCGTTTAATATCATTCTAGTCAAAACGTACATTGAATCGATTCCTTCCGAATTAGAAGAGAGCGCATTCATGGATGGCGCCTCAACATTTACGATTTTCCGCAGGATCATATGGCCTCTTTCAAAGCCGATTCTTGCTACGATCGCGATTTTCGGAGCGGTTGGAAGCTGGAATTCATTCCAGGATTCGCTGATACTGATGAAAGGTGCACCTCACCTGTTCACGCTGCAGCATCGATTGTACGTTTACCTTGTTAAAGCGTCAGACCTGGAGACTGTTATGGCTGGCGGTGCAGGTACGACAGCAGTGTTGGAAAACTCTCTGAACTCAAAAGTCGTCAAGTACACAATTGCAATGGCCACAATAATACCTATCCTGTTTGTTTACCCGTTCATGCAGCGGCATTTTGTCAAAGGTATCATGCTTGGGGCGATAAAGGGATGATTTTAGCGAAAACTCACATAATCGGGCCATACGGCCTGGATAGGAAACATATTATAATGAAAGGGTGCTCTGAATGAAAAAGTTGAAAGGAATTAAACGGATCGGATCTATAATTCTGAGCGTGGCGCTTATCTTCACCATGATGTTCGGAATTACCGCCTGTTCACAAAACAATCAGCCGACAGACGGTCAGCCTGCGCCACAGGGAACAGGTGATCAGTCAACGCCAGGAGCAACGAATGATCAGTCAACGCCTGGAGCAGCGAATGATCAGTCAACGCCAGGAGCAGCGAATGATCAGTCAGCATCAGGAGCAACGAATGATCAGTCAACACCAGGAGCAGCGGATGATCAATCAACGCCAGCTGCAACTGACGATCAGTCAACGCCAGAAGCGACAGACGACCAGTCGACGCCAGCTAATACAGACGATCAGGCTGTGAGTAACCGGCCGGATGAATTGATTACGCTGGATGTGTACACACAGCTCGCCAACTGGAACGGATATCAGACAGGCTGGTATGCTGCTCTGCTGGAGGACAAATTCAATGTCAAACTGAACATCATTCCCGATGCGGAAGGAACATACGAAACGCTTGTGGAATCAGGCGACATGGGAGACATCGTCGTATGGGGCGATAACGGAAGGGATTACAAGAACGCCGTGGAGCTCGGGCTTCTTTACGATTGGGAGGAAGGCGATATCTGCAAGACTTATGCGCCGGTCATCTGGAATAAAGCGAAGACCGCTCTCGAGACGAACAGAAAAATCTCCGGAGACGGGGCGATTTACGGTCTCGGCCACAACCTAGCCTCGAGTAAGAATGATCATCAGAGCTTCTTCTACACATGGGATCTCCGGTGGGATCTGTACAAGCAGCTCGGTTATCCTGCAGTAAAGAATCTCGATGACTATTTCAACGTTCTCAAGAAAATGAAGGAAATCTGCCCGAAAGACGAGAACGGCAAGGAAACATATGCCGTATCTCTATGGCCTGACTGGGACGGAACAATGGTCATGTATGTCAAGGCTATGGCGACGGCTTATTATGGGTATGACGAATTGGCTGCCGGACTGTATGATCCTACAACGGGCACGTACCACGACGAGCTTGAGCAAAACGGGCCATATCTGTCGATGCTGAAATTCTTCAACAAGCTCTATCAAAACAATCTCCTCGATCCTAACTCCATGACGCAGACATATGACCAAATGGCCGATAAAGTCAAGGCTGGCGGTACATTTTTCTCCATCTTCAACTATGCCGGATCATCTGCTTATAATACGACCGAGCATATTGCGCAGAATAAGATGATGCATCCGCTGGTTCCCACAGACGCCGCTCCGGCCGTCTATGGTATGAGCCTGCTCGGCGGTAACCGACTCTGGACGATCGGTGCATATTCGGAATATCCCGAGCTCTGCATGGAGATCCTTAACTACCTCTATACGCCGGAAGGTGCAATGACCATTTGGTATGGCATTCCCGGTTTGATGTGGGATTACGACGATAAAGGCAATACATATTTCACGGATCTAGGCTTAAAATGCAATCGCGACCCGCAGTATGACCTCGGAGGCGTCAAGTGGACCAGCTCCGAAACAGGCAAGACATATCAGCTTGGCGGAAAGTTTACTGACGGTATGCTTCAGATCAATAATACAACGTGGGTAATCGATGCGAAAAACCCGGATTCGAACGGCGAGACGTACAACAAGGACCAATGGCGAAGCGTAGTAGGCAAAGCCCAGTGCGCTATCGACCAGGATTGGCGCAGCCACTTTGGCGTCAATACAGTGACGGAATATATGGAGAAGGGGAAATATACGGTGGTTCCCGGAACATCCTATTCCGAACCGAAGCGTTCTGATGAACTTGAACTTATCTGGACCCAGGTCTATCAAGCTATTCGTCAATACTCCTGGCGAGCTATATATGCCAAGAATGACGGTGAGTACAACTATCAGGTCCAGCAGATGATCAAAATCTGCAATGATTACGGTTATGATCAAGTTCGCGAATGGAGCCGCCAGCAGGCAGCAACCCGTTATAAGCTTCAGAAGGCGGAGAATTGAGTCTGCTTTGAATAATGCGTTATAATGTAGTTACATCCTTGGTGCGGGGAGGTTCGGCCTCCCTACACCTAAAAGTGAACGGAGGTTTGCAATTGGCTAAGTTTTTCTCATTTGACAGCAAGACGGCGCAATTACTCTCCCGCATCTGGGATCTGCTGTTATTGAACCTCTTGTTTCTTCTCGGATCACTTCCTGTCGTGACATTTGGGGCGTCTGCAACAGCCGCTTACAGCGTAATGCTGAAAATCATCGAGGATCGTGAAGTTGGTATCATATCGGATTATTTTCTTGCATTCAAGGCAAATCTGAGACAAGGGCTTATCCTGTCTGTCGCTTTTATCTTTCTTACCGCAGCTGTCGCAGTCGACTTTATTCTGTTTGAGGTCATCAGCGGTAATCCGATCATTTTTCTGATACTGGGCATTCTCAGCTTAGTATTGTTTCTTGTACATTTTTTCTTTGTTTTTGCTCTTGCAGCGAGGTACCGAAACTCTATTTTCCGTCATCTGACGAATTCCAGAGACATATTTTCCCGGTTTCTACTTCGATCTGTGATTTGTTTGGTTCTCGTTATTTTTGAAGTCTGGCTTTTTTTCTTCTATGACTGGCTGCTCCTTTTTGTTGGCGTGTTCATCGCTCCCATTCTGATCATCGCAACCATAAGCGCCTTTGCCGTTAAGTTCTTCTATGCGATAGAGAAGGAAAATGGAGCGG
This sequence comes from Bacillota bacterium, assembly GCA_023418915.1. Taxonomy (GTDB): domain Bacteria; phylum Bacillota; class Clostridia; order Acetivibrionales; family DTU013; genus DTU013. The sequence continues at coordinate 95,403 of JAEZYU010000027.1, forward strand.
GTGAAGGAAACCGGGTCATGAGCAACGGGTCAGACGACCAGGGCTGAGACGGCCGCCGCATTACAGCAATTATGATCAGTATAAATTGCTTGGCGGCGAACTTCCTTATTATAACGAGCATTCCTGTAAGGAATAAAAATGGACTTTGAAAAAATAGATGCCGCACTGTAGAATTTGATATGTGAGTTGCACTGCAGTAACCACAATCAAAAAATACAGGAGGCATCTATATGAAGC
>JAEZYU010000084.1 GCA_023418915.1 Bacillota bacterium
TACGTCTTTTCAGCCTTCAGGCTGAAAAACGTTATGTGGCGGGCACTGATTGCCTTTCAGATATTATCTTTCGAGCAATCGAAAGAAAACGATGCGAGCATATCTCCCGCCTGGGATGCATAGGCGAGCAGCAAGCCTTGCTTGCGACCAGCCCGGATGCATAGGCGAGCAGCAAGCCTTGCTTGTGACCAGCCTCGTTGAAACGCGCAGAGGTAAGAAAAATTTTCTACTAAGCGTAATTTACAAAGTAAATTATCGCCTAATCGAAATTTTTTCTTTGAACGATGCGTTATAATAATCTTTTTAGGATATTTTGGATTAATACGTTCTGTTGTATGCCTGTACTATGATGGTATGCTGCGGAATGTTTATTTTCACCCGAGTAAGATTATTACTGAACTCTCTTATTTTAACGAGTAGAGAACTGTCCCCACTGCGAGAACTGTCCCCACTGCGAGAACTGTCCCCAACGCATTCCCACACAATAGAGGATGATTAAGGATAGTATTCCTTAATTTTTTTTTATTTCATAAAGTTTACGAATAGTATAAATTTTCTCCGAAATGACAATACTTGATAATACAAAGGATGTATAACGAATTATACATCCTGATTAAAACAAAACAGGATACAATAGTAAACCAACGATGCTCATGCAGGGGGGATAAAAAATGCGTAACAAATCGAAATTTACAAGTCTGATAAAGAAATTTGCAGCTAGATACTACAGCAGTCACAACATCAAGCTCTTTGCTGGAATAACTACAGTTATTGCTTTACTTGTGGTCTTTAATATAAATTCATATACAAAAAATATGAATAAAGGATTGTCGAACAATCTTATCAGGCTTCACGTAGTTGCCAACAGCGATTCTCCGGAGGATCAGGAATTGAAACATGAGGTCAGAGAAGCAGTTCTGGCCTATATTAGAGATGAAGTCAAGGATTATAAAAATATTGAACAAACACGAGAAATCGTTAAAGAGAAAATTCCCGAGATAACAGCTATCGCACAAAGAGTGATCACCAGCTGCGGCTTAAGTTATGATGTAAATACCGGGCTTGGTGTGTACCCCTTCCCAACTAAAACATATGGCGATATTACACTTCCTGCTGGAAATTATCAGGCATTAAGGGTAGTGATAGGTAATGGTGACGGAGCTAACTGGTGGTGCGTTCTTTTTCCTCCTCTGTGTTTTGTGGACGTGACGCATGGTACTGTTCCGGATTCTGTAAAGGCTGACCTAAAAGAGGTATTATCAGATGATGAATATAATATTGTGACCACATCTGATGAGGAAAGCGATATACCTCTTAAGATCAGGTTTAAAATAGTGGAGTTATTTCAAGGCTCTAAAATAAAGCTGGCCGGGGTCATTGAAAAACTATTCAATTCAGGAAGTTGAAATCGATGTGTAACAGTCTGGAATAATAAATCAGAAAAAGAAACATGCAACTGAACGACTGTCCCTCAATAATCACCACTCTGAACGACTGTCCCTCAAAAATGTTATTTTAATATCACATGGACTGTGATTTTTTACACAGTTTTGTACTATGCTTAATTGAGTGCGCTTGTTTCTGCTCGGTGTTTGTGTCCAATAAATATGTCTACAGAAGTAAATTCCACATTGCTCGATTCCTATAATTTGCAAAATCAACTTCCATGTTTCCCATTCGGATTCAGGTTTTTGTCCGCATTCCTGATATTGAGGTGGAATTTACTTTTTCAAATGAGTCAGAGGAAACCCGGAAGAAACTTGTACAGGTTATCCTTGACGTGGATATGCTTCTTATGTATAATGTTATCTAATATTTTCCTAAGAGTCATAATAGCCTATGAATAGGAGGTTGATTTCATGGCATTCTATTACAATGAACCATCAAGGACTTTCAATGAATATCTGCTGCTGCCAAATCTGACATCTAAGGAATGCACACCGCAGAACATTGACCTGAAAACACCAATAGTAAAATTTCAAAAAGGGCAAAAGGCTTCCATACACACAAACATTCCTCTGGTATCCTCGGTAATGCAGGCGGTATCGGACTCAGGAATGGCAATAGAGCTTGCAAGGTGCGGAGGCCTTTCTTTTATCTTTGTGTCCCAGCCAATAGACCAACAGGCAGAAATGGTACGTAAAGTCAAAAAATACAAGGCCGGTTTTGTTATAAGCGATTCGAATCTCAAACCGGAAGATACGCTGGCGGATGTTCTTTCATTAAAAGAAAGAACAGGACACTCTACAATAGCGATAACTGAAAACGGTCTGCCGACAGGCAAGCTGCTTGGTATCGTTACAAGCAGGGATTACAGGGTGAGCAGAACGTCTGTTGAAACAAAAATTAAAGATTTTATGACGCCATTCCAGTCGCTGATCTATGCTCATGAAGGAATCACACTAAAAGAAGCCAATGACATGATATGGGATCACAAGCTCAATTGCCTGCCTGTTATCGACAAGAAACAAAATCTCGTTTATATGGTATTTAGAAAGGATTACGACAGTCACAAGGAAAACCCATATGAACTGCTTGATATAAACAAAAGGCTGATGGCAGGCGCCGGCGTTAACACCAGAGATTATACTGAAAGAGTACCCGCTCTAGTCGATGCAGGAGTCGACATACTTTGTGTCGATTCTTCGGATGGATATACAGAATATCAGAGAGAAACGATCGAGTGGGTAAAAAAGAAATATAATGGTGAAGTGAAAATTGGCGGCGGAAATGTTGTGGACAAAGAGGGGTTCATGTATCTGGTGGAAGCAGGCGCTGACTTTGTAAAGGTTGGCATTGGCGGCGGCTCCATTTGTATAACCAGAGAAACAAAGGGTATTGGCCGTGGTCAAGCGACAGCAGTTATTGAGGTTGCCAAAGCAAGGGCTGAATATTACGAGAAAACAGGCATATATGTACCCATATGTTCAGACGGCGGTATAGTCCATGACTATCATATGACGCTTGCACTGGCCATGGGAGCAGACTTTATAATGCTTGGCAGGTACTTCGCCAGATTTGATGAAAGTCCGACGAGAAAATTGAAAATAGGAAACAACTATGTCAAGGAATACTGGGGTGAAGGCTCTAACCGGGCACGCAACTGGCAGAGATATGATATGGGCGGCAAGCAGAAGATGGACTTCGAAGAGGGTGTAGATTCATATGTACCGTATGCCGGTAGTCTTAAGGACAACCTTGATACAACTTTAAGCAAACTTAAATCGACCATGTGCACATGTGGTGCTATGAATATTTCAGAGCTTCATGAAAAGGCAAGGCTTACCCTTGTCTCATCCACAAGCATTATTGAAGGCGGGGCACATGATGTCATTTTAAAGGATAACGACGCGTCGGTCTGATGCATAAAGTGCAGTGATATGTTGACTCGTTAGGAAGCTTATCGTTCGCTGATAACCTTCTGCTTTCTTCAATCCAACCAGTGAAAGTTGCCTGCCGATCCAAGTTGGAGAGGTATCCGTTTTCATGCATTCTCAACCGTAGGGGATTGGTATGTAAAGAAACGAGATTATTGCTGTGTGGTATGCCGGCGATAGAAAATGCAGGCAACATAGCACAATATATGTAAAGAATTGAGTATATTTCATATGATTAGACTTATTGACAATGGCAGATATGTATTTTATAATTATTAAAACCACGAAGGAATCGTGATATATTTCAATAGCACTGTGCGTTTCAGTGCTATTTATATGTAGTAAACCATATCCGCCGGTGAGCGGACTGTAAGGGCAGCACGGGTTGAGAAAATCCACGGCCGCACGAGCTATTTGTCCTAATGTTTGTGGTATTTATTGATCAAGCATTGTTAGAAATATTTAGTGTCTTGACTAATGTACCGCAGAATAATTGCAGTGTAAATGCATATATTATCAACACAAATTTTTAGGTAAAGGAGAGGCTCTAAATGGCAGGTAAAGAAGTCATATTGACTTATGAGGGCTTAAAGAAGTTGGAAAAAGAGCTGGAACAACTGCGCGGACCTAAGAGAATGGAAATAAAAGAAAGAATAAAAGCAGCTCTGTCACATGGAGACATTTCTGAGAATTCTGAATATGATGAAGCTAAGAATGAGCAGGCGTATATCGAGGGCAGAATCGCACAGCTTGAGACAATGCTAAAGAATGCAAGAGTCATCGATGAGGATGATATAAGCACCGACAAAGTAACGATTGGCTCTAAAGTATGTCTACTTGATCTGGACAGTAAGGAAGAGGATGTTTACACTATCGTAGGGTCGACAGAAGCAAATCCGGTGCAAATGAAAATATCAAACGAATCGCCAGTGGGAAGTGCGCTCATGAACAAGAAGAAGGGAAATACCGTAGAGGTGGCAGTTCCGGACGGCGTACTGCGGTTCAAGATACTTAAGATCGAAAAATAAGAATCTTTAAAGCTTGTACTCATGGAATAAATTAATATATAATAATATGAATAACAGTTTATCAATAGTAAACTGTTATTCTTGATTTCTGGCTGATGTTGCAGCATATCATTTAAATTACATATACTATGAGAAATCATTCAATTTGACAAACATGTTCAGGAGGTTCGCAAATGGCGGAAAACACAGAAAATAAGCGTGAAAACAATAAGGTCGCAGATCAGGACATTGTACATGATGCTGATGAGCTCAACGAGATCCTGAGAGTCAGGCGGCAAAAGCTTCACGAGCTGCAGGAAAATGGCAGGGATCCATTTAGAATTATTAAATATAATGTTACGCATCACACTAAAGATATAATCGATAATTTCGATACGATGGAAGGTCAGCATATCTCGGCAGCCGGCAGACTTATGTCTAAAAGGGGTATGGGCAAGGCCAGTTTTTGTGATATACAGGACCGCGAGGGCAGGATACAGCTATATGTAAAAATCGATGGCATCGGCGCAGAATCATATGAAGAGTTTAAAAAGTTTGACCTGGGTGATATGGTAGGAGTCGAGGGCACTGTTTTCAAAACTCATAAAGGCGAGATATCCATAAAGACGGAGAAAATAGTATTACTGGCAAAATCGCTGCAGCCGCTGCCGGATAAGTGGCATGGACTCAAGGATGTTGACCTTCGATACAGACAGAGATATGTTGACCTTATCATCAATCCGGAAGTCAGAAAGACATTTGTAACACGCAGCAGGATTATTAAGGAAATTAGAAGATTTCTTGATGACAGGGGCTTTCTTGAGGTCGACACACCAATTCTCAATATAATACAGGGCGGAGCCAATGCGAAGCCCTTTGTGACACACCATAACACACTTGATATGGATATGTTCCTGAGGATAGCTCCTGAACTGTATCTGAAGCGGCTTATAGTAGGAGGCCTTGAAAAGGTGTATGAAATGGGCAGAATGTTCAGGAATGAGGGAATGTCCATTAAGCATAACCCGGAGTTTACTATGATGGAGGTCTATGAGGCATACAACGATTACAAAGGCATGATGGAGCTGACGGAGAATCTCATATCAACGGTTACGAAGGAAGTGCATAATACAACGAGGGTAGTATATCAAGGCCAGGAGATCGATCTTACAGCACCTTGGAAGAGAATGACCATGAGAGAAGCTGTGCTGGAATATTCGGGCATTGATTTCGATACCATCCATACTGATGAAGAAGCAAGGGATGCAGCACGGTCGAGGAAAATCAACGCAGTTGATAAACTGACTAAGGGCGAGGTCATGAACCTTATGTTTGAGGAACTGGCAGAAGAACACCTTATCCAGCCTACATTCATAATGGATTATCCTGTTGAGGTGTCGCCCCTTACAAAGAAGAAGCCCGACAAGCCTGAACTTACTGAAAGATTTGAGCTTTTTATCACCGGACGGGAAATGGCAAATGCATATTCTGAACTCAACGATCCACTGGATCAGAAGGATAGATTCCTGCAGCAGGTCAGTAAGAGAGAAGCAGGAGATGACGAAGCCAGCATGATGGATGACGACTATATAAATGCACTCGAATATGGTATGCCTCCAACAGGAGGACTTGGGATCGGAGTAGACAGACTCATGATGCTGCTGACAGATTCGTACTCAATCAGAGACGTTTTGCTTTTCCCGACAATGAAACCCAGAGAATAAATGTAAGCTATACTAAATTATAGTTTTGAATGGTTAAAGGGGCCGCAGTCATATGGATAAGAAAGAAGCCAGGAAAATACTTGGCGTTACCAGGGAAACAAGTAAAAATGAAATAGAAAGAAAATACTACATTTTACTTAAAAAGCACAGACAGATTATGCTTCAGAACAGATACGCCGAGCCTGAACAATCAGAGGATCAGGATAGTATTGCTGGCAACACAGCAGCAGGCTCTCCTGCAAGCGGACTTTCAGACAGCACTTCTGAAGCTTCGCCGCAGGAGAGTGAAAGGGCTTCTGCAATACCGGCGGCTGAGGCAGAGCGAGAATTTGACCTCATCACTCAAGCGTATAATGTTTTAATGGGCTATGAAGTAAAGGTTAAGGAGGAAGCTCCAGGTAAAGCCGCACCATTGTTGAATAAAATAGGGGTAGACGAAAAAAAAGCGAAAAATTTCTTCTATTATTATAAGTACCATATACTTGGCGCCATTATTTTAATTATATCTCTCATATATTTTGTCAGCAGTTGTGCTAATCGTGTGAAATATGATTTCAACACTGCTTTTGTTGGCAGGATTTATTATTACGAAGCTTCGGATGCATTAAAAGATAGCATTAAACAAAATATACCGATCATCCAAGAGCCGGGCTTCGATGGGGCTTATATAGATGATGAAACTGCAGGTCAACAGCAGTATGCCATGGAGATGAAGGCTACCATTCTCTTTGCAGCATCTGATATTGACGTGTTCATCCTTGACAGAAATTGTTATGAGAGGTATGCAAAGCAGGGAGCTTTTATGAATTTGGATGAGATTGCTCCAAGCCTTGGCGTTGATGTTTCAAAATATCAGGATCTTATTCTGGCGATTGAGGAAGATGACGACACAGTAGATATCGTAGGCATTGACGGAGGTGAAAACGGTCTGCAGTCAGGAGATGATACTGGTGCGGGAGGTTCGAACGATACAAATAAGGTTGCACAAGGAGAGCAAGGCGGTGATTTGGCAGGTCAGGAGCATCTTTACGGGATTGATGTATCAGACAGTAAAGTTTTAAAGGATGCAGGCATTATCGCCGAAGATATGATAGCAGCGATATTTGTCAGTTGCCGGCAACAGGAAAAGGCAGAGGCGTTTTTGGAATACCTTTTAAAATAAAGTAACAGGGGGTAGATTGTATGTCCAGTGAACTGATCATAACAGCCGAAAGCATGGGAAAGGGGACTGTTGTCTTTGTCAGCGGTGAAATAGACATATATACTTCACAGCAGTTCAAAGAAAAACTGTATAGTCTCGTAGACAACAGCAGTGATGACCTGACCATCGACTGCAGCAGCCTGAATTATATGGACAGTACCGGTCTTGGTATATTTGTCGGTGCATTGAAAAAAATGAAGTCAGCCGATAGAGATATTCATATCAGAAACATCAAAGATAACATTAAAAAATTATTCATTATCACCGGTCTGGATAAGCTGTTCATAATACACTGATGCAAAAGGAGTGGTATAAAATGGATATGAAGGACAAAATCACATTGCTTCTGCCATACAAAGCCGAGTATGTCAGTATTGCCAGGCTAGCGGCATCAGGGGTAGCATACAGGATGGGATTTGATATTGATACAGTTGAAGATATAAAAGTAGCTGTTTCTGAGGTGTGCAACAGGATAATCAGTGTAAGCGGAGGAACTGCAGGTGAGTATCAAATAAAATATCAGATAGATGAGGACAGACTGATCATCATATTTGTATCTGCCGCAGAAAGAGCAGGCTGTATATTTGAAAATGATGAAGAAGGCCTGGGCATGTCTATCATTAATGCTTTTATGGATGAAGTTGAATTTTGCCCCAAAAATAAGGACCATATTCTGTCCATGACTAAATATATTGAGGAGAAATCCTGAGATGGATCAAAACTTCAACAAGCCGACAGCGTCAAAAAAGCCAGGAGATGTTGATGCGCTTTTTGCAAGATATGTCAAAGACAGAAATATAACAGTAAGAAATGAGATAGTAGACAGATATACATATCTTGCGGAAATAATATCTAGAAAGTTTCTTAACAGAGGCGTGGAATACGAAGATATCTATCAGGTTGCCTGTATTGCCCTTATCAAGGCCGTGGAACGTTTTATGCCTGAAAAAGGCTTTAAATTTGTCAGCTTTGCCACTCCTACCATCGTTGGAGAGATTAAAAGATATTTTCGGGACAAAAGCTCTGCTATCAGGATACCCAGACGAATATACGAAGTATATCAGAAGGTAAACATGGCCAAAGATGCACTCTCACAAGAACTCAACAGGACGCCGAAGGTGGATGAAATAGCAGCCTACCTTAATATAAGAGCAGAAACTGTACTTGAGATCATAGAATCCTGGAATGCTTACAATATACAGTCCTTCGATCAGAACGCATTCAACGATGATGATCTGGAGCTCCATGAAACCATAGGCGATAATGATTCGACCTTCGAAAGGATCGAAAACAGGGACTTCATCGAGAAAAGTCTCAGCAAGTTCAATGATGCTGAGAAGGAGTTTATAAAGCTAAGGTATTTCAATAAAAAAACTCAAAAAGAGATAGCCGATCGAATGGGTGTATCTCAGATGTACATTTCCCGGCTTGAGAAAAAGGTACTGGATCGGTTCAGAAACATGCTGTACAAATAGTATGATGCCGGTGTGGAGATTGCGCAGCGGATTCAGAAGAATTTGACTCATTTCCATATAGCACATTGGAAAAATTTAATGGCAATTCAGCATGATGACTGTTTATCAATATGACCAAGGGGTAATATATATACAGATGTGTTATGTTGCCATGTGCTGGATGTAAGAAAAAGCACTGTTTGTGTTGATAAGCTATGGTAACTGTGCAATGGGTATAATTAATGAGGGCGTGGAGTATTGAAAAGTCGATGTATTTACAATAACTATATACCAAGTGTGCTGGGCAGGATCGAAACTGTAGTTGATGATCTTTTAAGGAGCCTGCAAAACGACTGTGGACAAATGTACGATGAGACCATATTTGATCTGAAGGTGATCCTCAATGAGGTTCTGGTCAATGCAATAATGCATGGCAACCATGAGGATGCGAGCAAAAGGGTAAAAATAGAGGCCGGATTCATAGATGAGGAGGATATATTTCTGATTATTGAGGATGAAGGCTGCGGTTATGATTTTAAGGAAATATGCAAAAAGCATAGATCGGGCATTACAGAGCTAGACCATCTCAATGAGAGAGGCAGAGGCATGATGATCATTAAGGGTCTGTGTGATAAGGTGAAAGTAAATAAGAAGGGCAACAAGATCGTTATTGTTAAGAGGATAGAAAAGTCAAGTCCCGCAGCAAAGCATATCTGATATAAAGCTCTTTCCTGCCTTGCAAATATGTGCAATAATCTGGTGTCACAATCAAGCAATAATGATTATATAATGATAAAACAGAGCATAAAAAAGAGAAACAGGAATAAACCATTCTCATTAGGGAAAAAGCTAATATGAGTGAGTTGATGGTCAGCTTGTACGGTGTTATAGTATAGAAGCTGTTTCGCAGCGGACAACAGCGCTGTTTTACGGCGAACAACGATGGCGAGCCTCCTGAAAAGAAATTTTAAAAGGTGGTTGACAAAAGCAGAACAGCGTGATAGTATATAAAAGCCGCTCCGATGCGGGCGGCACCTGAAACGAAGCCCTTTTGGGGCGGCGTGAAAGGGATCGGCAATCATCTTTGATGATTGTG
>JAEZYU010000054.1 GCA_023418915.1 Bacillota bacterium
GACAAGCTCTACGTCCGCGACGAGCAGGACATCCGCTCGCTGGCCATTGAGATCGCTTCGCTGACCAGGCGCCAGCAACGCGGGCGGGGATTGAGGTTGGCATAATATTATCACAATTCGGGAGGAATGCTGGGTGGCAAAACAACCATGCAATTATATAGAAATCTGCGAAAAAGGCGGGCATATGTCGGCTGTATGCCGCCTTCCGGATTATTGCGATGTCTGCGAATATAGGCCTGACCGTGAAATCAGTCGGCTAAGCGATGAGATTCAAAGGTTGAAAAGCGCTCTTTCACAGCTTCGCACGCTACTAGAGGACCTTCATTAGGTTATCAGCCAATTCCTCGATTGTAAAGTCAGCGGATTTTAAGGCAAGGATATCGGCAAGCGTAGGGCTGTAACGGAGCACGTCATTCTTCGAGATGTTGTGCCAGATCGGCAGGATAACTTTGTCAGTTCCGCCGGCCCATTTTTGAAACAGCCCGTTAAGCTCCTGACTTGTCCAGAATTTCTGCATGTAGCATTTTGTCAGGATGACAATACCGTAGCGGGAGCGAGCTAAGCCCCTGTCTATTGACTTTCTGAGACTGTCTCCAACGCTCATGATCGCCGTATCATACCACACTCGTGCGCCTCGGGCAGACAAAGCCTCGTACAACGGTGTTCCAATATCCTCTTTATCCTCCGATGCGTGGGAAATAAAGAAGTCGTATTCCTTTTCATCGGCGATATCTGGTAAAAATTCGCTTCGGTGGGACGCAAAAGCTTCTGTCTGTTCTCGAATGAGACGTTCCTGTTCTTTGAAAAGAGCCTGCTGCTCGTTGCTTTGCTCTTTAACAAGCTTTTGCTGCTGTGCAGACAGTTTTTGTCTTCGATCCGCAAGCTCTTTCATCAGCTGAGCCTGCTTGCTCTTCTCTGAGGCAATGTCCTTATTCCAACCGTCGATTTGGCGTTGCTTTGAAGCGATTGTTGATGTAGAAGTGTATTTTGTTATACTTCTTTGTGCACTTAAAATTTTCGAGGCACAATCGGATTCTTTCTTATATGAATCGGAAAGCTTCTTCTCGCGATCCGAGATTTCCCGAACCAATTGGTTGATGGTGGATTGAACGGACGAAACGGACACAATACCCCTTCTTTCGTAAACACGACCTTAGAAACATTATAGGCTCGGGGTGCTGTAAAGTCAATCTTCACATAGGGTTCTAAGTCCCCCCCGACGCATTTGGAGGCATAACGACAAGGAGGAATTATTCAATTGCAGGACTGGTTTGAATGGAACGGTGAGCGATGCACGGCGTATGACATCCACATCACCGAGCAGCCCAGCGTGATCCGTGCTTCCGAGCGGGCGACGTTTACGAATGTTCCCGCCCGGAGCGGCTCGCTGACTACGCTGGAGGCCGTCGATGTATACGACGATTTCATACTACCCATGGCGTGCGGCGTTGCCGACCTGAGCCGAATTTCCGAGATCGGCGGCTGGCTCAAGGGCGCGGGCACGCTGGCGCTGGCTTCCCGTCCGGGAGGCTTTTATTATGCCCGCATCGCCAACCAGATTGAGTTCGTGAAGGTGCTGCGGAATCATCCCAACCGCACCTTCACGGTGAATTACCGCTGCCAGCCCTTCTGGTACATGCGGGGCGTTATGCCCATTATGCTGACGACCTCGGGCGGCGCCATCACAAACCCCGGCAACATCTTTGCGGAGCCTGTGATCACCGTCTATGCCTCCGGCGACATCACGCTCATGGTGGGACTGTACATCGTGGAGCTGGAGGGTGTCTCCGGAAGTATTACGCTGGATACGCAGCTCATGGAAGCGTACTCCGGTGCCGAATCCATGAACGACAACATGAGCGGCGACTTCCCGACGCTTGCGCCCGGCATGAATGCGGTGAGCTGGTCAGGCACGGTGACCAAAATCGAAATCCTTCCTAACTGGCGTTATCTCGGTTGAAAGGAGATTCCTGCGGATGATTTGCGCTTACCTCCCGGACTGCACCGACTTCTCTGGGAACGGCCTCGGCGCGCTTGTGCCTTCCTCCTGCACGGTGACCGAAACGCTGAACGGCGAGTGGGATTTGACGCTCGAACACCCTCTCGACGCCCAGGGCAAATGGCGACGGCTGATCGAGGGCAATATCCTTCGCGCGCCGGTACCCGCCGCCATGACGCCGCAGGTGAAACTGCAAGGAACGGGTAAGGCGATTTATAAGGTATCCACCAGCCGCGATCCGCTGCGCCTGCGTTCCGGCACCGGGACAAAGTATAAAATCCTCGCCAAGTATAAAAAGGGCACCGAAGTCATCGTCCTGAATACGGCCAATTCTTCGTGGTACGAGGTATCCTGTCCGGATGGCAAGCGAGGGTATATGGCCTCGCAGTATCTGACCTATGTGCGCACGGAGGCCACGCCGGGGCAGGCGGCAAAGTCAGTCATCGAGTCCCGGCAACTCCGCGACCAACCGTTCCGCATCTACCGCGCCGTGCCGGAGCTTACGAAGATCACCATTTACGCGCGTCATGTGTTCTACGATCTCATGGACAATATGCTCAAGAGCTACAAGCCCGCCGCATCCACGGCGGGCTCTGTCGTGGTTCAAAACATATCTTCAAAATGCCTGACCGAGCATGACTTCACCTTCTACTCCGACCTCACCTCCACCGCCGACGAGGTGGAATTCGAGAACGTCAACCCCGTGGATGCGATGCTCGGCGAGGGCGGTGTGGTTGAAAAGTATGGCGGCGAGCTGGCCCGCGATTGGTTTGACGCCTTCGTGGTGAAACGCGTCGGTACGGATACGGACGTTCAGATCCGGGAGGGCAAGAACCTACTCGGCATCTCCTACGACGTAGACCTGACGGATGTGGTCACGCGGATCATGCCCACCGGCGAGGATGCGGACGGCAACGTCCTGTATCTGCCGGAGCTGTACATCGACAGCCCGAACATCGGCAGCTACGTCCACCCGAAATGGATTCACCTGCCCGTCTCCGAGGCCAGAGAGGTCACGAAGGGCGACAACAAAAAGACCAAGGCTCAGTGCTATGCAGAAATGCGCAAGGCGGCGCAGGCCGAGTATGACAAGGGCTGCGACCTGCCCACCGTGACGCTCAAAGTCGATTTCATCAACTGCGCCGAAACAGAGGAATACCGGCAATACCGGTTCCTCCAGAACATCTTCCTGGGCGACGCCATCCGGGTCATCGCGCGTCGCATCGGCGTCGCGGTGTCCATGCGCCTGACGCAGTACACCTACGATTGCCTGACCCGCAAATATACCGCCATGACGCTGGGCACCGTGGCGGACAGCATCGAGGGCAACACCATTTCTTCCCGCCAGCTCGCATCCGGCATCGTCACCGGGTCAAAGCTGGCGATCAATTCCGTGGGCGCGGGCCAGCTCAAGGACGGCGCGGTCGGCAGCCTTCAAATCGGCCTCGCGGCCATCCAGACAGCGCATATCGAGGTTGCCGCCATTGTGAACGCGCTCATTGCGGATGCCGCGATTACGCGGGCGAAGATCGAGGAAGCGACCATCGGCACGCTGAACGCCGAGGCTCTCACCGCGATTTCCGCCCGGATACACGAGTTGGCGGCGGAGAACATCACGACGGACGCGCTCTACGCGGCGCTGGCCACCATCGCCACCGCCCAAATCACCACCGCCAACATTGAGAACGCCAATATCTCGTGGGCCGACATCGGCGCTCTGGCCGCGCAGATGGCGAGTATCGCCGTGGCGCAGATCAATACCGCGAACATCAATCAGGCATCTATCGACTGGGCGACCATTGCAAACCTGAACACCCGCATTGCGCAGGTGGCGCTTGCGCAGATCACACAGGCCAACATCGAGGCTGCCCACATCAATTGGGCGAACATCGCCGACCTGAACGCCGCCATCGCGCACATCGCCGTGGCGCAGCTCACCACGGCGCATCTCCATGAGGCACAGATTGATTGGGCGGGCATCACCGCCCTGAACGCGACAATCGCTCAGATGGTGAACGCCAGCATCGGCAGCGCCGACATCGATTGGGCGCGCATCAAAGACCTGACCGCAGACACGGCCATCATTGAGCGCGGCGTGAATGGCAAGCTCTATGTTGCTGACCTCGCCGT
>JAEZYU010000088.1 GCA_023418915.1 Bacillota bacterium
CGCGTGCATCTTGCTCGATACCATGTGGTAGAGCTTCTGGTAATAGATGACACCGATGTAGATGTCGGCCGCAAACTGCCGGCCGGTGATCCCGTCGTACATCACTTCGCGGCCGTTGTGGGAAAAACCAAGTTCCTTGAGCGAACTCCGGAGATCCGTCTCACGTTCACCGCGGAACGCCGTCGCGTTGATCCGATGGCCCTCGAGAGAACCGACCTTGCCGCCCAGCATCTCGAGCATATGCCCGATGGTCATACGGCTCGGGACTGCATGGGGGTTGATGATCAGGTCCGGCGTCATGCCCGACTCGGTGAACGGCATGTCCGCCGAAGGCTGGATGAGCCCGATAACACCCTTCTGCCCGTGCCGGGACGCGAACTTGTCGCCCACCTCCGGGATCCGGAGGTCACGGGTCCGGACTTTGACGAGGCGCGAAGAGTTCTCGCCCTCGGTGATGATGACGGTATCCACGATACCGTGCTCGTTGCTCCGCATCGTGACCGAGGTGTCGCGCCGCTTTTCGACGGCGATCAACTCGCTCGTAGGCTCCTCGAGGAACCGGGGCGGAGAAGTCTTGCCGATCAGCACATCCTTCTCGCGGACGATCGTCTCGGGACTGATGACGCCGTCGACATCGAGGTTCGCGTAGAACTCGACGCCGTGCGCGCCGGAGACCTCTTCGTCCGGGATCTCGATCCGGTCGCCCTGGCCGCCGGGGTAACGCCGTTCCTCGCCGTCGTAGGTGCGGAAGAAATGCGAACGCCCAAGGCCCCGGTCGATGGAGGCCTTGTTGATGACCAGAGCATCCTCAATGTTGAACCCTTCGTAGGAGATGATGGCGACGACGAAGTTCTGGCCTGCAGCCCGCTCGTCGGAACCGATCACGTCGGAAGTCTGGGTGTAGGTGAGTGGTTTCTGGACGTAGTGGAGCATGTGCCCACGGGTGTCGGGGCGAAGTTTCATGTTTGCAGATCCGAACCCGAGCGCCTGCTTGACCATCCCGGCGCCCATGGTGACACGGGGGCTGGCGTTGTGCTCGGGGAACGGAACGTGTGCCGCACCGATACCCAGGATGAGCGAGGGATCGATCTCGAGATGCGTGTGCTCGGGAGTGAGGTCCGCTTCGTTGATGGCAATGAAGAGGTCTTCCTCCTCCTCGGCATCCACAAACTCGATCGCACCCTTCCGCACAACGTCAGCGAAGGTCATCTCGCCGTTTCGGAGGCGTTCGATATCGTCGCCGGCCACCTGCGGTACGCCCTCCCGGACCACGATCAGCGGCCGGCGTGCTCTCCCGCGGTCGGTGTGACTGATGACATCGTTGTTGAACTCCTTGTAGGAGACGTTGACCTCGGAAGAGATCTCGCCGCGCCGGCGCATATCGCGCATTCGCCCGACCAGTTCCCGGGGGTCATCCACGAGCCCGATAAGAGCTCCGTCGACGAAGACACGTGACTGTCTCATGCCGTCTCTCTCCGGAGGGCGATGACGCCCATATCATACAGAATGTTCTTCACTTCCTCTTCGTTGATAACGCCCTTGCTGATCTCGACCATCTGGGCGAAGTTCTTCACCAGTCCACAGTTCGGACCTTCAGGTGTCTCGCTCGGACAGATCCGGCCCCATTGGGTGGGGTGCAGGTCACGAGCCTCGAAGTGAGGCTGCGAACGGGAGAGCGGCGAGATCACACGACGAAGGTGCGAGAGCACCGCCATGTGGTCCACCCGGTCCAGGAGTTGCGAAACACCGGTGCGCCCGCCCACCCAGTTGCCGGTGGCAAGCGGGTGCAGCAGCCGCTCGGTCAGGACGTCCGCGCGCACGGCGGTGCCGATCGAGAGGTCGCGGTGGCGCATGCTGGCCCGCTCGAGCTGGTACTTCACGTCCCTCGTTAAGCGGTTGAGCGAGATCCGGAAGAGGTCTTCCATCAGGTCGCCGGCAAGTTTCAGCCGCTTGTTCGCGTAGTGATCCTTATCATCGATCCGGCGCCGGTCCAGCACCAGGTCGAAACAGGCCTCGGCCATGCGGCCGAGGAAGTGCGCCTTTGCAAGGCGGACGCCCTCGACTGTGTGCCGGTACGCGGGATCTTCCTCTTTCAGTCCCACCGGCATCAGGTAGTTTAAGTGCGGAAGGAGGTAGTTGTCGAGGACGAACTCGGCCCGTTTTCGCTGGTAGTCCCTGGTCTGGTTGGGAGCGAGTTTTTTGCCGACATACATGACGCCGTCGTCAACGGTGTCGCACTCGCTCTCCTCGAGGTTCTGCATCATGAAGGTGAGGATCTCTTCGTCGGTGGAGACCGCCTCCACGATGTCGTGGTCACCCTGGAGACCCAGCGCCCGCATCAGGTCGACGAAACGGAGGTGCCCGGCGACCGAGGGGAACGAGACCTCAAGCAGATTTTTGCGGTTCCGCTCGACAATAACGAGCGCGCGGTAGCCCCGGTACTGCGAGAAGACTTTGGCAACGTAGATCCGCTCGTTGTAGCGCTCGGTGAACTCGGTCATGATCTTGTT
>JAEZYU010000080.1 GCA_023418915.1 Bacillota bacterium
GTTTATTCCGGTTATGTTTCTAAAGCACCGACCGTAGTTCCCTATTTCAGCAATAAGGAAGTCTGTAGTTAAGAGGTCGTATCTTACGGGCAACGCAATCCCTTCCTTCAACTGTTTCCACTGATGCAGAGCGTAGGAGTGTGGAAACATAACCTTCACAAACGACGCTGCCGGCCTTTGCATGCGGGCGAGTTACGGGCGAACGGCGAGGTTGGACTACCGGGTGGACAGCAGGGTTGGACTACCGGGCGAATGCCGAGGCCGCACTATGGGTGGACAAAAAATCGAGTATGGGACAAAAGCCGCAGTTAAAACCGTACATTAGTTGAATTTTTGTGCAATAATTACACTGAGATCAAAATTATGTAAACAAAATCGTCCCATACTCGATTTTTTGTCCATTTTGACCTATTGTCATTGACATTTTACCAGACCATGAACTGTCGTTTAGTCGGATCAGCATTAATGCAGTAGATATTTCAATGATTTCGATAGTATCAACAAACTGTTGTGTAGAATAAGCAGGTGGTTGTAGAATTAACAAACGGCTATGTTGTATTAGTACTGCCTGTATAGTATATGCAAATGTTTATGTTTGAGTAATATTATCAGACAGGTCGTGCTGTTGGATGGGATCATTTTGCTTCAAGCAATTAGTGTGAGCCAATTATCGAGTGAGCCAAGAGGCACTGCGGGTGTGTATATCCAATTATATGTATAAGTGGTATAATTATAGACACAGTAGTAAATGAGAATAATTCAATGAGTATAAGTCAGAGTTAAACACTCGAAGGATGTAAACAAGAGACACGTTATATGAACAAGAACTGATTGAAAAGGCAGGAATTATGAATATGAGATACGGATTTATTAAGGTCGCTGCGGCAGTGCCAGAATTGAAAGTAGCTGCATGCAGCTATAATACCAATAAGATAATAGAAATGATTAGAGATGCTGAGAATGCAGGCGTCGAAATAGTTTTATTCCCTGAACTGTCTATCACTGCTTATACATGCGGGGATCTGCTGCAGCAGGAAAGACTGCTAAAAGCTGCTTTGGAAGGATTGCTCAGAATTGCCGAAGCAACAAAAGGGCTTAAGACCATTGTTATAGCCGGACTGCCCCTGCTGCTCGATAATCAGCTGTTCAATTGTGCAGTGGTGATACAAGGCGGTGTGATACTTGGCATCGTACCAAAAACTTACATACCCGGCTACAGCGAATTCAACGAGGAACGCTGGTTTGCATCTGCAAGGAATGCTCACAGCCAGTTTGTTGAACTGTTTGGAAGAAAGGTGCCGTTTGGAACCGATCTGTTATTTGGATCACGTATTGCAGATATATGTGGTCAGTCTTCTATGGTAGCTTTCGGCGATCAGAACAATATGTTCTCAGCAGCTGCGTCAAACACCATAGCTGGGGTTTCCGGTACGACTGCGTCAAACACCATAGCGGAGGTTTCCGGTACGACTGCGTCAAACACCATAGCTGGGGTTTCCGGTACGACTGCGTCAAACACAGCAACGGAGTCTTCGGAAATGACTGAGTCGTATACAACAGTACAGGTTTCCGGTATGGAGCTGCACAGCACTGATAATTTCTGTTTTGGTGTTGAGATCTGTGAAGATCTGTGGACTCCTGTTCCGCCGAGCTCATACCTTGCGGCGGCTGGTGCGGCTGTCATATTTAATCTTTCGGCAAGCAATGAATACATAGGTAAAGCTGAATACAGGAGAGAGCTGGTAAGGCAGCAGTCGAGGAAATGCATCTCAGGCTATGTATATGTATCGAGCGGAGTGCATGAGTCCACTGGCGATGTGGTATTCGGAGGTCATTCACTGATTACTGAAAACGGAGGAGTGCTGTGTGAATCTGAGAGATTCCTGAGACGCGGGAATATGATAATAAGCGAGATAGACGTACAGAGACTTCTGAATAACAGAATAAAAAACACCAGCTTCATGGATGGCGTTTCAGACCACAGCTTCAGAAGGATACCGTTCACGCTTTACAATGGACCTGAAGCAAAGGGCACAGACTGCAACTTCAAGCTTACAAGGCATGTTGATCCATATCCTTTCGTACCTTCGGACATACAGGAAAGAAACAGAAGATGTGAAGAAATTTTTGCTATACAGACAGCCGGGCTTGCAAAAAGACTAGAGCACACCGGCATAAAGAAGGCAGTGATAGGCGTATCTGGCGGATTGGATTCCACACTGGCACTGATAGTTACAGCAAAAACCCTCGATCTGCTTGGTATCCCGAGAGAAAACATATTGGCTATAACGATGCCGGGGTTTGGTACGACCGACACAACTTATGAAAATGCACTACAGCTCATTAAATCATTTGGAGCCGAATTACGAGAGATCGACATTAAAAAGGCCTGTCTGCAGCACTTTGAAAATATCGGCCACGATCCGTCAGTGCATGATATAACATATGAGAATGTTCAGGCAAGGGAACGAACCCAGATACTTATGGACACAGCCAACAAGCTGGAAGGTCTTGTTATAGGCACAGGTGACCTTTCCGAACTTGCTCTCGGCTGGTGCACATATAACGGTGACCACATGTCAATGTACTCCGTGAACTGCGGTGTACCTAAAACGCTCATCAGGCATCTTGTACAATGGGCTGCAGACAACATGGACGACAAGGCTGCTGCGGCTGTTATGCTGAGGATCCTTGACACGCCTATATCTCCAGAGCTTTTGCCTCCGGATGCAAAGGGGAAGATCAAGCAAAAAACTGAGGATGTCGTCGGTCCTTATGAGCTTCATGATTTCTTCCTCTATCATATGATAAGGTATGGTGCATCACCTAAAAAAGTACTGTATCTGGCAGATCATGCTTTTGACGGGAAATATGATATAAAGGCTATAAATTTGTGGCTGAAATTATTCATTAAAAGGTTCTTCTCGCAGCAGTTCAAGCGCTCATGCCTGCCAGACGGACCGAAGGTAGGCACCGTCAGCTTGTCGCCACGGGGAGACTGGCGTATGCCAAGCGACGCTACGGCTGAGGATTGGCTCAACGAACTGGAGTAAAAGATAGCCAGCCTGTGTTGCTCAAGAGCAGGTCGTGCGGCATAATTAGAGATGAGAGAAACTGTACAAATTAACTAAGTGTTTTATGCTAGCTCAGAAATGGTCAGAAATACTCATCAACTGTTTATAATACTGTTTAGTTCAACGTTACGAACCGCTACCAAACGTTACGAACCGTTACAGCCCTTTACAACCGTTGCAGGCTTGGAATTACCACTTGACAAAACATGCGGCGTGCCTTAAAATAGCATATGTCGCTATAAAAGCTCATATTAAGCGCATACTATGGTGGGCTTAGCTCAGTTGGTTAGAGTGCCAGGTTGTGGCCCTGGAGGTCGTGGGTTCGATTCCCATAGCTCACCCCAGAACGAGAGGCTGTTGATGCAGCCTCTTTTTTGTTGTCGTGCATCCAGCGAAGCCGGACCACACTAACCGGTGAAAGTCCGCTATGGGCTTGGTAGTGGGAACCATTAGCTGAACAGCAAGGTGACCTAAATACATAATTAATTCTCACTGCAAAACGTAAGACTAGTCTCTCATAATACTGACTGCACTACAAGTGTATATCCTGGACAGATCCTTGCAATAGCCTGCAAATCAGTGTATATCATCGGCTTTCGGTGTGAGACCATCACCGGATATCAAAATCATGATACTTGGGTCAATATTGTTGCATTTACGCATTTGCTTCCATGTATTACAATTAATAATGAATACAACCGGGCAGACACCTGAGGATTATTCAGGTGCCAGCAGAAATGGCTGATAATTAGTGATAGGGAGCTGATCGAATGGATAGCTTTTTTAGAATTGAAGGAGATCGCCTGATCCGCGAATGCCACAATGAGATACTGTGGGTCGAGCCATGGGGTGCTGACAGTCTGCGTGTCCGCAGTACAAGATGCGCAGCAATGAATCAGCAGGATTGGGCTCTGCTGCCTCAGTCCAACAACTGTGCTGTGATTTCTGTGTCGGATGACGGCCTGACAGCGGAGGTTAATAACGGCGGGATTACAGCAAAGATATCTGCAAGCGGGAAAATAGCTTTTTATAATGCTGATGGCAAATTGTTGCTAGAGGAATTCGTCAGAAGCCGCAATAATTTAAAGGAATTTGTCAGCGCTCTTTGTATTGAAGCCAGAGAATATTCACCCATCCCGGGGACAAATGATTTCAGGCTTACAGCAAGGTTCGAATCCAATGACGGTGAGAAAATTTTTGGCATGGGGCAGTACCAGCAACCATATCTTGATCTTAAGGGATGTACATTGGAGCTTGCTCACAGAAATTCACAAGCAAGCGTACCCTTCGCACTGTCCAGTCAGGGGTATGGATTTCTATGGAACAATCCTGCTGTCGGTAGGGTGACGTTCGGCAAAAATGTGACCGAATGGTTTGCAGGATCTGTACATCAACTGGATTATTGGATCACTGCAGGCAATACACCTGCAGAAATAGAAGAATCGTATGCGAGAGCGACAGGTACTGTGCCGATGATGCCTGATTACGGCATGGGCTTCTGGCAATGCAAGCTCCGCTATCAGACACAGGAGGAGCTGCTTGAGGTAGCCCGTGAGTATAAGCGCAGAGGACTTCCCATTTCAGTGATCGTTATAGACTTTTTTCACTGGACAAAGCAGGGCGAATACAAATTCGATCCTGATTACTGGCCTGACCCGGAAGGAATGGTACGGGAACTGAAAGAGATGGGGATCGAGCTCATGGTCTCTATCTGGCCTACTATAGACAAGACCAGTGAAAATTTTTGGGAAATGCATGAAAGGGGCTACCTTGTAAGAGCCGACAGGGGGAACTCCATAGTAATGGACTGGATGGGCAATACGATGTTTTATGATGCCACTAACCCTGGCGCAAGGGAATATCTCTGGAAGCTCATAAAGAAAAACTATTATGATAAGGGTATAAAGATATTCTGGCTCGACGAAGCTGAGCCGGAATACTCAGAGTATGAATTTGACAATTACCGTTACCATGCAGGCACTGCTCTGCAGATCAGCAATATATACCCGGCAATGTATGCAAAAACCTTTTTTGACGGTATGAAGGCCGAAGGACAGGAAAACGTGATTAATCTTGTACGCTGCGCCTGGGCAGGAAGTCAGCGATACGGTGCACTGGTTTGGTCCGGAGATATCCATTCAAGCTTCAAATCATTCCGCAGCCAAGTCAGAGCCGGTCTCAACATGGCCATCGCCGGGATACCATGGTGGACTACCGATATAGGCGGCTTCCACAGCGGAGACATACGAGATCCCGCTTTCCACGAGGTCATTATCCGATGGTTCCAGTACGGAGCGTTCTGCCCTGTTTTCAGGCTTCACGGAGATAGAGAGCCTCATTCGGAACCTCTTGGCACTACTGGGGGCGGGATGTTCGGAAGCGGTGCGGATAATGAAGTCTGGAGCTATGGAGAAAAGGCATATGAGATTTTCAAAAAATATATGTTCATAAGAGAGCGACTGCACCCATATATCACAGAGCTGATGAAGGCTGCACATGAAAAGGGTACGCCGCCTATGCGGCCGCTATTCTACGATTTCCCTGCAGATAAGGAAGCTTGGGGAGTAGATGACCAGTACATGTTCGGCCCGGACATCCTTGTGGCGCCGATACTGTATGAGGGTGCACGAAGCAGAAAGGTATACCTGCCGGAGGGAGCGGAGTGGAAGTGTTCAATCGATGGCAGGACATACGACGGCGGGCAGTGGATAGACTGTGGCGCACCCATTGAGGAGATGCCGGTGTTTCTTAAAAACGGTGCTGATCTACCGATATGACCAGTACTGGCAAGTAAGGTATTATGTACGATGTGGCAGTGAATGTCATAAATCATAACTGCCATGCCGTGATTTATGATGATACAGCTTAGTTTTTCAACTAGTTATGTAATTGATATGAATTATTTCACCTTATCATTTGTGCTAATGCAGTTACAATGAACTGACAGTTGCCATGAAGTTTGTCACGAACTGACTGTGGACATGAATTAAGTCTGCCATGAAATGGTTGGCAGTAGTTATTTTCGCTTGACAAATGGCTGTATGGCCTTTATAATTGACTTTGCGTTATAACGATGCGAAGTGTTATAAAATGATGGGATGTAGCCAAGCCGGTAAGGCACAGGACTTTGACTCCTGCATCTCGCTGGTTCGAGTCCAGCCATCCCAGCCATACATACGGTTCCGTTTCGGCGGGATCGGGATGGAAGCGACGGGGCTGACGCCCTGAAGCTTTCAAACTCGGGCCATTAGCTCAGTTGGCAGAGCACTTGACTTTTAATCAAGGTGTCCGGCGTTCGAATCGCCGATGGCTCACCAGTAAAAACCCTGAGAACACTATGTTTTCAGGGTTTTTTGTTTTCTAGGGATAAGGTTACAGGGTTTTTTGTGTATATAAGGCAATTTGATCTTAAGAAGACACAGGACATCTGTATATACCCGAACTGCCGAACGTTGTCACAACGAGGTAATGTCAGCAGACTTTATATTTACAGAAAATGAAATGACCTTGATAAAAGCCGATCTGAATGTCTCTTGCATGTCTCATCAATAAAAAGCTAATAATATATCATGGATAGGAGCATTTTAATTTGATGTTCAGATACGTAAAAGAGGCAAGAGAGTGCTTATACCAACAAGCCGGTCATGGCAAATAGACCGAACAAGGCAGATAGAGCGAACAAGGCTAATAGAGTGAACAGGGCAAATAGATTGAATAAGACAAGTAGAGTGAACAAGGCAAATAGATTGAATAAGACAAGTGGAGTGAACAAGGTAAATAGAGTGAAGAAGCCAAATAGACCGAACAAGGCAAATAGACCGAACAAGGCAGATAGAGCGAACAAGGCGGACAGGTCGGAGATGATGTATTGGCCGGCAAAACCGGATGAGCTCGACAAGGATGAGTCGGCAAAACAGGATGAGCTCGACAAGAATGGGCCGGCAAAACCGGATGAGCTCGACAAGGATGAGCCGGGACTGACGGTTGTCAATGTTAGGGAAGCCTTGCAGCACAGTAGTGATATCATCTTTCGGGTGTTGTATATAAACGGGCAAAGCGATCTGCCTGTAACAATGGTGTTTATTGATGGGGTAGTTGATAAGAAGGCAGTCGATGATAATATACTCAAACCATTAATGCAGGAATGCAGTCTCAGCCAAAGCAGCGGCTTACCTGATATGATTGAGCAAATAGAGCATGGTGCACTCTACCATGCATCTCAAAAAACCCGCCGCAGTTTCTCAGAATGCCTATCCGATATAGTAGACGGGTCAGTTGCTCTGATATTTGATGAGGAAAACACAGCTGTCACATTTGATATCAAAGGATTCCAGGAAAGAAGTATAACCGAACCGACAGGCGAGAATGTAATAAAAGGTGCAAAGGATTCTTTTGTGGAAAACCTTAGGACAAATACGGCCACGATCAGAACGAAGCTTAAAACCGACAGGCTTGTCATAGAGGAAATACGGGTAGGAAAGCAAACTTCGACAAGAGTGGACATTGTCTATATCAAAGGCATGACAAACCGCAATATTGTGGAAATGCTTAGAAAACGGCTTGATAAAATAGATATTGATGCAGTCCTGACTACCGGAGTAATTGAGGAAGGTATTATTGACCACAGGTTTTCGCCATTCCCTCAGGTGATATCAACGGAAAGACCAGATAAATTCTGTTCCAACATTGTTGAAGGCAGAGTAGGCGTTCTGGTCGATGGGATCCCGGTTACTCTTGTCATTCCGGGTACAATGGAAGCGTTTTTGCAAGCTCCTGAGGATTATTCCCAGAATTTTATCATCAGTTCGATAATAAGATTCCTTCGTTTCGCTCTTGTGTTTATCACTTTGTTTTTACCAGGCTTCTATATTTCTATATCTTCATTTCATACTGAGATGATACCGACCGAACTGGCGCTGGCAATTACTGCTTCAAAAGAAGGCGTGCCCTTTTTTACATTCATAGAAGTCATCTTTATGCTGCTGGCTTTTGAAATATTGGTGGAAGCGGGATTAAGACTGCCAAAAAACATAGGCCAGGCAGTTTCTGTAGTCGGAGCTGTGGTCGTAGGCCAGGCAGCTGTGGATGCAAGATTGGTTTCGCCTGCTGTAGTAGTTATTATTGCTGTCACAGCCATATCGTCTTTCACCATGCCCAATCAGGATTTTTCCAATGCCCTTAGGCTGTGGAGGTTCATATTCGCCATCCTCAGCAGCGTTATCGGGCTCTTTGGCCTGAGCATCGGAGCGATAATACTGTTACATCACATTTCAAACATCGAGGTATTTGGTGTGCCGTATCTTTCACCTTTTGTCGGAGATGATAATAAGGATATGGGGGATTCGCTTTTTCGCCTTCCTTTCTTTATGCAGTACAAGCGTCCTATGAGCCTGAAAACGACAAACAAGAAAAGGCGGGGAAGGGCATGAGATATGCAAAAATATTTGTGCTGCTTTGTTGTGCAATGCATGTATCGATTGCATTGACCGGGTGCAAGCTCTCTTATATAGGTTCCACTCAGATCAATAAAATCGAGTTTATTCGAGCTGTCGGTATTGATAAATGTGCTGCTGATGGTACTATTCAGCTTACGATAGCCACTCAAAGAGTAATGTCAGGAGGAGGCGAAGGAGGATCTCAGCAAAAGCAGTCCGAGATCATGCACTCTGAAGGGAAAACAGGTCTTGAGGCAGTGCGGAATTATTGGAGTTTTTCTGACAAAAGACCGTTCTGGGGTCATCTCGAATATATTCTCATAGGTGAGGAAGCTGCAAAAGAAGGTATTCTGAAGTATTTAGACATATTCACCAGGGATCCGGAGGTACGACTAAATTTGAACGTATTTATTGTAAAGGGAACAGCTGCAAGCGAAGTCATCAGACTCGGAAACACCGGCAACAAGTTCATATTTGACAGGCTTGAGGGCATAAAGGATAACTACTGGGGCTTGTCTATGATAAATGATGTCAGCCTTATGGAGGTTATGTATATACTCGATACAGAATATCTGTCTTTGTATGTACCATGTGTTAAATTAACAAAACATTCTGAAAGAGCAGAAAGTGAGAATGAAGATATGGACATAACCCTTGAGGGCTTTGCGGTATTTGACAGTGACAAACTGGCGGGCTTTTTGGAAAGAGAGATGGCAAGAGGTCTGAATTTTCTCAGAAATAACGTACAGTCTGGTGTTATTACGGTCAGGAGCCCGAATGGAGAAAAAATTTCACTGGAAATCATAGAAAGTAACAGCAGGATGAAACCCACAATAGAAAATGGTGAACTGCGTGTCATGATAGAAATAGAGCTGAACAGTAATATAGGTGAAATACAGTCAGAAGAGGACGTATTCAGTGATAAGAGCATTGAACATTTAAAGGATCAACAGGAACAGATCATCAAGGAGGAGGTCAAAAGAGTTATTGATCTTGCGCAGGAAAAAAACTTGGATTACTTTGGTATGGGTAATGCTGTATTTCATAAATATCCTGATAAATGGGAGGATGTTTTTGAGAAAAATTGGAGGAGCATGTTCCCGGAGATCGACTTTGATATAACTGTAGAATCTCAGATTACCAGGACATACGACATCAAGCAGCCCATTGGAAGCAAGTAGGTGAGATAGATGATTGCAATATTAACAATCATAGTGGCGGCAGTCGGTGCATTTGAAATAACAGGTATGGTAAAAAGAAAGCAGACAAGGGAGATCGTAGTTTTTATTGTAATTGCATTGTTTTCTCTTGCTATGGGGTATTATTATATATTAACTCCTCATGATAAAAGCCTGATATATTATATTCTTGATTTTATGGGGATAAGTTTCTGATGGGAATGGTGCAATATGTTATCTGACAGTAAAAAAATATCAATAAGACAGGCGGCCTTTCTGTTTTTAACAATAACCTTTACTCCTACTATAAGGTTAGTTCCATCATATGCAGCACAAAAGGCGAAACAAGCGGCATGGCTTTCACCGATCATTACTGCTGTGCTTCTGTTTCTTTTAGCGCTGATATGGCATAAGCTGTATAAGAAATATAAGGATAAATCTCTGATGAATATATATTGTGATATTGCAGGGACCATAGCAGGAAAAATAATCATAATAATATATCTGCTATGGATGATGCTGTTGACTGCGCTATATATCAGGTATTTTGCCATTAGACTTGTCGGAGCTATATACCCGAATACGAGTCTTTCCATATTTATTGTTTCAATGCTTATTGTCGTAGCCTACACACTCAGCTTCGGCATGACTGCTCTGGCCAGATTCAATGAAATAGTGCTTCCCTTTCTGGTGATTGTTTTTTACGTGCTTGTTCTAATGATGATACCAAATTTTAGGATGGATTTCCTGACACCTATAAGTGTTCGAAGCATAATACCTGTTTTTGAAGCCAGTGTAGCTCCTACCGGTATAGTTGCATATTTTAGTTTTATTTTCATATTTGGCGATAGGATTAATAATAAGGAAAGTATCAAAAAAACTGGTTTTAAGCTGTCATTATTTCTTGTTATCGCAGAGATCACGATCATAGCATCAATACTTGCCACATTCGGCTACAGAGTCGCGCGACGTACGCAGCTGCCTTTTCTGATTGCAGTAAAACAGATATCTGTCATGAACATATTTGAGAAAGTAGAATCCATTGTTGTTTCAGTATGGGTACTATCAGATTTTATTATTATATGTTTTTTCGTCCTCTCTGGTCTCAGCATACTGAAATCAATATTCAAACTATCCGATACAAAGCCGCTCATAAGTATTTATGTGGTTTTTTCATTCTTTCTTTCTATGCTTCTTGCGAACAATGTGTTTGAGATGGAAAGACTATCTGAGGCCTTTGCGCTGCCGGGAAACATTATTCTTGGATTTGTGATGCCGGCAATAATGTTTATGGTTGGGAAGATAAGAAAAAAGGTCTGACATTCTCGGGGAACATTTTTCAATGGCGGATGTTTTTTTCTCAATGCACTAAGCATCCTGGAATAATCAGTAAAGTTGTCTTGACACAGAACAAATGTTTGGTATATTATTGGTATGAGCTATAGAAAGGGGTGTCAGCCTATGATATACAGAAAGCTTGGCAGGACCGGGCTGGATGTTGGCATTATCGGCCTTGGAACCGAACATCTGTGGCATGAACCGAAGGAAACAGTCATATCGGTGATAGATGAAGCTTTAGACAACGGAGTCAATTATATGGACCTGTTCATGCCTTCTCCGGAAATAAGGGACAACATAGGTGCAGCAATAAGCGGTAGGAGAGAAAAGGTAATGATAGCCGGTCATATCGGTTCTGTTGAAAAGGACGGTCAGTATCTGAGAACAAGAGAAAAAACAGCGTGTATAGAGTATGTCGACGATCTGCTCACAAGACTCAAAACTGACTACATAGACTTCCTAATGCTTCACTTTATTGATGGAGAAGACGACTTCCAATCGGTATTCGGCGAAGATGGCATGCTGGAGCTCGCCCTCAAGTTTAAAAAGCAGGGTAAGGCACGTTATATCGGCATGAGCAGCCACAAGGTGCCAGTTTCACTTATGGCTGTGAACAGCGGCCATCTTGATGTGCTTATGTTTCCGGTCAATCCGGCATTTGATATGCTTCCGGGAAATACTGAGCTTGGCGATCTGTGGGAGGCAAAGCCGTACAAGCAGCTCGAGGATAATGGCAGGAGGCCCGAATATGGGCGAAGGGAACTCTATCTGGCATGTGAGAAGCAGGGGACGGGGATAGTTGCGATGAAGCCCTATGCTGGTGGCTGGTTGTTCTATAAGGAAAATCCAAGTTCAATAGTATTGACGCCAGCTCAATGCCTGCATTACTCACTTTCTCAACCGGGCGTATGTACAGCTGTTCCAGGCTGTAAAACAGTAGAGCAGATGAGAGAAGCACTGACATATCTGAATTCCTCGGATGAGGAAAAGGATTTCAGCAAAACTATCAGCAGCACAAGCTGGGATATCAGGGGCAGCTGTATGTATTGCAACCATTGTCTTCCATGTCCTGCAGGTATAGATATAGGAGCTGTGACAAGGCTGGCGGACAGTGCGGGCGAAGGAATAACAGATGTGGTAAGGCAAAAATATGAACAGCTTAAAATAAAGGCTTCTGAATGCTTTAAATGTGGATCATGTATGGAGAGGTGTCCATTTGGTGTGGATGTCATTTCAAATATGGGTAGGGCTGTCGGGACATTCGGGACATGATTATGGAAGATATGATCATATCGTTTTATTTCGACTGATCGAAAGAAAATATCTGAAAGGCAAATAGGTACCTGCCTCATAGCGTTTTTCAACCCGAAGGGTTTGAAAAGACGTATTAGCGTTTTTCAGCCTGCTGGCTTTGAAAATACGTTGAGAGGTTGGGACATATATCGCCCCGATATATTGAGATAGTGAGTTTGGGGTCGATACCACGAAGGTTGTAACTGGAAAATTATTTATTAAAACCTTACAAGAAATACTATACGGGGAGTAATTTTATGGAAATATCAAGACTTGAGCAGCAAATACAGTTCATAATTGAGATAGACAAGCTAAAATCAGTCATACGACAGAATTATCTTGCTGATGGCTCGCGTCGTGAAAATGATTCGGAGCATTCATGGCATCTGGCGATGATGGTGGCTGTCCTGGCGGAGCATTTTAAAGGTGCTGATGTGGTCAGGACAATGAAAATGGTTCTGATACATGACCTTGTTGAAATATACGCAGGCGATACATTTGCTTACGATGAACAGGGCTACCTCGATAAAGATGAACGTGAACAGAAGGCAGCAGATAAACTGTTTTCCATGCTTCCTATGGACCAGGAAAGAGAGTTTAGGGAGATGTGGGAGGAATTTGAGGGTATGGATACGAATGAGGCTATATTTGCGGCAGCTGTCGACAGGATCCAGCCGCTGCTGCTTAACTCAGCCTCACTGGGAAAAATGTGGAAGCAAAAAAAGGTGACGGTGGATAAGGTATTAAAGAGAAATGAAATGATTTTCGAGAGAGCGCCTGAAATCATAGTTGACTATGTTCGCGAAATAATAGAAAATGCATTTAAAAACAATTACTTTTTTGATGAGTGACCCAGTTCACTCACCCGGAATAAATTAATATAAATGTTTTTACAATTGATGCTGCCATATGGCTGTGTTATTATTTCCTTGAATAAATTAACCGGAATGGATGAAACATGAACTCATTACAGGCATATAATCGAAAACTATGCTCCGTGCAAAGACCACAGAACTATGTCGGCGATGCTTTGCTCGGAGCCCTGGATCTTAAGTAGCTGATGCTGGAACCGAATAACCGCAGCGGGTTGATGTGCCTATGGCATTTTTGTGACGGTCTTTATGTATCTGTGGCAGCGATTGCCTATGATTAATATTCCGTTTGATTAGTATGCTATAAAGAGCCAATAGACATAGTCGACTGGATTCGTGTTATTTTTCAGCATTACTAATAAAGATCAGGGATCGTGATTGTTTACTAGACAAGACTGCAGCAGGCATTGCCCTCATTGCAGTTTTTTATTGGAATAAATTCCGAAGTGGTCTTTGCTTCAAACCAAAAAAAATGGAGGAGCAAAGATATCATGAAATATCTGAAAGCACAAAATATACTGCCTGAAGAGGTAATAGAACTCATACAGAAATATGTCGATGGTGAGTTTATATATATACCGCGAAAAAACGGAAGAAAAAGGCTATGGGGAGAAAACAGCGGAGCCAGGGACAGCCTGAAGGAGAGAAATGCCCGGATCCACGAAAAATATGTGGATGGGGTCAGCGTCACTGAGCTGATGAATGAGTACTTTCTTTCAGAACAGAGTATAAGGAGGATAATCGGCCAGGAGAAGAAACGCCTCTCAAAATCTTTGCATAATCATTTGTGATATGGAAATACCTGCATACCTATGTTAGAGTAAGATTATCGTCGTTTTGACAAACCAGATAGTCCATTTAGTAGGAGATTGTAATTTAACTTCGATTAATGTAAAGAGAGGATGAATTGAATGGCTTCAAAGACTCACAGGGGAAAAACTCTGTGGAAGCTGCCGTCTCACGGCAGAGGGACCTGTCCTTTATGTAAGGCAGCCAGGATAAAAGTATTATATGAAAATGTAGCTGGTGATGGTAAAACTATAAAAGTATGTAAAAGATGCCAGCACAAAAAGGTGGAATCCGTAGCGGGACTTTGAGGGGAACAGCTATAAATCAGCTGTTCACTCAAAGTTTTTTATAGCCTTTGAGAAAAGTGAAGCTTATCGTGTCTGTCAAAAAATTCCATATATAGCAGCATTGCGTATATCGAAGGTGATGTGCTCAGAATACACATGATATATCTATTAGACAAATAAAAAGCCCTTCTGACATAAACAGAAGGGCTATACTATTCACTAAGAGCGTTTCCCGATTGTGATGTAGCTTAGCGCAGCTGAGAGTCTGTTTGCTTCCTATATTTAGTTACTTGATTCCCGCAGCTATTATCTGGTTACTTGATTCCCGCAGCTATGATTTAGTTACTTGACTCCCGCAGCTATGATTTAGTTACTTGACTCCCGCAGCTATTTTAATATTATCCTGATGACCGGTGTCGACCAATCCATCCTTGTGGCGCACGCTGTTTGCAAAATGGAGATCGACAACCCCATGTGTAGCATTGTTTTTGACCCAGTCAAGGTTATAACCCGGGCCATAATTGTCGCTTCTCCAGGAGACGTTGATCCCGCCAGGTGCGTTTTCATTGCCTGCATGGGGCAGACTGGACATGCTCGCTGCAATCTTCCTGCCGTTTATTTTAACTATTACAGGACGCCTGTCCCAGCTATAGTAACCGCCCCATATTTCCTTCATCTTCTGCGAATCGGAGGCGGTCAATGTTTCAACATCCGCATGTCCGCTTCCTGTAGTACGCTTGACCATAAATGATTTTCCCGTATAGAAGTCAACGATTTCAAATGTGCTCTGTGTTGGGATCACATATTGTGCTTCAGTCCACCAGTCAAGGTATTCACCATATTTTTCACCAGGCGTTGGCTTTACAGGTATAACATAGACAGGGATCCTTATGGTCTGACCGATGGTAAGCCATGTGGATTCAGTCATATTATTTGCTTTCAGCAGTTCCGGCATTGGTATACCATGCTTGTCTGCGATACTCCACAGTGTATCTCCGGCCTTTACCGTATAGCTATTATAGGTAGTATACGGACCTGATGCACCTTCCGATGGAGCGGCAGGTGCCTGAGGTGTTGTATTCTGAGGTATTTGGAGCTTTTGTCCGACATGAAGGATTGTTGATGATGTTGCATTGTTGATTTTCATAAGATCAGCAAGATTTACGTTATATTTCTTGCTCAGCAGATAGAAGGTATCTCCGCTCTGAACGTTATGGACCGAAGCTTGCAAAGATTGCCCGGAGCTGTCCTGCGATGCTGACGGTATGATCACCTGATCTCCAATATTGAGCCAGGAGCTTTCCGTTGCATTGTTGGCGGCCAGAAGTTTTGCAAAACTGACGCCATATTTCTGACTGATGGTCCAATAGGTATCTCCAGCTGCAGTAGTATGAAACGTATTTGTATCTGTTAAAGGTATAGTGAGTATGTCGCCCGGATATATAACAGTGTCAGTGGTTGCATTGTTTGCTTTTATCAGGTCTGTGACTGATATACCAAACCTTTTGCTGATAAGATAGAATGTATCTCCCGACTGCACCTTATATGCTGAGCTCTGAGCAAAAGCACCGAATGTGCTTCCCAGAAAGACTCCGAATGAAAGTATACCAGTTATGATAAGCTTTTTGTATGCCACGCGATTCAATCCTCCTTCGTTTGGCTTTTACTTTATGTACAAGTTAACATAATGTGTGCACTAATGTACATAAGTTACAGCTATGTAAATAATGCCATGACCGATTTTATATTCAACAACATACCAGCTTATGTCAAGCATAGGTATCAGCCGTGAAGGTTGTGAGGCTTGCTGATGCAGGGCTTTGATATAGTGCTGCATGTCCAGTCAGAATAAACTGCAGTTTCTATTGAGATAACGTCTGGAAAAAGTTACAATAGAAGTGAGCAGTAACTCCCGGGTTTGAAGCTTTAGCCAGAGAACTTGGGATGCAGCGAGTAGAGGACCTGTCATAGACCTGGTGATCTATGGTAAACACGTGGCAAACTCAGCTTATGATATTCAGACAAAAATAAGCAGGCAATCAAATCCAGGTAATGGGATAGTGTAAAGCAGCTTGTGAAAAATAGCCCAAAGCACTATCAAGATGGTAATGGGATAGTGTAAAGCAGCGTATGAAAAATGCGGCATAGCATCATTAAGATGGTAATGGGATAGTGTAAAGTAGCGTATGAAAAATGCGGCATAGCATTATTAACAGTAAAACCGGTAATGGTACGGAGGTAATTATATGAAAAAAAAGTATGTAGTAATACTTGCGATCTTTGTGATCATATCCACAGCAGTAATATTTGCTATTGGTATGTTCAGATCTGCTGGAGCAAATCTTGAGCAATTGATAACTATGGTTATTACTGACAGAGATCTATCGTGCATTGATGACGGCGTATATGCGGGCAGCTACGAGGTGTTTCCTGTTGCGGTCGAAGTGAAGGTCGCTGTTGAGGATCACATGATCACAGATGTTGAACTGGTGAAGCATCAAAACGGTCAGGGAGCAGATGCTGAAATACTTACGGAGCAGATCGTTGAAAAGCAGTCTCTTCAGCTTGATGCAATAAGCGGGGCAACTTACAGCAGCAAGGTGATTCTGAAGGCGGTCGAAAATGCACTTGATAGTGCATCAAACTAATGGGGCTCATGCATGCCGCTAATTTTTCACTAAGCCTACGCAATCAGATACTCACGCGATTTGGTAGATACTCATGGGGTATTAGTTTATGTAGAGGCTATAACCACAATTTTTGCTCAAAAATTCAACTTTGGAGAGAATTTATGTTACATAATACCGAAATGCTTGTTATTATCACATAAAACACTTATTATTATGAAGTTATTACAAAAAAATTCTCACCTTACTTGAAATTATGAGCAACTGGAGATGCTTATTGCAAGAAGGCTGCAGAAGATATGTTCATACCGATTTCTTTCGATTATATGAAAGAAAATATCTGAGAGGCAAATCGGTACCCGCCACATTGCGTTTTTCAACCCGAAGGGTTTGAAAGGAGGTATTAGTGTTTTTCAACCCGAAGGGTTTGAAAAGACATTAGGACGTGGGGGCATCTATCGCCTTATTATTTCTCATGAATTTCAAATGGTAAAAGTGGAATTTATTTTTCTCTTAAGCCACACAAACTTCACTATTTTTTCTCTTGACTTTTTAGCTATTCGCCTATAGAATATTTTTTGTCGGCTCTGTCGACAAAACAAACGTGGCCCATTGGTCAAGCGGTTAAGACACCGCCCTTTCACGGCGGTAACAGGGGTTCGAGTCCCCTATGGGTCACCAGGATAACAGAGTGCAAGAGGGAATCGGACCCGAGAGGGCATGAGCGTAAAGAAAAATGCACGGCATTTTTTAGCGAGTGCGTATGGCTCGCCGGGGAGCAAAAGAGCCATGCGAGCAGCACAGCAAGGCTGGGCGGTCGAGTCCCCTATGGGTCACCAGGAGTTTTATTAGAGTTTGGTAGTATTATACAATATTTGGCCCGGTAGTTCAGTTGGTTAGAACGCTAGCCTGTCACGCTAGAGGTCGAGGGTTCGAGTCCCTTCCGGGTCGCCAAGTATCAAGATTAAGAGGGAATCGAACCATCAAGAAAAAATTTGCTGGTGTAGCTCAGTTGGTAGAGCAGCTGATTTGTAATCAGCAGGTCGGGGGTTCAAGTCCGTCCACCAGCTCCAGAAAAATCCGCTAAGAAGCGGGTTTTTTTGTATAGAGTGATGCGCAATGGACTTGAAACAGGGGGACATATCACAGTAACCAAGGGGGCATATCTCAGCGATGGACTTTGTAGATGTGTCTCCATTACATAATTATTTGAGTATTTTGTAGATATAGGTTGCAAAATTGGATAATATTTGTTATTTTGTATATATGCCACTAGCTGTTCAAGACGAATTTTTGCGGAACTTAGTGAATCCACTATATTGAAATTCCTTTGAATAAGCATTATTATAGTAATTGGGGCTTTGATAATCCTACTTGAAGATAAACACATTTCCAATTTGCATATGATACTGTTTCATAAAGAATCAAAATGTTTTAATCATAAATATTTTACAATCCAATAACAGAAAGGAGCTTTTGAGAATGGCGTATTCAAACTATCCATTATACGAAACAACTGTCTTTGAAGATTTTAGAGTTATGACAGAAAATGTAGCTAAGAAATATCCTGACAGAATTGCATTTTCTTACAAAAAAAGTCCAAAAGATAAAGATACAGTGAAAGTTACATATGCAGAAGCCAGAGACTACATACGCCACATGGGAACCGAGCTTATTCATATGGGATTGAGCAACAAGCATGTTGCGCTGATCGGAGAGAGTTCCTATAAATGGATATGCTCGTATTTTTGCCTGATGTCGATAGGAGCTGTAGTTGTACCGATCGATAAGGATCTGCCTGTAGATGAGATCGCAGGTATACTGAATTTTTCAGACTGTGAATTTATTGTCTATAGCAAGCATACCGAGGGAAAGCTCCAGCAAATAAAGGGCAAAACACTAAAGGTCAATACATATATATGCATGAGTAAGGCTAAGATAGACGGGGCAGTCGAACTTTTTGACATTGTAGCGAAGGGCAGAGAGCGTTATAAAAATGGTGATAATATTTATTACAGCAATAAGCTTGACAGAGACCGTCTTGCCACCATTGTCTTCACGTCAGGAACCACAGGCAAGGGAAAGGGAGTAATGCTGTCTCAGAAAAACATCGTATCTGATATGACACAGGGGATGTATCTGTTTGCAATAACTCCAAAAACCATGAATGTTTTACCGCCTCATCACACATTCGGTTCGACAGTGAATTTTGTAGGACATTATTCACAGGGCTCTGAGATATATATTTCAAGTGGACTCAAATATATTGCCGAGGAAATCAAAGAGCAGCAGCCATCGCATCTGGTGCTTGTACCACTGTTTGTTGAAACACTGTATAAAAAAATGTGGCAAGGCGCTGAAAAGGCCGGCCGTGCTAAGACGCTTCGCCAGTTAATCAAGATAAGCGATTTTTTAAGGAAATGCGGCATCGATGTACGCAGAAAGCTTTTTAGTAGTGTGTTGGATGCTTTTGGTGGAAAGCTTGAATTGATAATTTGCGGAGGAGCCTATTTGAACCAGGAAATCATCGATACATTTGAATCTTTAGGCATCACAGTTTTGAATGGATACGGTATTACGGAATGCTCACCGCTGATATCCTGCAACAGGAATAAATACAAGAAAAAAGGCAGCGTCGGTGTACCGATACTCGGCGAAACAGTGAAGATCAAGGATCCTGATGCTAATGGCGAGGGTGAGATATGTGTCAAAGGGCCCAATGTAATGATGGGCTATTACAAGGATACGGAAGCTACCGAAGCAGCTTTTGATGATGAGGGATATTTCAAAACCGGTGATTATGGAAGGCTGGACGAAGACGGTTGGCTGTATATTACCGGCAGACTGAAAAATCTGATAATACTCAGCAACGGAAAGAATGTTTATCCCGAGGAGATCGAAGCTGAGATTTCAAAGGTATTTGGAGTCAATGAATGTATAGTATATGCGGGTGAAAGCAGATCTCAGCAGAGCAAGGAAGTGATAGTCGCTGAAATCTATCCGGATTTAGATACTTTGCGGGATAAAGGGATACATGATGTTCAGGAGTATTTTGAGGAAGAGATAAAAAGGATAAACAGCAGGATGGTATCATATAAAGCTGTAAAAAAGATCAAAATACGAGAAGAGGAATTCCAAAAAAACACATCAAAAAAGATATTGCGTTTCGCTATAGATAAGGCTATCGACTAGATAACGATCATGGTTAACACTCAAAGATAGCTTATAGACAGGAGCAGGGCTTGAAGCTTTGCTCCTTCTTAATGTCCAAAGCAAGATTATAGTATTTCGAGTGGAACACAATAGAACAAATATCAAAATGTTGCGTTCGCCCATGTAAAGGATGGTCAAGTCGTAAAAACAGGATCTTGGATCATTCAGATCCATGGGGTTGACGCCATACCGAGAATGAAACAGGATAAAAAAACATATTGCATCACACTTGACAGAGCTATGTGCTGTAATGTATTATATATCTTGCGCCGGTCAATGAGGCGCCGATTTTATTATGGAGGGGTTCCCGAGTGGCCAAAGGGGGCAGACTGTAAATCTGTTGTCAGTGACTTCGATGGTTCGAATCCATCTCCCTCCACCAAAAAGCCATGTATAGCTGAAGAACATCGGTATACAGGGCTTTTTCTATTCATAAGTACCGATTCATAAGCAGCGACGCATAATTGCTAACACATAAGTACCGATTCATAAGTGCTGACGCATAAGCAGCGACGCATAAGTAATGACTCATATTCGTCTGATAACCAGCACCAGAAACTGTATTATTTGTAAATTACTTTTTTATACAGTACAAAATTCCAGCTTACCACAGCGCCTATCGAGAACACCTTGGCCAGCAAATACTGTATTTGGAGCATATCTGTCAATAGATACATAATAAGATCGGATACAACGATGTTAAAAACAAAAAGGGCAAGGTACATTGGCAGCTGCTTGCTGAGCTTCATTTTTGATTTGAACGCCCACAATCTGTTCATAAGAAAATTGAACCAGAACACGATAGAAAGCGCAGCTGTATTGGCTGCTATAACAGATAAGCCTGCGATACCTCTGAATACATAAAGCAGTGTAAATTCGAAACCTGCACTGGAAAATCCGGTAACGAGATAACGGGTTATTTGCCCGAGAGAACCGTTTTCAAGCAGGCCAGAAAGCAATTTTGATTTTTTCAGCTTCTCATTAAGGGCGTTTTGCTCCATGATCCTTTTGGTCTCCTTCAATACCCGTGATACAATCCTTTTGGACTCCCTCAATACCGTGATACAATCCTTTTGGACTCCCTCAATACCGTGATATAATCCTTTTGGACTCCCTCAATACCGTGATATAATCCTTTTGGTCTCCTTCAATACCGTGATACAATCCTTTTGGACTCCCTCAATACCCGTGTACAACCAAAATGCAGCTGTATCACAATACAGATAAATGCAATACAGCTGCATTATTGGAATTTGATCAAGTTCAACCTGTATTATATACCTATCAGCGGCATTATGATGTTTTGTATTCTATTTTCCTAACAGTGACTTCACCCATGTCAATTCCTCCATTCACATGTAGTATTTTCCTTTTGATTATATATAATGCATGAACTGATCTCAATATATCCTGATTATATATCGGAAATTGTCTTATGCGAATTAAAAATGACAGTGAACAAATAATAGATTTATACAGACATCTTGCTTGTTGATGCTAATAATGAGGTAAACATGAGAGGAAACAGATCTTTTTTTATAGCTTCTTTAATTATGCTGTTGGTACTATCCGCGAACGGTATCTACATCATGCTGTACAATGGACAGAACATTTTGCACTATTCTCCAGAACCGATAAGTGATGGATATAGCGCAGGGTACGAAGCTGATACTATGCAGACAAATGAAGCAAAAGCTGATAAACAATTTGAAACAGATACTGGAATGGAGCCTGTCAACCTGATGCTGCTGGGTCTTGATCGGGATGAAACGCGCTGCGATGTGATCATGCTGTTCAATTTTGATCCTGATACCCCATCGCTGAATGTGCTCTCAATTGCAAGAGACACCAGGATCCACATCGGGAGCAGCTATAGAAAGGTTAATTCACTATATTCCAGGGGTGGAGAAAAGCAGGTAGCTTCAGAGATTTCAAGGATCACCGGGCTCCCGGTGCATTACTATATTACTGCGGATTTCAGAGGCTTTCGGAAAATCATCGACACGCTGGGTGGAGTCGAGTTTTATGTGCCGTTCAGAATGAATTATGATGACCCGACCCAGAACCTTCACATTCATCTCAGGAAGGGTATGCAGCTGCTTGATGGGAGAAAGGCGGAGCAGCTTGTCCGTTATAGAAAAGGGAATCACAGCGGACAGGGGTATATAGAGGGCGATATCGGCAGGATTAAGATGCAGCAGGACTTTATTAGGGCTCTCATCGACCAGAAACTCAATCTCAGATATATGTCAAAAGCAAATGAAATTTTTGAAATTGTCAAGGACAATGTAAAAACCAATATCACCATATCTGATATAGCCAGATATGCCGGCTATGCTGCAAAGGTCAGGGATGCTGATATAAAAACTTTCATTTTGCCGGGTGAAAGCCATATGGCAGGGAATGTCTGGTGGTATATATATGATAGGAAGCAGACAGCTGAGCTGATCGCTGAGAACTTCAAACAGCCCTAGCCAGGCGTAAAAAATGTGCTCTGATCTATATTAGTGTCTAGCCAGGCGTAAAATGCGACTCTGAGCATGGTTATTAGTGTCTGGTCGGGCAGAGCGAACTTGTAAATCACTCTTATCCGGATGCAGTCAGGTAGATACTACCTATTATTGACTTTATGCAGTCGTAGTCAAACAGAGATTATTCATAACACTTCTAAAGCAGCTATACTCGGACGGATCTTGCAATCAATGCTCATATCTGGTTGTATCCGTGCAGAGCTTACTTATTAATGTACCTGTTCGGTCACAATCGAGCATAGCCTAGTTGCGATTTGAAAGCTCCCTGATACATGAGAAGAGGATGTCACTTATCGATTGAATTTTCATAATCACTCTGATATAGTTCTATTAGGAACAAAAAAGGAGTATCTCGTTGGTTTGATGCCAACAGGCTGCATAAAACGCATTATAAACAGGAGATTTTAATGGAGAGAGCGGTAATAACAGTATTAGGCAAGGACAGGATCGGGATCATTGCGGCTGTAAGCAGGATCCTTGCGGAAAGCACTGTAAATATTCTGGACATATCACAAACACTTATGCAGGATGTATTTACGATGGTGATGCTCGTTGACATAACAGGTTCAAGTATCACCTTCAGTGAGCTGTCCGATAGGCTCGAAGCTGTTGGGAGCGAGTTGGGCCTTTATGTGAAGATCCAGCATGAAGAAATATTCAATTCGATGCACAGGATTTAGTCAGAACGGCAAGCTTGCTGTTACATAGCTGTAGTGTCACAATGGAGGGATCTATGCTCACAAAGTATGAAATACTTGAAACATATAAAATGATACACGACGAGTACCTCGATATCAGAACGATCACAATGGGAATATCTCTGCGGGACTGCTGCCATCCTGACGGCGAAGTCTGCAGAAGAAAGATCTATGATAAGGTCACCACATACGCTAAGGACCTTGTGAAGATAGGCAGGGATATAGAGAAGGAGTATGGCATACCTATAATAAACAAAAGGATTTCGGTAACACCTGTGGCACTTGTGGCAGAAAGCTGTGAAGATGAGGATTATGTCAGCTTTGCGCATGTGATGGACAAGGCTGCTGAGGAGCTTGGTATAGATTTTATCGGCGGATTTTCCACACTGGTTCACAAAGGCGCAACACCCGGCGACAGAAAGCTGATATCTTCAATACCTGAGGCTCTTGCTAACACAAAAAAGGTATGTGCATCAGTAAACACTGCGACTACTAAAGCCGGTATCAATATGGATGTGATAGCACAGATGGGCCGTGTGATAAAAAAAGCGGCGGGGCTTACCGCTGATCAGGGCGGCATGGCCTGCGCAAAACTGGTCGTTTTTGCCAATGCACCGGAGGATAATCCGTTCATGGCCGGAGCCTTCCATGGCATAGGCGAGCCTGATTGTGTGATAAATGTCGGAGTAAGCGGCCCTGGTGCAGTGAAGTGCGCACTTGAGAAGGTAAAAGGCGCAGACCTCAGCACTGTTGCGGAGGTAATAAAAAAGACTGCGTTTAAAATAACGAGGATGGGACAGCTTGTGGCACAGGAAGCATCAAAGCGGCTGAATGTACCCTTTGGGATAGTTGATCTGTCACTGGCTCCTACGCCTGCTGTGGGCGACAGTGTCGCATACATACTCGAGGAGATGGGGCTGGAAAAGTGCGGCACCCATGGGACGATAGCAGCGCTTGCACTATTGAACGATGCGGTCAAAAAAGGCGGTATAATGGCGTCATCTCATGTAGGCGGTCTCAGCGGAGCCTTCATACCCGTGAGCGAGGATGCCGGCATGATAGAAGCGGTACGAGATGGTGCTCTTTCTCTGGATATGCTCAAGGCTATGACTTGTGTTTGTTCTGTCGGCCTTGATATGATAGCGGTGCCCGGTGATACGTCAGCGGAAACGATATCGGCAATAATAGCTGATGAAATGGCAATTGGTGCAGTTAACAATAAAACCACTGCTGTAAGGATCATACCTGCCCCCGGAAAGTCAGCAGGAGATATGGTCGAATTTGGAGGCCTTCTTGGAACAGGACCTGTAATGCCTGTAAGCAAGTATTCAAGCAGTGAATTTATAAGCAGAGGCGGAAGAATACCCGCACCTGTTATAAGCCTGAGAAATTGATATAAATCGACAAAGGGGTTGAGGAACATCAATACACCATTGATCATTGCACACAGAGGAGCTTCAAAACAGGCGCCTGAAAACACGATGCCCGCATTTCAAAGAGCTTTGGAACTGGGAGCTGACGGTATCGAGCTTGATGTTCATCTAAGCTCGGACGGCAGCCTTGTGGTCACTCATGACGAAATGCTGGACAGGACCAGCAACGGCAAAGGATTGGTTAAGGACAGGACTCTTGAAGAGCTGAAGTCTCTTGACTTCGGGTCCTGGTTCTCACCTGACTTCAAGGATGAAAGGATACCGGAACTGGAGGATGTCCTATGGCTGTTGTCAGGCTGGGACGGCCTTCTCAATATTGAGATAAAGAATGGGCCGGTCTTTTACCCCGGAATTGAAAAAGCTGTGGCTGATGTGGTAAGGAAGTACAAGAGAACAAACCGAACCATTA
Source organism: Bacillota bacterium (assembly GCA_023418915.1). Lineage (GTDB taxonomy): Bacteria > Bacillota > Clostridia > Acetivibrionales > DTU013 > DTU013. The sequence goes on from JAEZYU010000080.1 coordinate 25,178, forward strand.
TTTCATCATTCAATCATTACAGTCTTGTGGAGATTCGAAAATGCGAGCCTGAAATAAAAACGGCCCCGCTATACATGGCAGGGATCTATGAACCCTGGGAATATGCACGCAGTATGGGAGCGGCAGCTATACACCCGCTTTTTTATAATATCGTTCCTGAAGTTATGATGGGGTGCAAAAAAAACAATATCATGGTCAATCCATTCACCGTGGATCAGCCTGAGCATATAAAAGCAATGGCAGCTGCCGGTGTAGACGGCATTATAACGAATGTCCCTGATATTGCACTGAAAATAGTGAAAGGAATGAGGGGTTAGTATGAAACTAAATTATAAGCAGACCATGCTTATAGGACTAGGATTTTTTACTGTCAGCATTGTATGGGGGATCTACAACATTGCTATGCCCATTTACCTTGATGATCTTGGCTTGAGCGGTGTAGCGGTCGGCTCAGTTATGACTATCGACAATATTTTTGCCGTGATCTTCCTGCCCATTTTCGGTGCGCTGAGCGACCGAACCAACACCAGATACGGGAGACGTATGCCGTATCTTCTTGTCGGTATACCACTGTCAGCTGTAGCTTTCATTCTTATACCGGTATTCAGGTTTATCCTTATTCCTGTTATGATCACGGTCATAGCAATGAATTTCTTTATGAGCATATACAGAGCGCCTACTGTTGCTCTTATGCCGGATTTTACACCAAGGCAGCTGCGGAGCAAGGCGAACGGAGTCATTAATTTCATGGGTGGTATCGGCGCCGTAATTGCATTCCTTATTGGAGGTTTTCTGTTCGGAATAAACGAGTATCTGCCCTTTGCAGTCTGTTCTGCTATTATGATCGGCACAATAATATTGATGTATCTGTTGATACGTGAACCCAAAGAGATCATTGATGACAAGCCCGCAGAAGAGACCGGGGAAAAAACGGAGAAAGAAAAAGGCTCTGTCATGAGTCTGGTATTTTTGCTGCTCGCCATTTTCTTCTGGTTCGTAGCCTATAATGCTGTCGAAACCTTCTTTTCCACCTTTGGTGAGAAGGTACTTAATATCGACAAAAGTCAATCATCGTTCATGTTATCGGTATTTTCAGCCATGCTGGTGATTTTCTCCATACCGTCAGGACTTCTTGCCTCCAAAATAGGCAGAAAAAAGACTATACTGATTGGTATAACAGTACTGTTTCTGGTGTTCCTGACGATGAACTTCACTATGGGTGTCAACCCATACATTATTTATGTACTGCTTGCCATCGGCGGTATCAGTTGGGCGCTCATAAACATCAATTCATATCCGATGGTGGTTGAGATGACTTCGAGCAAGGGCATCGGGAAATACACAGGATACTACTATTTCTTCTCGATGACTGCGGCTATAGTCAGTCCGATACTGTTTGGATTTATCAAGGACCTGCTGAGTGACAGCTTCCTGTTTATTTATTCAAGCATAGCAATGGTGCTGGCTTTCTTCTTTATGATGCTGGTGAAGCACGGCGAGTCGAAGCCGGAAGTTAAGCCTGCCTTTGAAGGCATAGAGCACATGGAGACTAAATAACGTAAAATGACGGTGCGCTCAAAGAAAGTACACTTTTTCATGTATTAATAATGAAGTATCAATCTAAGGAGTGCATGTGCTGTTTTGGATTAACCAATAGTCCAAATGAATTATGCACGTGTACTGTACGGATCGAAAGCATGTATATTTTCTGTCGGGGGTAATGAATTGATGCTGGGGTGGGACGAGCTTGAAAAAAAATGTTCTGAATGTATGCAGTGCAGTCTTGGTAAAACAAGGACGAACATGGTTTTTGGAAGAGGATCGAAAACTGCCCCGATAATGCTTATCGGCGAGGGACCAGGAGAGCAGGAGGACAAGCAGGGCAGGCCTTTTGTTGGTGCGGCAGGACAGCTCCTTGATCTGTTATTGTCTGCGCTGATGTTTAGTGAAGACGAATACTATATATGTAACATTGTGAAATGCCGTCCGCCTGGAAATCGTGTTCCCACCGATGATGAAGCTGAAAGCTGCCTTCCGTGGCTGCGGAACCAGACAGCTCTGATAAGGCCGCACATTATGGTATGCATGGGCTCAACTGCTGCAAAGCACATAATAGACAGGAACGCTAAGATTACGCAAATAAGAGGACAGTGGATCGAGCGCAAGGGCTTCTGGATAATGCCGACCTTCCATCCTGCAGCGCTGCTTCGGGATGCATCCAAAAAGGTGCTTATGTTCGAAGACATGAAGCAGGTCAGGCTCAAGCTCAACGAGCTTGTGAAATAACAAGGCGAGAGAAGTCACCCACCTCTCAACGTATTTTCTACCCCTTCGGGCTGAAAAACGCAAACACGTCTTTCTCAAACCCTTCGGGCTGAAAAACGCAAACACATCTTTTCAAACCCTTCGGGCTGAAAAACGCAAACACGTCTTTTCAAACCCTTCGGGCTGAAAAACGCAAACACGTATTTTCTACCCCTTCGGGCTGAAAAACGATATGTGGCGGGTGCCGATTTGGCTTTCAGATATTTTCTTTCGAATAACTGAAAGAAAAAGGTGCGAACATATTTCCAACCTTGTTTGCAATTAAAACATATCTGTAGTTGCTCATAATTTCAAGTAAGGAGAGGATTTTCATGTAATAATTTCATTATAATTAGCTTTTTTATATGATAATAATAAAAAATCTGGTATTATGTAACATAAATTTTCTCCAAAGTTGAATTTTTGAGCAAAAACTATGATTATGGTATGGATGGCATGCTTTGGTAATGAAAAATTTCTCTTGAAACGAAAAATTTCTCTTGAAACGAAAAATTTTCTCTTGACGATATGTTATATTAGATCCATACCAGTGACTAATGATTGCAGGAGAACTGTCCCAACATAGTTACCCACATAATTAAGGGGTGATAAAAACTTGAAAAATGAAGAGATGCTTTCTGAACTTTATGAAGAATATGCAGACCGCTTTGCCGGAAACGAGTTTGTTTTCGGCTGTGGGTGCATGAGTCCTAAGCTGCTGCTCATAGGTGAAGCACCGGGACGTGAGGAGGTTAGGCTGTTGCGGCCGTTTTCCGGCGCTGCCGGCAAGCACCTGGACGAGTTCCTTAAGATTGCTGGTATTAACAGAGAAGATATCTATATTACCAATGCAATAAAGTACAGACTGTCAAAGGAGAACCCGAAGACAGGGAGGTTAACAAACAGGCCTGCAGCCAGAGAGGAAATCATATCGAGCAGACCGTTCCTGCTGCGGGAAATAGCTTTGATCCGCCCGGAATATATTGCTACTCTGGGGAATGTACCGTTGAGAGCCCTGACAGGAGATTTTTCAATGTGCATAGGAGCATATCATGGCACAGCTGTATGCGTAAAAATAGAAGAGCGGGAATATAAGCTATTCCCGCTGTATCATCCTGCCAGTGTCATATACAACCGTGCTCTTAAGCAAACCTATGAAACCGATATATTAGGGGTCAGGCTTGAAATATTCCCTTATTAGATAAGTCACTTGTGCCTTTTCGGGTATTTTCCTTCGGTAAATCGAAAGAAAACGGTGTAATCATAGGAGGCTTACACTTTGTTTGAGCTTTTTACAGTTTCAAAAAATGCTTCTATATTTTCTATTGGTGTTCCCGGAGGTATATCGCAGCCGGATGAGATCACAAAATTTCTGTATCCTGCCGTCTTCTCGATCAGCTCCCGGGTTTTTTGCCTAACGTCCTCTGCTGTGCCGTTTTTAAACACTCTTGCCGGGTCGATGTTTCCAGATGCCAATCTATCCGATGGCATCTGAGGCAATATGTCCATCATATCTACCGCATTTCCGAAGTGGAATCCCAATGCGCCTGTTGACAGCATCGATGGGATCAGCTTTACCGTGTTTCCGCAATTGTGAAGAATAACAATGAAACTATCATCCTGTACTGCATCAACTATCTTTTTTACATAGATTGAAGAGAATTCAGTGCATTGATCTGGTGATAAAAGACCGGCTGCAGGTTCTGCCATAATAATACCGTTTGCTCCTGCTCCTTTGAAAGCTTTTGCATATGATATAAGGAATGCTGTTGCTTTATCAAGCACTATGTGCACTGTATCTGGTTCGTCAAAAAGAGCAACCATTATCTCTGTCATGTCGTACAATCTGCATGCAAGAGAGAAAGGTCCTATCTGGCCTCCGAAGGAAGGCCTGTCGTTGATGATCTGCGCACTGAGGGCGGCTGCCTGAATATATGCTCCTGTCCTGCCAGAGCCTGGCTGGGGTATTTGAAGTCCTTTTGCTGAGCTTTCACCATCTATTATACTGCCTGTTACTGCAGGTACTTCATCCGATGAATATCTGATATGACTGCCGAAGATCTCAGCTTCAACTGAAAGGTCCATAATGGTCATAGCAGCACCAGATGGATATTTTTTAGATAATTCATAAATACATTTGAATTGATCCTCTCCGTTTTTAATAATGTCTATTATGGATTTGTTGGCAAGTTTCAGACCAGGATATGTCATTATAGGCATCGCTGGCCTTTGATTGGAATTAGAAATACTGTTGATCCATTCTCTAATGTTAATTTTCATAGTCTGATCCTCTTTTTGTGTAATTTTTACAAGCATGACAAACATCAATGCTGTGCATTTTCATACTACAGTAATGTAAAAACGAATTATATAAATAGATTTTAAAGATTTGTACTATTTTACTATTTGAGTCCTTATGATAAAATTCTTATAACGAATCGTGAAAAAATACAAAAAATAAAAATATTGTTCAATACCAGTCAGACAATAAAGTTGTATGATTTAATAGCAGTGTGATCATGAGAGTATTGATCCGCTATTGGGCAGAAAGAGAGTTTGTATGATTGATATACGATCGCTGGACGATATGGAGCTCGATCCATGCAGGGCAAGACATGCTGCACTGACCTACAGCCGCTCTGTCGGGACCGGTTGTATCGTTATGGACAATCAAGGAAATGCTGTGGTTGAAGTATTTCCGGATGAGAGATGCAGCCTGTGCAACAGGGTTCGAAACAGCGGCATGAAGTGTGAAAATGCGCACCTTTATGGCAATTACCAGGCTGAGCGATTCGGCGGAAGGTATATTTTTTTCTGCCCAATTGGACTTGTGCATTGGGTATCCCCGATAATCAGCGCAGGTATCGTCAGAGGAGCTGTCTTGGGCGGGCCTGTTCTTATGATGGAGCCGGATGAGCTTCTGATCGAGGAGATAATTGCCAGCGGTGGTTTTGACAGAAATGATGCCGCTGATATAGAAAAGCAGGTGAAGGAGCTTCCAATCATCAATCCTGAGAAGGTTAAAGACCTGTCAGAGCTTCTCTACATGACGTCCCTTTATATTGCAGGCAGCAGCGACATGACCCAATCCAGGATCGAATTACTGGAGCAGCAATCAAGGATCTCGGAGTATGTGCATTATATCAAATCAATCGAGGATGAATGCGCCGGAGCAAGAACATACCCGGTTGAAAAGGAGAAAGAGCTGCTTTCTCTGATTCCGCTGGGTGACAAAGCGGGATCTCAGAAGGTATTGAATGAAATACTGGGACATGTTTTTTTTACCTCGGGCGGGAATTTTGATGTGATCAAAGCCAGAATACTGGAGCTTATCGTACTGCTGTCCAGAGCCGCTCTTGAGGGGGGAGCTGATGTTGAGCAGATATTTGGACTGAACTATAAATATTTATCCAAAATCCATGAGTTTACAACGATAGATGAGCTTACCTACTGGCTTTCTGGTATAATGACACGTTTTACAGATTGCGTATTTGATTTAAAGGATATAAAGCACATAGATGTGATATATAAAGCGGTTGACTATATAAAAAGAAATTACATGAAAAAGATAATGCTCGAAGAAGTCGCCAACCATGTACAGCTAAGTACATCATATTTCTGCGCTGTATTTAAGGAAGAGATGAAATGTAATTTTAATGTATATTTGAACAAGATCAGGATAGAGATGAGCAAAAAGCTATTGGCTGATCATGATATCCCACTGGCTGATGTGGCTAATCTGGTCGGATATGAGGATCAGAGCTATTACACAAGAGTATTCAGAAATTATGTAGGCACAAGCCCTGGAAAGTATAGGGAAAGAAACGGGAAGAAATAACGTAGTGTTATAAAATTATGTAAAGAACAATAATCGGGACATACCCGGGAGAGGTGCAAAAAATGAGTATACTACATGAGATTTCACAAAATCTGCAGCAGGGCAGAGCAAAGGCAGTTAAGGAATTGGTGGAGAAAGCTGTGGAAGAGGGTATCGATGCAAAGACGATACTGGAACAGGGCTTACTTGATGGCATGTCCATTATAGGTGAGAAGTTTAAAAATGATGAGGTATATGTACCGCAGGTTCTTATAGCAGCAAGGGCAATGAAGGCAGGCACTGAACTGTTGCAGCCGCTGCTTGCTTCCAGTGGTGTAAAGGCAAAGGGCAAGGTCGTTCTTGGTACTGTCAAGGGTGATTTGCATGATATCGGCAAAAACCTAGTCAGGATGATGATGGAAGGTAAAGGACTGGAAGTCATCGATATGGGTGTTGACGTAACAGCGGATAAATTTGTTGAAAAGGCTGTTGAATCAGGTGCAGATATAGTTGCCTGTTCAGCACTGCTGACAACAACTATGCCTGAGATCAAATCGGTTGTTGATGAAATAGTCAATGCCGGTATAAGAGATAAGGTAACGATAATGATAGGCGGCGCACCTGTGACCGATTCGTTCTGCAAGCAAATAGGTGCAGACATCTACACACCGGATGCAGCCACTGCAGCAGAAGAAGCTGTAAAGGTATGCTCTGCACAATAATGAAGCGATATATGTACCCCGCCTCTCAACGTCTTTTCAAACCCTTCGGGTGGAAAACGCTGATATGTCTTTTCAAACCCATCGGGTGAAAAACGCTAATACGTCTTATAAAACCCTTCGGGTTGAAAAACGCTATGTGGCGGGTACCGGTTTGCCTTTCAGGTATTTTCTTTCGAAGAATCGAAAGGATCAAAAGAAAACGATGCAAAAACCATTCATGTGTCATTTTTTATATTACTGTTGGGGGAGAGCTTTGATTTTGAATGAAGTCTTAAGGCATTACAGATGAAGGATCCGGCACGCTCGACAGCACTATGATCTATGAGCAGAAGCGAAAGACCTGTTATCACCGAACGATAACGGTATATCGTATCAGAAACATTCTCGACGACGAGGATATTAATAATTATGTAAGAAGCCAGGAAAGCTGTCAGTCCCAAAAGGAAGCTTTCCTTTTTTCTTGCAGCTGACAGTATACCCGGTACCATCAGCAGCATGCATATATACCAGAAAATCATATCAATACTGACTGCCATGTTTAAAGCTACACTGCCGTTAATCTCTGAAATGCCTGTGTTCCCTGGATAAGGAACCAGAAAATAGTTTACTGCAGCCAATAGTATATTTCTGTTTGATGCCAGCAGCCTGATGGTTTTAGCCTTATTGGCAAGATCTGTCCCAAGATCACCCATCTCATCAGGGAAAGAGATAGCATGATAGTTTTCCAGCAGCGGACATACTGTGAAAAAGAAAATGAGAACTGAACTGATGATTACTGCCAGACCAAATAAAATATATATTTGCTTTCTGCTTTTTAAATACAATATAAAAAGACTTGCTAATATACCAATAGACATTGGAACGAACATGTATATGCGAATCAATGTACACAGCCACATTAAAATACACATAATAAGGATAAGGCACGCATTCTGGATTTGTTTTTCGTATTGATTTATTTTTGTCGGATTGGCGGCGGTAAACACTTCTGTCTTTTCATGTGTCTTGTCTTTTATATGTGCTTTATAAGCTGCTGTGATGACTGAATCGTGAGCGAATACTTCTGAATCTGATACTGCATCAGCGACATTTTTGCCGGATGCCTCTGAATTCTTCGATAACCGCTGCAAACAATAACAGCTCAAAGTGCATATGAATATTGTCAAAGCTTCCTTACGTGAATCTGAAGTCCACAAGATCAAGTTTGGGAAATATAAAAACACCAAACTGATAAATGATGCGTTGGAAAACTTGTATCGTAGATTCAGAGCAGTTTTAAGAAGAAGTACTGCAGAAAAATAGGCAAATACTATATTTATATAGGAAACGATATACCTGTTGATGCCAAGCATATGGTAAATCAGACCTACCAAGACGGTGTATAGTGTATATACATATTTGACAGCATAGAGCGGCGTGCCTTCTTCCAGCTGCTTGCTTATCCATAAACCTGCCTTGTGATAAACAAGACCATCTGTTCCAAATGTATCGACACCCTTGCTGTAAAGATACATAACAGATGCTGCTCTCAATATTACGCCGATTAAGGAAAGTATTATATATATTTTTTTATGCTTATATGACGGTATTATAAAATGAGCAGCCACAGCCAGCAGCAGACACATGAGGATCGTGATTAAAATGTCATCTAACATACATATTCCTTCATTCTTTGCAGAAAATGAGATTCTCAAGTGAATAGTATATCAGTAGCTGTGAAAAATGCAATATGATTCATATAATACTCATAAAATAATGCCATATAATTACTTCTTGACATACGTCTATAGACGGTGCTATAATACAAAAGCTGTCGCGAGAAGATTGCTGACGCAAGTGATTAAGCATTGAGTTTGAAGGCTGCTTTTTAATAACAGAATGGAAAAAAGAGTTATAAAAAAGGTGGTTGACAAAAGCAGAACAGCGTGATAGTATATAAAAGCCGCTCCGATGCGGGCGGCACCTGAAACGAAGCCCTTTTGGGGCGGCGTGAAAGGGATCGGCAATCATCTTTGATGATTGTG
>JAEZYU010000087.1 GCA_023418915.1 Bacillota bacterium
CGTTACTGTTGAGTGGGCTGGAAATCCAGAAGATTTTAATGGATTAACTTTAAAAACTCAATATATGAGATATCATGAATCTAAATTAACTGCTACATTCAAAAAAGCTGGAGAAAATGATGCAGTTCTTGAATTTACAGTTAATACTGGTATTGCAAAAGATCGCGATACTGTTTATATTGGTGGACGTTTCTCAGAACAAGCTGATTCATCTAATTTACAACATCAATATGACATATTACATTCATTTAGTTTCTTTGATAAGATGGCAGGATCTACTTCTAATACATCACAACAATACTGGAGTAAATATTCTGGTTATGCTTATTCAGTAAAAGGTAACTACAATACTGAAGGTCAATTTGTATTTGATGAAAACGGAAGAACTTTCCAATACTTTGCAATGGATTCAATGACTGTTTACATTACAGATGTTAAAGCTGATGGTACACCAGTATTTGATAAAGCTAACGTTAGAGAAGGAACTGGTGGAAACTGGGGTGTATTCTTTGTTAACTTAACTGATAAAGTTGCTAAGATTCCTCTAGGAACAGCTGCTTTAGGAACTGACGTTAATGGTGAAGCATGGAAAGCTCAAGGATCTCGTGAAGGTGCATTAACATTTGACGGATATAGATATGGTTGGACAGCTCAAGCTGACGGAACAATCGTTCTTGGTGGTGGAAATGCAACATTACAAAGCAGACTTCCAAACACAACTACTCATATCGATATTCCTGCAAATGGATATGGTATGTCATACAAAACTCAACAAAACTTAGGAATCGTTTCTATATTCAACTATCCTGGACAAAAATTAACAATTGAAAAATTTGATTTAGCTCCAGAAAATGATTATAGAGTTGGTTTATTTAATACTGCAATTGCAAATGCTCAAACTGGTATCGAAGATTTAGAAGCTGGAAGAACTGCTTCATTTACAGTTGATACTCAATTAGCAAATGCTAAAGCTTATATGAATAATGCTAGATTAACTGATTTAGAAAAAGCTCATTTTAATGTTGAATTATTCAATAGTTTAGTAGCTAGACGTGCTAAGTTATGGGATAAAGATGTAGTTGCTTTAAAAGCTAAATCTGCTGAAGAGACTTACAAACAACAATTAAAAGCTTTATATGATAAATTTGATGTTACAATTAAAGAAATTAAAGATAACATGAAAGAGGCTACATGGTTAGTTAATGAATATAATGACAAACTTTTAGTAAAATATTACTATACATTAAATCTTAATGAAGGAACATATTATGCTGAAAGCCGTAAGGAAGTTGTTAAATTATTCTTAACTGATTACTATGCTCACTTACAAGCTAAAGCTGCTCCTGCTTTACCTGCAACTTTAGAAGAATTTTTAGCTACAGGTTGGGAAGCATTCTTTACTCCTGCTAATATCACTACATATTTATATCAATATGTAAAAGATAACCCTAATGCACTAGCTGTTGATGAAACAGGAGAAGCTACTCAATTTATCCGTCAAGCTGCTTATAATGCAAAATGGTTACCAATACTTTACTACATTAATGATGCAACTCAAATTGGTCATGGTGGTGGAAGAGATATTTTAGGACGTACTGGTCAACTTTACGTGTTCCATTATATTAAACCGGCTGCTGGAAGCCCATTATATGAAAAAGTTGTAAATGATCAATCTGGAGCTCATACAAGAGTATTAGAATATTTTAGAGGAACATTTGCATACGGTACTTATAAAGAAGGCTTTATTCCAAATATGTGGTTAGTATCTGTTGCGGATGGAGCTGCAAAAGTTGCTGCAAGAGAAGCAAACTTCTTCTATAATGCTGGATATACAACAATTGAAATTGCTTCACCAGTTAGAGATGGATTTACATTTGATGGTTGGTATTTAGATGCTGAATTAACTCAAAAAGCAGTACTTACTCCGCTTGGATTAGGTGAACCAACTGAAAGAATCGTTCTTCATGCTAAATGGGTAGAAGTAACTGAATAATCTATAAAACAAATTAGAGTGATCTTTAAAGAGGTCGCTCTTTTTTCTTTATATAGTAAGAAAACGAAATATTTAAAATATTTAAAAATAATGAATAAAATTTGGATAATATTACTATAATATAAAGTGTATATAAAATTTGGTATTAGAATTTGATTTATCGTACAATTAAAATATAATTTCCAATTTCTTAATCCTAAAAATATAGTAACATGGTTAAAAATGGATATAAAAAGTAGTGACTTTTTTGTTGACATCTTTGTCGAATTATAGTAAAATATACAACGTTCCTCTGGGTTTTGACTTATAAACACACTTAGGGATGGTTAAAAGTGGCAGTAAAAATGTTAAAAATTTTGTTGACATTGTTAACCGATTATTATATAATAGTCAATGTTCGTTTGGCGGTCCTGTCTATTAAGGACAGTATAAAATTTCAATCAAAATTTTGAAATTAAGAATGTTTTGGTTGACAATCTCGTCCGAATGTGGTAAAATAATTAAGGTTGCGTTAGTTATATTATTGTATAATGTTTATAATTAATAAACGCTAATAGTTAAATTAATTTTAAATATGTTAAAATAATTGTTGACAAACACAACTGATTATAGTATAATAATTCTTGCCGTCAAAGAAGCGGCGACTTAAAAAATAAGGTCTTTGAAAACTAAATAGAACAGGTGGAGCGGGATATAA
>JAEZYU010000090.1 GCA_023418915.1 Bacillota bacterium
GATGGAGAAGGTGCAGCAGCATACCATATCGCACCCGACGACGTTTGCGATGTTCGGTGCTCTCGCCGCGCTCCGGGGCAGCCAGGACTGCGTGGAGACGATGCGCCGCGAGTTCGAGCGCCGGCGCGACTACCTCATCCCGGCGCTCCGCGACCTCGGCTACGTCACCGCTCCGGCGGACGGGGCTTTCTACGCCTACGTGCAGGTCGACGGCGACGACATGGCGATCGCCCGGTCGTGGCTCCACGACGCCCATGTGGCGGTCACCCCGGGAACCGCGTTTTACACTCCCGGCTGGCTCCGGCTCTCCTACGCGACCGCGATGGAGAACCTCGAGGAAGCGGTCGGGCGGATTGCGCGGGTCTAAGCCCTCTCTCTTCTTCTTAAATCGGGCTCTGCAGTCCGGGGCCGTTCCGGCAGCCGCTGCGCCCTCTCACAGTATTTCGCCGCTTCGCCGGGGCGGTCGAGATAGATGAGCGCCATCGCTTTTCCTTTGAGCGCTTCGGCGTCGTCGGGGTTGACGGCGAGCGCCCGGTCGTAGCAGTCAAGGGCTTCCTCGCAGCGTTCCAGGATCACGAGAGCGTTCCCCTTCGTGGTCCAGACTCCGGCTCTCTCCGGGTCGATCTCAAGCGCATGGGTGTAGCAGGTTACGGCTTCGCCGTAGCGGCCGAGGATGAAGAGCGCAAGGCCTTTGTTGTACCAGGCATCCGCGTTCTCCGGGTGGGTCCTGAGTTCCTGGTCATAGCAGACGAGCGCCTTGTCGTAGTGCGAGAGAACGGAGAGGACGCTCGCTTTGTTGTTCCAGACCTGGCGGTTCTCCGGGTCGTTCTCGAGCGCCCGCTCGTAGCAGACAAGCGCCTCTTCATAGCGTTCGAGCTGGTAGAGCGCATTTCCGTAGTTGTTCCAGACGACAACGTTCCCGGGGTCCGCCCGGACCGCGGCCTGGTAGCAGGGGACTGCCGCCGCGTAGTCTCGGACGGCGTAGTAACTCTCGCCCCGGTAGTAGTGGGCGTCCGTGTGATCGGGCCGGATCCTGAGCGCCTGGTCGAAACACTCCAGCGCCTCCCCGTAGCGTTTCAGGACAAAGAAGAGAAGGCCCTTCTGGTGCCAGATCTCCGCATCGACAGCGTTCTCCCTGAGCGCCCGGTCGAAGCAGGTGAGGGAGAGGTCGTAGCGCTTCAGCTTCTTCAGCACCATGGCCTTCTGGAACCAGATCCCGGGGTGCCCGGGGTTGATCCGGAACGCCCGGTCATAGCAGTCGAGCACCTCCTCGTAGCGCTCCAGGTTCTGCAGTGCCCGGCCCCGGTTGTACCAGGCATTGGCATCGTCGGGACGGAGGGCGAGCGCCCGGTCAAAGCAGGCGACGGCCTCGTCATGGCGCTGAAGTGCCGAAAGCGTGCATCCACGGGTGTACCAGGTGTCGGCGTGGTTCGGGTTGATGGCGACGGCCCGGTCGTAGGAGGCGAGCGCGTCCTCGTAGCGGGAGAGAAGGATCTGGATCGTTCCCCTTGCGTACCAGGCGTTTGCGTTGTCGGGATCGAGCGCGATGACCCGGTCGTAGGACTCGATTGCCGTGTCGTACCGGCGCTCGGTAGCAAGCGCCGTTCCGCGGGCGAGCCAGGCATCGATCCGGCCTGGCTCAAGCGTGACGACCCTGTCGTAGCAGGCAATTGCTTCTGGGTTTCGCCCGATCTTTCGGAAGGCGTGGCCCCGGATGAGCCAGGCGTCCACGGTGTTCGGCGCGAGTTTCACTGCCTGGCCGCAGGAGCCGGCCGCCTCCCGGTACTCCCCGAGGTCGTACAGCACCTGCCCCCGGGCATGCCAGAAGTCCGCAGAGGTCGGATCGATCCTGATGGCCTGATCGAAGCAATCGGCCGCTTCGCGGTGGCGCCGGGCGGCAGTGAGGGCGAGTCCCTTGCGGTGCCAGACGTCGGCGGCGTTGGCGTTCAGGGCGATTGCCCGATCGTAGCACTCGACGGCCCGGTCGTACTGCCCCTGCTCGGCGTATGCCCGTCCCTTCCTGCACCAGGCCTCGGCGCTCTTCCAGGGGAGTTCCATTTCGTGAGTGATTGCCGTCCATAGGTAAAAAGGATTCGATAAAACACCCGAAAACCTTCTACGGTGAAGGAGAAACGTTCTCCTGAATCTTTTCCCGGGACAAAATTTTTCCGTGCGCGGAGTAAATTGGCAACGTATACATGCTCCGGGATCAAAATGAGGAACCAGAAGGGGCCGGTTGACGATGAAGAGGATGCGCGATATCCCGGACCGCGATCGCCCGCGTGAGAAGCTGGCGACGCGGGGGCCGCAGGCGCTCACCGATACCGAACTGATCGCTCTCCTCCTCGGGGGAGGAACAAAAGGCCGGGATGTCCGGGAGATCGCCGGCGGCGTCGAACGCTACCTGGAGAAGGCCGGAGGCAGCCCGTCATATGGTGACCTCCTTACGATCGAGGGGATCGGCCCGGCGAAAGCCTGCGAGATCATGGCCTGTTTCGAGCTCGGGCGGCGGTACCTCGGGGACGACGGCGTTTCGGGATGCCGGATTGCTTGCCCCGAGGACGTCCTCCCGCTGGTCGCGGAATGGCGGGACAGGAAACAGGAGTATTTTCTTTGCATAACCCTCAGCGGCGCCGGCGAGGTGATAAAACGCCGGACCGTCACCGTCGGGACCCTGAACCAGAGCCTCGTCCACCCCCGGGAGGTCTTTGCCGAGGCGATCACCGACCGCGCCGCCTCGGTAATCCTGATC
>JAEZYU010000108.1 GCA_023418915.1 Bacillota bacterium
CGTTACGCACCTGCAGGCCGGGCGACAGCCCACGCCGGTCGCCCGTGCTGCCCCGGGGAGTTTTTCTCCCGCTTGCCGCCTGTGCGGCCGCGATCGTCATGGTCTCCGGGACCTACGGCGTCGTCGATCCCTACCTCCCGGTTTACCTGCACGCCGCTTTCGCTGCGTCTCCGGCGGCGATCGGCCTCGTCTTTGCGGTGCTGGCGGTTGCGGCCATCCTCGCCCAGCCGGTTGCAGGAAGGATCTACGACCGGTACGGGGGCAGCCGCTACCTCATCGGCGGGGGGCTTCTCCTCTCGGGGGTTGCGATCGTCGCCGCCAAGCAGGCAGAGACCCTCGTGCTCGCGGCCGCCGCCGTCTTCGCGCTGGGGGTCGCGCTGAGCTGCGCCCTGGTGCCGGCGATGCCGATCCTCGCCGGCATTTACCGGGGCCAGGGCTCGCAGGGCGCCGCCTACGGCATGTACAACACCTTCTTCTCCATCGGGCTCTCGGCAGGACCGTTCGCGGGAGCCGTCCTCGTGGACCGGTGGCCGCTGCCGGCGATATTCCTGCTGCAGGCGGCGCTCCTCGCAGTTATGGGGGTTCTGGGCTGGCTGATCATCGGGAGGCTTGCATGGCGATGAGTTACGTTCATCGTGCCTGCGGGCAAACAGGTGCCGCACAGCCGACCACCCGGCCGAGGATACCATGCCGCTGAAATTCTGCCGCCGTTACGCCCCCAAACTGTTGATCGCCTTCTTCAGCCTCATTATCCTGGCTGCGGCGTTCGGGGGCGTCGGTGGGGAGGCAGGGGCGTTTCTCACGTCGGCCCTCGACGTGGCGCTCTTCGTCGTCCTTGCCATGCTCGTGTATCTTGCCGGAACCCGGCGCCCTGTGTTCCGGTGGGTTGCCGTCCTCTGGCTCCTCGTCCTCGTCGGCGCCCTTGCGGCCGCAACGGCTGGATTCGGCGCCGTAGCGATCCTGCCGGCGGAGGCGCTTGGGACCGGGGAGGTCGATCCGGAGACGGTCGACCTTGCTCTGGCCGCGGAGGTTGCGCTTCTCCTCCTCGGCGTTCTCGTCGCGGCGCTTGCAAGCCTCATCGGGTTCTCCCGCCGGTTCAGGGTATGGCTCGCGGGCTACCTCCCGTTCGACCCGGACTCACTCCTCCATACGGTTGCGCTCGTGGTCATCCTTGCGATGACCCTCATCCCGCCGGTGCCGCTCCTGGTCTCCGGGGGTCCGCCCTACCTCTCGCCGCAGTTCCTCGGCCTCCTGCTCGAGTCCGGAGATCTCCTTGCGGAGACGGTCACGCTGAACGCCTACACCCTCTTCTGGACGCTCATCGGCTCGTTCTTCATCGCCGGGGCATGCGTCCGGCGGACGCCCCGCGAGACCCTCAAACGGCTCGGGCTCGTCCGCCCGACGGGAAAACAGATCGTTCTCGCAGTCGTCGCGGCTTTCGCACTCGTTGCCGCGTTTCACTTCATCGACCCGGTGCTCGCCGCGCTTGTGGGCTGGCTCGGCCTCCCGGTCACCGATATGGAGGCCGTCAACCTGCTCTTTGCCGGGACGCTCACGCTCCCCGGGATCATCATGGCATCCGTCGCGGCGGGGTTCGGCGAGGAGGTGAGCATCCGCGGCCTGCTCCAGCCCCGGTTCGGCATCCTCCTCCCGGCGCTCCTCTTCGCGTCGCTCCACGCGTTCCAGTACAGCTGGGACGGCCTCATCTCGGTCTTCCTTGCGGGGATCGTATTTGCCTATATTCGCAGGTACTCGAACACCACGACGTCGGCGATCACGCATACCGTCTATGATCTGGTGCTCTTCTCCCTGCTGATGGTCGGGATACAGTTCTGAAGGGCGAGACCCCGGTTTTTAGAAAACGTCAACGCTTCCGACCCGAAACGAGCAGAAGGGGTCCTGTCCTCCCCCTTTCAGTGCGGATCCTTGCGCCATAGGAGAGGGATCGGATCGTTTACCGCCCGGTATGGGTCCCATCGCAGAACGGTTTGTTCCGGGATCTTCCGCACCCGCAGAGGGTAACCCGGTTCCTGACCGTGTAGGGTCTTTTGTCAGCGGACTCGACAGGGATCCCGCCGCGGACCCAGAGCGGCCCATGTTCACCCCTGGCGGGATCCTCGATCACGGCAATGGATCGTTCAAGAACAGGCTCGAGCGTCTCACCGGTCTTTCGGTCACGGAGAACGAGCCGGCCGGAGGGGCAGTTGCACGCTTCGTCTATCGCCGTGTCCCGGGCGTCCGGGATATCGGATCGCCCCGTGAGGCTCCAGATCCCCCCGGCACGCAGGCAGAACCGTGCGTGCGCACAGAGCCCTTTATAATCGGCCAGCTCCAGTTCCGGCCCTCTGATTACGGTGGGGTTCTCAAGATACGGTTCGTCTCCGGCAGTCTCGGTACCGTCAAAGTGAACCTTCGCGTGCGTCCCGTCGCAGAAGGGTTTGTTCTTCGAATGCCCGCAGCGGCATAAGGTATACTGCTCCTGCAGAGGATACTCCCGTACCTTTTGCCATGAACGGCAGTCGCCTTCATCATCGTGGGAGATCTCCATCACCATGAGCGGGACACTCCCGGTCACGATGTATGGACCATTCCTGCTCACCCGGATCTTCATGGTATCATCCTCCACGGGTAGCTTTTCTGCATGTTAACCTGTGGGTGAAGGGGGGGCGGACCGGGCAATCCTCACGCTAAAGGGTAAATCCCCGGGGGTTGCGACAGGAAGCTGCAGAATGCCCTTCGTGAAAGGTGTGATGGAAGAATCGAGTTTGTGTTCAAAACGCTGAGGGGGAGATTTGAACTCCCGAGGGGCTCAACGCCCCACGGGCTTTCCAGGCCCGCGCCCTACCGGTCTAGACTACCTCAGCAATGTGCATCATTAGTTGGCGGGATACTCTATTAATAGTAGCTCCCGCGTGGGCCGCCAACCTCCGTTTACGCCCCGGCGTGCGCCTTCCAGCCGCGGGGATAGGTGCCGGGCCGCATCAGGAC
>JAEZYU010000044.1 GCA_023418915.1 Bacillota bacterium
CATCAGGCCTACAAAATCTTCACCTGCCACTGCACGGTCATAGTAGCTTTGAGCATCGGCCTTTGCCTTTGCCAGCTGCTCTTCGTCAAAGGGGGTGTAGGTGGTAAAGTCAACTTTGGGGAAGATCATATAACGGGTGCGGTAATAGTTTTCTGCAAAGATTTTTTCATATTCCTCGTCAGAAACAGCCCTTTCTCCGCCTTCGCCGTACATGTTGTTAAAGATAAGCACGGTTTTCATGGACGCTTCGTTAATGGCTTCTACAGACTCCAGAGAAATACCCAGAGCTTTGTAATAGTCCTCACCCATGCTGTACAGGTAGTTTGCATACTCTTTGTAGTTTGTTACATCTTCTTCGCTTAGCTCCAGGCCCAGCTCAGCAAACTTCTTATTGATACCGGCAAGCTTGGTAACTTCTTTTTTGGCCATATGTTCCACATACTGGGAGGCAGATACGCCTTCGATATCACCTTTTAAAGGATCATCTGGATTTTCTGCCTTTGTGGCGGCATCATTGATGCCCATCATCAGGTAAGTCAGGTACATGCCGGGAGTAACGGTGGTATCGCCGGTTTTTGCAACCCAGCTGGTATCTTTGGTTCCGCAAGCAGCCACAGATAAGGTCATCAGCAGGGCCAAGCTCAGCGCCAGAAGCTTTTTACAGTTCATCTTTTCTTTTTCCTCTCATTACGCGCCACATTGTAAAACGTGGTTGCTATTTTTGGGGATGTCAACAAGTAAATATTATACACCGTACTGGCAGTGTTGTCCATAAACATTGTGTTAAAACCATGTGACCGATGAGTGATAAATTTATAAAACAGGGTAATCATGACAAAAACACGCAGCATTCACAGGTAAAACGATAGATTAGTTGGGCTTTTCACTCATGGCTGCAATTACCTCGCGAATGGCATCCAAAGGCTGCTGCCCCTTTTGCAGGCGCACGCTGAGATAGGGCTTGGCACCTGCATTGACCAAGACGCGGCCCTTCAAGCTATGCACCAATGTCACAGTACGCTCCATATCCAGCTGCTCGGGGAACAACAGGATATTTCCGCCCCGCTGGGTAATTTCACGAATACCCAAAGAAGCTGCGCCGTTTCGCACCAGAGCAACATCCAAAAGCCCCACCACCGAAGCCGGCGGCTCGCCAAAGCGGTCTATCAGTTCATCCATGGTATCCAGATAATCCTCCTGGGTGTACACACAGGCAATCTTTTTATAGATGTCAATACGCTGGTTCAGGTTTTCTATATAATGCTCGGGAATGTGGGCTTCTATCTGAATATCCACCAGACACTCTCCGGTGCGCTGAATCGGCTCGCCTTTTTCTTCGCTGATGGCTTCAGAAAGCAGCTTCAGGTATAGGTCATAGCCTACTGCCTCCATGTGACCATGCTGCTGGCTGCCCAAAATATCACCTGCACCGCGGATTTCCAAATCTCGCATGGCAATACGGAATCCGGAGCCAAAGGAGGTAAACTCCCGGATGGCTGACAGGCGTTTTTCACCGGTCTCGGTTAAAATACGCCCCCGGCGGAAGGTAAAGTAGGCATAGGCGCGCCGCCCCGAGCGTCCCACACGCCCCCGCAGCTGGTACGGCTGGCTAAGGCCCATACGGTCGGCATCCTCAATAATCAGGGTATTGCAGTTGGGCACATCCACTCCGGTTTCTATAATAGTAGTGCAAACCAAAATATCAATTTCACGCTCAATGAGCTTACGCCAAACCTCCGAAAGCTCTGTTTCGCTCATTTTGCCGTGGGCGGTAGCAATTACCGCATCGGGCAGCTTTTGACGCAGTCGGCTGGCGCAGCCTTCAATGCTTTCTACCCGATTGTGCAGATAAAACGCCTGGCCGCCCCGGCGCAGCTCCTTGCGCAGTGCTTCGGCAATGAGTTCCTCATCAAATTCCAGCACATAGGTCTGTACCGGGTGGCGGTCGTGGGGGGCTTCGGCAATGACCGACATATCCCGTATGCCGCTCATGGCCATATTCAAGGTACGGGGGATGGGGGTCGCCGACAAGGTCAGCACATCCACCTCGCTGCGCAGCTCTTTAAACCGCTCCTTGTGTGCTACACCAAAGCGTTGCTCCTCATCGATGATACACAGCCCCAAATCTTTAAACTCAATGTCCTTTTGTACCAGCTTATGAGTTCCCACAATAACGTCTATTTGTCCGCTTTTCAGCTTGCGGATAATCTCCCTTTGCTCCTTGGGACTGCGAAAGCGGCTTAGCAGCTCCACCGTTACCGGGTACCCCTCCAGCCTGCGCAAAAAGGTTTGAAAATGCTGCCAGGCCAAGATGGTGGTGGGCACCATGACGGCACATTGCTTGCCATCCAGCACGCACTTAAATACACCCCGCAGCGCCACCTCGGTTTTACCAAAGCCCACGTCACCGCACAGCAGGCGGTCCATGGGTGTGCTCCGCTCCATGTCGCTTTTAATTTCGGCAATGCAGCGCAGCTGGTCATCGGTTTCGTCATATTCAAAACGCTGTTCAAACTCACGCTGCCAGTCACTGTCCTCGCTGAAGGCATAGCCCTTGGCGCTTAACCGCTTGGCATACAGTGCTATCAGCTCCTTGGCCATGTCCGAAACAGCTTTTTTTACTTTTTGGCGGGTTTTGCTCCACTCAGCGGAGTTCAGCTTGTTGAGCCGTACCTGGGCATCCTCCTTGCCGCCGATATATTTGGTCACCAAATCCAGCTGGGTCACCGGTACAAAGAGGGTATCGGTGCCTGCGTAGCGGATTTTGATATAGTCCTTGATGACCCCTTGTACTTCTTTTTTAATAATCCCCTCAAAAACGCCTATGCCGTGAGCAACATGCACCACATAGTCACCGGGAGTAAGGTCGGCAATGTCCTTAATGACCTTGCCGCTGTCCTTATGCTTTTTCTGCTTGCGCACAGGGGCTACGTGTCCCGCTCTTCCGTAGGGTATTACCGCAAAAGAAATCTGGGGGTATTCCATACCCGCGCTAAGGCCGCCCTCGCAAACAAAGACGGTTTTGGACACATAGTCCTCACGGCTATGAGAAAAATGCGCCGGCAAGCCCCGGCCCTCCAGGTCGGTTACCAGCGCCAGGGCACCGCGCTTAGTG
>JAEZYU010000022.1 GCA_023418915.1 Bacillota bacterium
GCTGTGGGCAGATGCACCTAAACTGGACATCTCCGGCCTTGTGACCAAGGAATAAGAAAATTTTTAAGAGGGTGATCTTTTTGAAATACGATTATAAGGAGATAGAAAAGAAGTGGCAGGATCGATGGGATGCCGAAAATGCTTTTGCTGCTACTACCGACTACTCCAAGCCGAAATACTATGCACTGGTGGAGTTTCCTTATCCTTCGGGCGCAGGTCTGCATGTAGGCCATCCCCGTTCCTACACCGCATTGGATATTGTTGCCAGAAAGCGTCGTTTGGAAGGCTACAATGTGTTGTACCCTATGGGTTGGGATGCCTTTGGTCTGCCTACCGAGAACTATGCTATTAAAAATCATATTCACCCCGAAAAGGTTACCCACGATAACGTGGCCCGTTTTAAGAGTCAGCTGAAGGCTCTGGGACTTTCCTTTGACTGGAACCGTGAAATCAATACCACTGACCCCAATTATTATAAGTGGACCCAGTGGATTTTTCTGCAGCTCTTTAAAAAAGGCCTGGCCTACAAAAAAGAGATGGCGGTTAACTGGTGTACCTCTTGTAAGTGTGTTCTTGCCAATGAGGAGGTTGTGGGCGGCGTCTGCGAGCGGTGCGGAAGTGACGTTGTCCGCAAGGTAAAAAGCCAGTGGATGCTGAAAATTACAGAGTATGCCCAGCGCCTTATTGATGATTTGGATGAAGTTAATTATATTGACCGCGTGAAGGCCTCTCAAATTCATTGGATTGGCCGTTCTACCGGTGCCGAGGTTACCTTTGGAACCACAGCAGGAGATGAGCTGGTGGTGTATACCACCCGTCCCGACACCCTGTTTGGTGCCACATACATGGTTATTTCTCCTGAACACCCCTATATTGAGCAGTGGGCCGATAAAATTGCCAATATGCAAGAGGTGCAGGCTTATCAAGAGGCTTCCTCCAAAAAATCTGACTTTGAACGTACCGAAATGGCAAAGGATAAAACCGGAGTATGTCTTGATGGTGTACGTGGCATTAACCCTGTCAACGGTAAAGAAATCCCTATTTTTATTTCTGACTATGTACTCATGAGCTACGGCACAGGTGCCATTATGGCTGTTCCTGCTCATGATACCCGAGACTGGGAGTTTGCCAAAAAGTTTGGACTGCCTATTATCGAGGTGGTTAAGGGCGGAGAAGTGGAGAAAGAAGCCTTTACCGACTGCGAGACAGGCGTTATGGTCAATTCCGGTTTTTTGGACGGCTTAAGTGTAGAGGATGCCAAACAAAAGATTACTCAATGGCTGGATGAAAACAAAAAGGGTTATGCAAAGATCAACTATAAGTTGCGTGACTGGGTATTTTCCCGCCAGCGCTATTGGGGCGAGCCAATTCCCATCATCATTTGCCCCAAGTGCGGTTATGTACCCATGGAGGAGAGTCAGCTGCCCCTGACACTGCCTGATGTTGACAGCTATGAGCCTACCGACAACGGTGAGTCTCCTCTTGCCAATCTTACCGATTGGGTGAATGTGGAATGTCCTCACTGCCACGGCCCTGCCAAGCGTGAAACAGACACCATGCCCCAATGGGCTGGTTCCTCCTGGTATTTCATGCGCTACTGTGACCCTCTCAATGGGGATGCACTGGCTTCTAAAGAAGCACTGGATTATTGGCTGCCCGTTGACTGGTATAACGGCGGTATGGAGCATACCACCCTGCATCTGCTCTACTCTCGTTTCTGGCACAAATTCCTGTATGATATCGGCGTAGTTAGTAATCCTGAGCCTTATGCCAAACGCACTAGCCATGGCATGATTCTGGGTGAGGACGGCCAAAAGATGAGCAAATCCAGAGGAAATGTGGTAAATCCTGATGACATCATCAGTGAATACGGCGCAGATACCATGCGCCTTTATGAGATGTTCATTGGCGACTTTGAAAAAACCGCACCATGGAACACCTCTTCCATTAAAGGCTGCAAGCGCTTTTTGGAGCGGATTGCCGGTTTGACCGATATCATGACTTTGGAAGAAGGCTATTCCAAGGAGCTGGAAGGCTCATTGCATAAGCTGATTAAAAAAGTCACAGATGATATTGAAAGCTTAAAATTTAACACCGCCATTGCTGCCATGATGAGCTTTCTCAATGAGGTTGCTGACAAGGGAAGCATCACCAAAGGCGAGCTTATGACTTTGATTACTCTGGTCAATCCATTTGCTCCTCACCTCACCGAGGAAATGTACGAGCAGCTGGGTGGGCAAGGCCTGCTTTCCAAGTCTCAATGGCCAAAATATGACCCTGTCAAATGTATTGACGATGAGGTAGAAATCGTAATCCAAATTAGTGGTAAGATCAAGGCCAGAATGACCATTCCTATGGAAAGTTCCCAGGAAGAAGTAAAGGCATTGGCTTTGGCACTGCCTGCAGTTGCGTCTGCACTGGAAGGCAAGCAAATCGTTAAAGAAATATTTGTTAAGGGTAAATTGTACAATATTGTGGCAAAATAGTTGTAGAGATTATAAAAACACTTTCATTATTTGCGTGCAAAATTTGAAGAAACACAACATATATTGTACGAAGTACTTGACATCTCAAAATAAGGTATAGTATAATCATGTGTGTTATCCTGCATTTATGCTTGGATATAACTCCTGCCGTGTGGCGTGGGGAGGGAAATTAGTAATGGCTGAAATCAGAATTAAAGAGAACGAGACTCTCGACAGCGCGCTGCGCCGTTTCAAGAGATCCTGTGCCAAGTCAGGAGTTTTGGCGGAGGTTCGCAAGAGAGAGCATTATGAGAAGCCTTCTGTGAAACGCAAGAAGAAATCTGAGGCTGCTCGTAAGCGCAAGTTCAAATAATTTGCGGAATTTTAAGGCGGGCGTTTTGCCCGCCTTTCAATTTGCAATTTTAGGAGTGGGTCACATGTCTGTTTTTTATCCTCACTATGAT
>JAEZYU010000059.1 GCA_023418915.1 Bacillota bacterium
CGCTATTGCTTCTTCTCTCCCACATCTCACGATGCGAAACTTGCAAGTCGCTTTGGGGTTCGTCGGCAACTACGCCCCTTGTGGACTTTCACCACAGATTGACGGCATGCCCGTCATACTAAAAAAAAGGCCCCGAAAATCGGAGCCTCTCTGCTATTGACCGTTGTTTCCTACCTCAGCAGTGACAGTACGCTCTGCGGTGCCATATTGGCCTGTGCCAGCATCGCAGTACCGGCTTGCACCAGAATATTATTCTTGGTGAAGGTAGACATCTCCTCAGCCATGTCTGTGTCTCTGATACGTGATTCTGCAGCCTGTAGATTTTCCGAAGTTGTCTTCAGATTCCTGACTGTCGACTCGAGTCTGTTCTGCTTTGCTCCGTATGTAGCTCTTGCTTTATTTACACTTTCGATGGCATCCTCAACAGCTGTTACGTTGGAGCCGCTTCCCAGTCCGGTTATTCCTGCAGTTGCAGTAGCTTCGATTGTCAAGGTCGTCGATCCATCATCGGAAATAACTATTCCTACTGACGAAGTAAGAACCTCGGAACCGTTGAACTTCGTATTTTCGAAAATGTTGTCTATTTCGTCGCCCAACGAATTCATTTCCAGTTCCAGATTTTCAATATCTTCATCATTGTACGTACCGTTTGCTTTCTGGACTGCTAGTTCCTTCAGCCTGACGAGCATGTTGCTGACTTCGTCGAGCGCACCTTCAGCGGTCTGTATCAGTGAGATACCGTCCTGTGCATTTCTTGCTGCCTGATTGAGGCCTCTGATCTGTGCTCTCATTTTCTCGGAAATTGATAAGCCGGCTGCATCATCTGCTGCACGGTTTATTCTTTTTCCTGAAGAAAGCTTTTCCATCGATTTGCTCGATGCTGCGTTTGTGTTGAACAACTGGTTGCGGGTGTTGATCGCGGAAATGTTGTTGTTGATAATCATAAGATCATCCTCCTTGATTTTTTGTCCGGGAATCCATTCCCGGCTGTCTGCCGGTCAATCCGGCTTTATAGATAATCGCCCCGCATGTACTGACGCGCGCTCCAGTGTATGAAAGGCGACTGATCCCTACATGATTATCATTTGTGTATAGCAGACCTGTGAATTGAATCAAAGAGACTCATAAAATGAGCCCCTTTGTCAAACACTACCTATGTATCGGTTATCTCAACAATGACAATACGCTCTGTGGCGCTTGATTTGCCTGAGCCAGCATTGCTGTGCCTGCCTGTATTAAGATGTTGTTCTTAGTGAAAGTAGACATTTCCTCGGCCATATCAGTATCCCTGATACGGGATTCTGCAGCCTGGAGGTTTTCGGCAGTTGTCTTCAAGTTTCTGACTGTAGATTCAAGCCTGTTCTGTTTGGCTCCGTATGTAGCTCTCGCTTCATTGACATTTTTAATGGCAGTCTCTATGTCATCTACTCCTGAACTGCTTCCAAGTCCAACGATGTCTGTGGTGGAAGTTGCTTCGATGGTAAGCGCTGTTGATCCGTCATCAGAAATCACGATATCGGCAGAAGTCGTCAAAACCGTAAATCCGTTGAACTTGGTGTTGGTGAAAATGTTGTCTATTTCATCACCAAGTGAGTTCATTTCCAGATCAAGGTTTGCTTTATCTTCATCATTATATGTACCGTTGGCTTTTTGAACTGCCAGTTCCTTCAACCTGACCAGCATATTGCTGACTTCATCCAATGCACCTTCAGCTGTCTGTATCAGTGAGATGCCGTCCTGTGCATTTCTTGCTGCCTGATTCAGTCCTCTGATCTGAGCTCTCATTTTTTCTGAGATAGACAGACCGGCTGCGTCATCTGCCGCACGGTTTATCCTTTTTCCTGACGACAGCTTCTCCATTGACTTGGATGCCGCTGAATTTGTGTTGAATAACTGGTTTCGGGTGTTAATTGCAGAAATGTTGTTGTTGATAATCATACTTTCATCCTCCTTGATTTTTTATCGGGAATCCATTCCCGATTACTTACTTGATATTCCATCATAATACTGACTTAATTTTCAATAATAAAGTTTGTGCGCACACCTTATTATCACTCTTGTTAATTATATCGGTGGTAATTGCAATTCACTTTAGATGAATTTTGCTTTTTTGTTATTTTGATAGGCATTTTGTCCAATAATCAAGTAAACCTCTTAGCTCATATTTTAAGAGATCGGAAAGCAGCATCATATCCTGTGCTTCCATTGCCCTTTTTATCATATCTATTTTTTCCTGGAATTCCATTATATCTATATCAGCATAAAACTCCCTAATAATATCGATGCCCTCAGCCAATGCCTGCAAATCGTCAAAAAGGTTTACCAGCCTGTCGGTATCATGATTTTCAGTAACACCATTGTCTCCGCTTATATCATCGATTCTTTTGACAATATTCTGCAAAAGATCTTTTATGGTATCTTTCAGCTCGATTATCTTCTCATCCATTTAGCTTAGCTCCTTTATATGGATTCAATGTACTAACTATATCACCAACCAAAAAGGATAGAAAGGGACTCTGGATGCCCAGAGTCCCGTCAATACATAAATGTAATATTACCTTAGCAGTGATAATACGCTCTGTGGCGCCTGATTTGCCTGTGCCAGCATAGCTGTACCTGCCTGTACGAGGATATTGTTCTTCGTAAAGGTCGACATCTCCTCGGCCATATCTGTATCTCTGATACGGGATTCCGCAGCCTGCAGGTTTTCAGCGGTTGTCTTCAGGTTCCTTACAGTTGACTCGAGCCTGTTCTGTTTGGCTCCGTATGTAGCCCTTGCCTGATTGACCAGCTCGATTGCCTTTTCAACATTACCGACACTAGCACTGCTTGTCAACCCCATGATGCTGGTGGTAGTAGTAGCACCGATCGTCAGCGTAGTAGTTCCATCGTCAGAAATAACGATGCCTACTGTTGAAGTGAGAACCTCTGAACCGTTGAACTTAGTGTTGTTAAAGATGTTGTCGATCTCATCACCCAGTGAATCCATCTCCAGGTTCAGGTTTGCCTTATCTTCATCATTGTAGGTTCCGTTTGCCTTCTGGACAGCCAGTTCCTTCAGCCTTACGAGCATGTTACTGACTTCGTCGAGCGCACCTTCAGCGGTCTGTATCAGCGAGATACCATCCTGTGCGTTTCTTGCAGCCTGATTGAGACCTCTGATCTGTGCTCTCATTTTCTCGGAAATTGATAAGCCGGCTGCATCATCTGCCGCACGGTTTATCCTTTTACCGGATGACAGCTTTTCCATTGATTTACTTGATGCTGCGTTTGTGTTAAACAACTGGTTACGGGTATTGATTGCCGAAATGTTGTTGTTGATAATCATAAGATCATCCTCCTTGAAATACTCACCGGGAATCCATTCCCGGCTGTTGCCGGATAGGCCGACTCCCTATGGCGAATCTCCTGCTCATTCATCGGCGCGCGTTGCGATTTCTGAAAAAGAAGACTCTCCTGATATATGTATCGGTAATATCAGGAGAGTTCTTTAGCTTTTTTGCAAAATAATTCCTAGTAATCATTTATTATTCTTCAAAATATTATTCAAATCAATTTTCATATTTATTGACGAAGCCTTTTTATTTTCCTCCGAGATCTGCAAAAATACTTCCTTTCTGTGTATAGACACATCCCTCGGCGCGTTGATACCAATGCGCACCTGATCGCCCTGTACATCAAGAACAGTAATTTCGATATTATCGTTTATTATTATGGACTGATCCTTTTTTCTTGTCAGTACCAGCATCTGCTTCTTCCTCCCGCCCATGGAGTTCTTCCAATATATAGTGTCGCACACTGTACCTGTCTATGTCAAGGATGAGCTGCCTTCCCATATGGTTCGCAGTGTTGATGATCAGCGGTGCCTGCAGGTTCACAGTCATCTTGCTGATATCGTCCGGCACCACTACTATGCAGTAAACCGATACTGTTGAGGCATCCTTGATGTCAAGCTCGTTTAGTATCTCATCGCTAAGGTTCACCTCATAGTCCTTTCTTACCGCAAACGGGTCGACTATTACAAATGCAGGTTTGGGCTCCTCAACGCCTTGCAGCCACCTAAAAGGAGAGCCCTTCTCTTCGTTATCTATTAGTATAAACCTCTTCACTTCGTTAAACCCCGGTACGCCGCGTTTGAATTGAAGAATATCACTTTCCTCTATATCGAGTTCTCCGAAATATCTGGTTTTTAAAACCATTGTTCATTCCTCCAATATGTAATCAAACAAATTTGTCAAAATTGCTGTGTGTATATTTCATGCTGATCGATGGGTACTGTGCCATACTTATCCTTACCTGGGACGGGGTGTAGCTAATGCTGATGCTCGCCGGTGTATATGAGCCCCGAACGCCATTGTTCACTCCCTCCGAATTTCGCTCTGCGCTGGTCTGTACTCCGCCTGTAACAGTTATTTTAGGCCTTGCCTTTGGCATAAAATCAAGACCAAATTCATGTACAGGATAAGTATCACGCTCAACAATATCAGGCAGCGGGCTGCTGGGATTTTCGAGTGCCGCCATGCTGTCGCCGTCCCCGGAAACCTTGGCTGCATACTCCAAAGCCTTCTGCATCCCTCTTTGTCCTTCCTGCCTGGTCAGATCGATCGGCCCCATCAGACCTGATGTTGCAAAGCATTCATACTGATCGATTATAACTCTGGGCAGCTCTGTATGTACGTCTATTTTGGCTTCCTTGTGGCTGAGCTCAAGCCTTGCCTTCCGGGTCTGTATCGATAAATGTGAAGGCATGGTCTCAATATTCAGCCTGGCTGGTGTCCTGCTTATTTCCAGTCCCACTAAAATCACCATCCATGGTAAATCATAAGGCAATTGAATAGGTCCATCTTATTCAATGTCGCCTCTAAAAATCATCTCAGAAAATCTATCAGTGACGGCATGATAATCCTTGCGCCGCCCGCGAGTGACGCCCTGTATACATTCTCCTCATTTTTGAGGTTCATTATCGTATCGGTCATATCCACATTCTCATTCTCGCTCATGAGCTTTGTAAAGTTGGTATTGTCATTCATCATCCTGTTTGCAGTCAGCTCCAGCCTGTTTACGCGTGCACCTACATCTGCCCTTATCCTGAGCACATTGTCGAGGTTTTCGGAAAAATCCTGTGTCATGCTTCTGATCGCATCGTAATCAGCACTGTCAAATGCATCAATAAGGTCATTCATATCCTGAATGAATTTGCCCGGGTTGCCAACATCGCCTGCGGTTATGTCGGCGCCGCCATTAAAAAGATCACCGCCAAGAACATTAATATTGATGCTGTCTGCCATTCCGATTTCATAGTTTATTTGTTCATCATTATTTATTTCCATAAGGAAATTTCCGTCCGCATCAAGCAGCTTCTGGTCTGTCTTGAAACCTGTAAAAACATAGCGTCCGGCATATGAAGAATTAGCAAGGTTAATAAGCTGTGTCTTGAGCTGTATGATCTCATTCTTTGTCGCCTGCAGATCCTCGGGACTTTCTATGGCATCACTTCCCACGACAAGCTCCCTGGCTCTCTGAAATATATCACCCATATCGCTCAGCGCCGATTCTGTTATTTCCAGCCATGACTGTGCGTCCTTCAGATTCCTTTGGTACTGCTTTATCTCCGCAACATCAGTACGCAGCTTCAGTGCCCTTGCTGCAACAACAGGATCGTCCGAAGGCACCTGGATCTTCTTTCCGGTGGCAAGCTGTGCCTGGTACTTGTCCATCCTTGTCAGGTTATTCCCTATATACTTGACCATATTGTTAATTAACATATTATTGGTTATTCTCATGATCAATACCTCCCTGGACAATCCGCCGATAACATATTCCATCAGTCATCATAAAGCCATAAATAAACGATAATATAGTCGCTGACATCACCAAACAACCACTGTGATTTCATGATGCTTCGTAACACACTCATATAAACAGCTTGTTTATCAGCGTCTCATATACCTCCGACATTGTCTGTATCATCTTGGCCGCAGCATTATAAGCATGCTGGAATTTGACCAGATTCGTCATCTCTTCATCAATGGATACTCCTGAATCCGAAAGCCGCCTGTTAATGATCTGGTTCACGACGATCTGTTGATTGTCGCTGTAGTTTCCTGCCTGCTGCGCATCTATACCAAGGGTGGCTACAAGGGATTTCATAAAATCCTCCGGAGCTCCCTCTGAAAACATATCTGTATCTCTTCTGAAGCCAAGCAGCGCATTGAGCACTTCTATGTTGCCCGCCTCTCCGGCTGCATCCGATGTTGATATCAGATTGTAGTCATCTAGTATATCGGAACTTACAGTAAAATTCTTCGCTGTAATATTTTCATATGCGTCATATATATCTTCATGAACAGATGCTCCATCCAGAAAATCCTCACTTGACAACGGTAATCTGCCCTCGCCTGTCATTGTGAAAAAGCGGATTCCTGTTACAGTAGTTTCATAGCCATAGCCGGTTGCATGGCCAACCCCGAATTCACCGGGATCAAATTCCCTGTCACCGTCTGCGTCAATATATCCCTCATTAAATGCGCGAGCAAAGGTGCGTACGAATTCGTTGAGCTTCTTCTGGTAAAAAGGAATACCCTTGTAATTTGGTGAAACTATGCCGTTATTCGGATTTGCGATGCCTTCGTTACCGTCGCGGACATCCAGATAGCCCCGCAATTCTCCGCCCTTAATGTTCAGCTTGTTTCCGTCGGCCCACTTTATTTCATACAGATTGCCGATATCCTCCTGATTTACCTTCTGATCCGTAGGCCTTTGTTCCAGCGCCAGCTTGCTTATCGTATAATGATCTACAAGAGCCTTTCCACTGATGGTAATGACAAAATGCCTGTCTTCTCTCCCATCGGGTGTATATCCTGCTACTACTTCATTGGCATCTATATTTATTATCTTTGAAAGCCTGTCCACAAGAACTGTCCTCTGATCCCTCATATCATTTGCTGTATTCCCATCAAGCTCCGTGATATAGATCTGCCTGTTGAGCTGCTGTATCTGGACAGCCAGAGAGTTGACTTCCTCGACCTTAGTCTGTATTCTGTAGTTTACATCCTTTTGCATTTCCTCAAGATGTGTTGCCATGCTGTTGAAAAATTTTGACAGCGTTACACCGCGCTGTTTAACCAGTGACCTGACAGCTCCGCTGCTGGGGTCTTTGGCCAGTTCCTGCATAGAATCGAAGAACTCGCTCATGATCGTAGTAAATCCGCTGTCGGATGGCTCATTGAAAGTAACCTCCAAATCGGAGAGCACTTCCTTTTTTGCAGTCCATTCACCGTAGGACAGGTTCTCACTCCAGTATTTGAAGTCAAGATACTCATCCCTGATTCTTCTGACACCAATTACATCGGAGCCGGTACCCATCATGCCGGTGCCGTCCGCAAGCGCCATCGGTCTGGAAGCTACCTGTATCGCCTGCTGTCTGGAATAGCCGGGTGTATTGATATTGTTAAGGTTGTGATTAACTATGTCCAGGCTGCGCTGTGCGGAGAAAAGTCCGCGGACCGCTACATTCAGCCCGAAAAATGATTCAGCCATATACTATCACCTGCCTGCCACGCCGAGTCTGTTTACCACTGTTTCCATCATTGTATCTATTATATTGAGTACTCTTGATGCCGCATCATATGCAAATTTAAACTTCATCATATTGGTCATCTCCTCATCCATGGAGACTCCTGTTATGGCGGTCCGCTGTGCATCGGCCGACTCCACGAGCCTGCCCTGGCTTTCTGTGATTCTTGCCGCATCAGCTCCGTTGTTGCCCATATGGAGTATGATATCCTGATAATAATCGTCCAGGCTTACAACTCCTGTGCTGTCTGTGATTAAGGACTTGTTCCTCAAATTTGCTATTTCAAGAGCAATGGAATTGTCTCCGCTGTCTCCGCTCCTTGAAGCTGCGATATTGGACAGATCGTCAAGGTTCGGATTGAGTCGTATATTGCCCATCTCCAGCGGCCTGCCCGGATTTATCGTCACAAAGAAATCCTCACCTTGCCCGGGCGGATCCTTCATGTTCATGCCGCTTTTATGAATATAGTTTATTTCCCTCAGCATCACATTAACAAGCGCATTAAGCCGTTTTTTCATATCCGAAACGATGTTCAGTGAATCCCCTACCAATGAAAAATTTGTTGCCGCATCCATGTTCGTGTCGGACGACATACCGCCTATCAATGAAATAAACGAACCATCATCAATAGCCAGAGAAAAATCATCAAGGCTGTATACCGTTCCGTCCAGCGTATCGGTCATGTCTGACCAGTCTGAAGGAGTATCGGTTATTGCCGAGGCATCCATACCCATATCAGCCAGTTCTGCCTGAAGTGCTTCCAATTGTACAGGGGATAACGAATCGTTGGTCACGAAGATTGCATATTTATTGGCTCCATTGCGTAAAAGACCGTCTGTAGCATGGACATCTGCAGCAAAATCGGCTGCAGAACCAACATCTCTGACTATGATATTGCAGTCCAGGCCTCGTTTTTCGAGTTCATTCCTGAATGCATCCACCCTGTCGTTTGCATCAGCGACACTCATTGTACTTGTATCCACATAAAACACCACATCGGCTTTTGTGTTGGGGGTACCGTTCTCATAACTGCCTATAGCGCCGGATACTTCCCCTCTGGATTCCATGAGGCCCTTAATGATGCCGCTTTTTACCGGAACCTCGATATTGGTGCCAGACAACTTCGGTACGAAGAAATTGTCTCCGACCTTTCTTTCCGCTGCATAGAGATCGGTACTGACTCCCTTCTGAACGATAAAATATCCGCCGAGGGTGATATCGATCTGTCCATCCTGCATTTCGTTTACATCCACCTTGATCAGCTTCGTAAGCCTGTCGATCAGATTATTGCGTTGATCCCTGTAGTCACTGGCCGTATCACCTGATACCTCAGACTTTAAGATAGTAACATTGAGCTTTGCGATTTCTCTTGTGATTTCATTCACTTCATCTATTCTGACTGTAATTTCCGTATTAAGATCGTTCTGGAGCCTGTCAAGCTGAGAGCCCATATGGTTGATCTGTTGTACCAGAGCCTCGCTCCTCTGTCTCACAAGCGCTCTGACGGTCAGGCTGTCCGGTTCCTTTGACAACTCCTGCCATGAATCCCAAAACTGGTTCAGCACATTCTGAAGGCCTGACTCCATCGGCTCTGCCATTATTGCCTGTACATCGCTGAATGTCTTCTGGCGTGATTCCCAATACCCAAGCGTAGTATTCTCCTGCCTGTAGATGTTGTCAAGGAAGGTATGCCTGATCTGCCTGATCTCCTGTATATCGGCTCCGAGTCCAAGCTGGACAAGGCCGCCGCGTGTCAGCACCGTCTCTACTGGTCCGTTTTTTATCATGGCCTGCTGTCTCACATAGCCTGCAGTATTCACATTGGCAATATTGTGGCCGGTTACATAAAGCCCGCGTTCATTGACCATAAGGCCGGAACGTGCTATTTCGTAACTGGCAAAGCTGACTCCCATATGCCCTCCTAAAGTTTCACATCGAAAAAGTTACGCTTTTTAGAATCGTTTGACTGTCCGGACTTTCCGTAAATATCCCCTGAAGATCCGGCGT
Source organism: Bacillota bacterium (assembly GCA_023418915.1). Taxonomy (GTDB): domain Bacteria; phylum Bacillota; class Clostridia; order Acetivibrionales; family DTU013; genus DTU013. Next base: position 9,584 of record JAEZYU010000059.1, read on the forward strand.
TTGTAAGAACGTTCACAGAAAAATCTATATAGTCAAGAGAATTTTTTATCAATTTCGAATTCATGTCATTTGCATTGCGTAAGTCATTGAATATACCTGTCATTTTTTTCTGGCAATCCTTCAATTCCTTTGCCTGTTCCTTCGGAAGCATTTTTTCAAGCTCTGATATCGTGATATCATCTGCTTTTATCTCAAGCTGTGACGAAATTAAATCGACAAGCTTCTCACGCTCCTCCTCCAGCTTTCCCAACTGGAGTATCATTGATTGCTCAACCCTGGTGATACCCTCGAGTTCAGTGACCTTTCCATTGACGATCACATCCGTCTTTTCCTTCGACAGCTTAAGTATGCCCTCGTATACTTTTGCTTCCTTGTTCAGTATCTCTATCAGCTTCTTGATTGAATTAGTATCCAAAGTCCCACCACCTGTCCTTCACCATGCTTCATGGAAAAAAAGGAGAGTTTGTCAACTCCCCCAAGGATGTCACGCTTTTTTATCAAATACGCCTTTAACTACCCTGTCGGCTATGTCGCGTCCGCTCACGCTATATTTACCCGTCTCAATACTGTCGAGGATGCCGTCTACCTTATCCCTTCGGATATCGGGTACTTCCTTCAATGCTTTGTATACGGTCTGGAAGTCCTTTGCTTCATTGGATATGGACAGGACATCTTTTTTTGAGGCAACACTACCTGCCTTCCCGACCCTGTTTATATTCTTTTGTGAACCGTAAATCCCGGATATTTTTGAAATATCTCCAGGTATTCTCATAAAAACCACTCACCTTTAATCTTGTTCATCTATACAGTCTGCATGCTGTAAAATTCTCCTGTTTAGGAACATTGGAACGTTTCCGTCTGCAAATCGTTACAACACATCTCTCTGTGTTTCAACGAGGTTGGTGCATATCTTTCGCCTCGTTACAAAGTATATCGGAAAAATGCTGCTTTTTATTAACTGTCAATTATTCATTTTTTCTCATATCCCTTATTCAGGTATCTCATCCCGAACGAACTGCTGTTGGGTGAACTGCTGCTGCTGTCGAGATCTCGCTGCATCTGGCTTGCTGCCGATCTGAAGCCCATTGTGAGCTCCTTTTCACAATCCATGCAGTATCTGCCGGTTTTGATCGATTTACCGCAGTTTTCACATTCCAATACCATATTGCCGTCTTCACTAGTAATCTCCAGTCTTCCATCCTTCAAGAACCTTTTTATAATTTCGACACTTATTTCAAGCTCCGTCGAAACCTGTGTCAAACTGGCGCCAGGGTTTTGGTATAGATACTCCTTTACTCTCTGAAAGTCCTTCTCCTCCTGCTCCTTACACGCTGGACAGATCGGAGTTCCTCCGAGATAGTTAAAGATCCTTCCGCATTTTCTACAATTCCTTACATCCGGCATGTTTATACCCCCTTGCTATTTTCTTCCTGTAGCTACGACTATGGCAAATACCTTGTCGGCTCCCGCTTGCCTGAGCACCCTGCTGCATTCCTCAAGCGTCGAACCGGTCGTCAGTATGTCGTCAACCAGCAGAACCGACTTTCCCTGTACCTTTTTCGGCGAAGCAACGGTAAATGCTCCTTTGACATTCTGATTTCTCCTTTGCTTGTCCAGGAGACTCTGAGCCTCGGTATATCTTTCTCTTTTAAGCACATAAGAGCATTCCCTAAGCTTTATAATCCTTGCCAGCGCTTTAGATATCAGATGTGCCTGATTGTACCCTCTGGTAAACTCCTTATGCCTGTGAAGCGGAACACTCATGACCATATCATAGCTGCTGATATTGATGATCTTCTCGAGCCTGTCTGCGATAAGTCTGGCATATGTTCTGTAATAAGCAGGTTTGTTGTAAAATTTAAACCTTATCAGCGATTCCTTTACCATGCCTGTATATTCAAAAACACTCAAAGCCCCGCTGCAATAGCTATCTTCCTCTTCCTGCCACGTCCTGATTATTGTTTTATCAATGAACGGCAGCTTCGTGTAACAAGCATTACATATATGAAGGATAGCGTTATGGCTCAATATGCTCTGGCAAAAAATGCATTTTGGAGGGTATATCATATTTAATATACTATCAAACAGCTTCACTTGCATTCAGCCCGCTTTCCTCAAATTATATCGGCATACACCGAAAAATTCTTAAGCTTATCTGAAAGACCGGAATATCTTAAGGTCTCTCTTTTATTCCCCACCATATTATGAAGTGTTTCTTCGTACCCGACCAGAACTACCATTTGCTTTGCCCTCGTAACAGCTGTGTATAGAAGGTTTCTTGTCATAAGTACCTCCGGTCCGGGGAATACAGGCATGACGACTACCGGGAATTCCGAACCCTGACTTTTATGTATCGTCACAGCAAATGAAGGTTCGATCTCATCGAGAATACTGAAATCATATTCCGCTATTCTGTCATCATCAAACAGAACACTAATTTTCATCGCATCCTCGTCTATCTCTGCGATCGTCCCCATATCGCCGTTAAACACTCCAGTACCGTCAATATTAGGATCATCAGGCCGTTCCCATCTGAGCATATAATTATTTTTGACCTGCATGACCCTGTCGCCTTCCCGGAGAATATATGATCTTGATACCCTCTCAGCTTTCTTTTTGTCCGGCGGATTTAATGCCTTCTGCAGTTCAATGTTAAGATTGATCACACCGGCCGGACCCTTTTTCGTCGGCGACAAGACCTGTATATCCTTGAACGAATCGAGGCCGTAAGTGTCTGGCAGTCTTCTGGAGCATAGATCAATGACCGTACGCAGTATATTGTCCTGATTATTTCTGGGCAGGAAGAAGAAGTCCTTGTCCTTTGCATTGAGGATAGGAGCCTCACCCCCATTTATCCTGTGTGCATTGACTATGATCATGCTTTCTCCTGCCTGTCTGAATATCTCTGTGAGTCTGACTGTTTTAATACTGCTGCAGCCTATGATATCGAGCAGCACGCTCCCGGCACCTACCGACGGAAGCTGGTCGGCATCCCCGACGAGTATGACCCTGGCTCCTGGAGGTACAGCCTTTAGCAGATGACTCATTATCAATATGTCTACCATCGACATCTCATCTATTATAACGGCATCCGCCTCGATAGGATTCTCTTCGTTTCTTTGAAATATAAGCTCACTTTCGTCTCCTGTGTAACCAATCTCAAGCAGTCTGTGTATTGTTTTGGCCTCAAAGCCGGTTGCCTCAGTCATCCGTTTTGCTGCTCTTCCCGTAGGTGCTGCCAGGGCTATTTTGTGCCCATCCTCCATCAGCAGCTTTATGATACATTTTATTATAGTTGTTTTACCGGTGCCCGGACCGCCTGTGATGACCATCAATCCATTGATCATTGCCTCACGCACAGCTTCTCTCTGCATGCAGTCCAACTCAAGCCCTTCTTCGCGCTCGAATCTGCCGATCTTCTCATCCAGATCGTTCATTCCCTTATCATAGCTTGTCTGTGATAAACCCAGCAGTCTTTTGCATACCCCCTGCTCAGCAGTGTGAAAGGATGAAAGATAAACACGCCCGGCGCCATCGTTTCTTTCTACCTGAACTGCTTTATCGAATATAAGTGATATGAGGGAGTCCTCTATGTCAATCTCCTGAGACCCCAGCAGCTGTGCTGCATATTCCTTTAGCACATTTTCAGGCAGATACGTATGTCCGTTCGTTGCAGCATGGCTCAATATATACTTTATGCCGCTTCGTATCCGAAAGCGCGAGACAGGGTCTATACCAAGCTTCATTGCGATCCTGTCGGCTGTTTTGAAGCCAATACCGAATACATCCTCGCAAAGCCTGTAAGGGTTTTCTCTTATCCTTGCAACAGCCATATCCGCATATGCTTTATGTATCTTAATGCAGACAGACGGATTGATGCCATACTCCTGAAGGAACATGACCACGTCCCGTAAGCCTTTTTGTTCATTGAGAGCCTGTCCTATATTCAATGCCTTGTCGAGACTGATACCCTTTATCTCCGACAAGCGCTGAGGCTCACCGCTGATTATTTCAAGTGTGGATGAGCCGAACCGCAGCACGATCTTTGCAGCAGTTGCTGGTCCGACACCCTTTACGATACCTGAGGCTAGATATTTTTCAATGGCATCTGCCGTTTGGGGAAGTACCTTTTCATAAAGCTCCACCTTGAACTGGTCGCCATAATCCGGATGCTTGACCCATTTACCGGTCGCCTTGATGGTTTCACCTTCGTTTATGAAGGGCATATAACCAACAGCTGTTAGCAGATTCCTGCCTGAAGCTATCTCGCATACCGTATATCCGTTTGCTTCGTTTTTATATATAATGTCGTCAATTATACCTTCTATTACTGTATGATCCATCGTAGCCTATGCAATACAAAGTATTGACCTTCCAATTATTTATAGCAATATATAGTATATATCACTTTTGTAAAAGTGAAAAGAGAATACGGTTTGTGTCAAGTAAACGTGGACAAATTTCTCATTCACCTTGTAGTTTGTGTATTCGTACCCCGTTTGTCTATTCCGTTCAATATACTACATCAGGGTCTGCATTCTCATTATACTACATCAGGGTCTGCATTCTCATTATACTACATCAGGGTCTGCATTCTCATTAATAGTGATGCCTGCTGTCGTATGAGGAATGAAAACCACAACCACCCCGTCTGTGACCCCGCTTTCCCGGACATCCTGCCTGACCTGTGAAGTGATATTTATCATCTGATCAGATGAAACCGTTTTAATAATATGCTCTGCCATTTGTTTTCCCACCACTCCTTTTTATTGGATCGTTTGTCTTACATCAGCAGAGTTATTGTAGTCTGGCAATATAAGCTGTTTGCAATGGACAAAAATTCGAGTTTGGGACTTTTTAGTCAACATAATCCAGTGTTTTACTCGTTTATTCATAAGAAATTCACCTTTATTTAGAAAAATTCGTCCCATACTGGAATTTTTGTCCAGTCCGCTTATTGACACCTCGTTATGCGAACCATCCTTCGCCTTAGAAATCAGCTAAAAAAGCAAGTCTCTCTTTACCTCACTTGTACGCTATTTCGCTGAAAGGTTTCAAATCAAACATTCTCCGTATTGCCTTCCTTCCATTTGTTACCTTGCTGTCTGTGAATGGTATCCTTCCTTTATGCATTGGGTATGTTGCTTTCCTAACTTTATGTCTCAATGCTGCTCGGTCCCTGGTCCCCTCCAGAATATTATCTGTCTCTACCAAATATTGCTGCATAAGTGTTCTTGCTACCTCGCAGCCCATTTCATAAAATATTCTCTCTATTTCCTTGAATGCTATCGTCTTGCAGTTAAACTATTCATATCACGCCACCTGTTTTTGTTGCCTTGTCAACTCCTAAACTACAGGATAATCGTGATTATGGGAAGACCTCTTATGATGTTTTTCCATATTTTTGCTTGCGATAATATTACTCTAAAGAGAATACGCCATACGGCTCGTGCCCGAAAACATGACCGGAACAGATGGAACGGACGATTCAGGCGCATCTAGCTTCTGTACTCCTTTATTACCTCATCGATATCATCGGATTTCAGAACCTCAACACTTTGAAAGTTCTTTTGAAGCTTCTGCAGCAGAAGATAAGTATTATCTTTGGAATGCATATCCACAACGGCCAGCTTTTCATCTGAAAACACTTTAGCGGTAAATTCCTTTTTAACTGCGTTTCTTACAATATATTCTATCTGATCTTCTGCATCCTGGACAAGAAGGACTACTCTGACCTTTGGCCGGTGTCCTCTAATACGGCAGCGTATCAAATCTGCAGCGCCAATAACGAGGATCAGCAAGCCGTAAACGGCTAGTATATATGTCAGGCATTCAAGTATACTGAACAGCATGATAACGCCTCCATAAAGATACTTACTTTATATATATTCACATGGCAATTACAACGTTACACATAGTTTGTAAAACTATTTATAATTCGACACATTGTGGTATAATTACATTACATAATATAATTATTTGCAGGTGGTTTTATTGCTTCGATTAAATATTTCACAACTTAAACCCGGCATGAAGCTTGCAAGGGATGTGATACTCCCCGATGGCAGGCTGCTTTTGCTGGCAGGCTTTGCGGTAAAGCCTCTTTATCTTAGAAAGCTTGAAGCCTTCAGGATAGAAAATGTTTATGTAGAAGAGGGTCCCTTTGTCCCAATTGAAGAATTTGAGGAGGAACGGCTCTACAACCATGCGTCTGCAACAATCAAAAACATATTCACTATGGCGAAGCGGAATAAGGACGCCGATATTTCGTTGGTCAGGGAGACTGTCAGTGATATAATGCACAAGGTTATAGAAAACGAAACTGTAATGCTGCAGTTGACCGGTATAAGAGATATCGACAATTATACCTTCCTTCACTCTGTTGATGTATGTATATATTCAATAATACTCGGCAAAAAGCTTGGGTATGGGAAGGATCCCCTGATGTCTCTTGGAATGGGGGCAATCCTTCATGATATCGGCAAATGTAAGATCCCTATAGAGATTCTGCAGAAGCCGGGCAAGCTATCTGCGCAAGAGTTTCATTTAATGAAGATGCACACTGTTTTTGGCTGCGAAATAATAAAGAATTCCTACAGACTGGGAACAAAGGTAGCAAATATAGCATTCCAGCATCATGAAAAATGGGACGGCAGCGGATATCCAATGGGTATCTGCGAAAACACCATCGACCCTTTATCAAGGATAGTGGCGCTGGCAGACGTATACGATGCTCTGACCTCGGACAGAGTATATAAGAAAAAGGAGCTGCCTCATGTGGCAGCTCAATATATCCGTCAAAATTCCGGTACCCTTTTTGATCCATACATAGTAGATCTTTTCATAAACAGTATAGCCGTTTACGGAGAAGGCACTCTGGTCCTTTTGAATACAGGCGAGGTGGGAAGCGTCGTTTCTTCCGGTACTACGGATGGCCGACGGCAAAGGATCAGTATTTTCTCCAACAAAGCAGGCCCGCCCGTACTTCAGCCATATATCATCGATCTCAATGATCGGAATGATGTCGATATAATTGAAATTTTTCTTTAAAAAGCAGAGCAAAGAGCAGTGCTCCTTGTTCCGCTTTTTTCATAATACAATCAAATCTAAGCGGGTAATTTCTTTTTTATGAGAATCATATATCCTCTGCAGCTCTTTTCAGGAGCTCTGCCTTGTCTGTTTTCTCCCACGGAAGGTCGATGTCGGTTCGTCCAAAGTGACCATATGCCGCAGTCTGTTTGTATATCGGCCTTCTGAGTCCCAGATCCCTAATAATAGCCGCAGGCCTCAGATCAAAGTATTTCCTGACTAGCTGCACCATTTTCTCTTCGGCCATACATCCGGTACCGAAAGTATCTATAAGTATCGACACAGGATTAGCGACGCCTATAGCATAAGCCAGCTGTATTTCAAGCTTTTTGGCCAGGCCGGCTGCAACCAGGTTTTTTGCCACATAGCGTGCGGCATATGCAGCCGAACGATCGACCTTTGTCGGATCCTTGCCTGAGAAAGCTCCACCGCCATGTCGTGCATAACCACCATAAGTATCAACAATTATTTTTCTGCCTGTCAATCCCGAATCTCCCTGTGGCCCCCCTACGACAAACCTGCCGGTGGGGTTTACGAGAAATTTCGTTTTGCTGTCGAGCAATTCTGCAGGTATCACCTTTTTGATCACAAGCTCGATCACATCCCGCTCAATAGTATCATGTGAAACCTCTGCTCCATGCTGTGTTGATATCACAACAGTATCGACCCTAACAGGCCTGTCACCTTCATACTCCACTGTGACCTGCGATTTTCCGTCAGGCCTCAGATAATCGATAATTCCCTGTTTTCGAACATCGGACAGTTTTTTGGTAAGCTTATGCGCTAACGAGACAGGCATCGGCATCAATTCAGGTGTTTCATCACAGGCAAATCCGAACATCATGCCCTGATCACCTGCACCTATTGCCTCGATCTGTGATTCATTCATCTCCCCGGATTTTGCCTCGAGCGCTTTGTCAACACCCATGGCTATATCGCCGGACTGTTCGTCTATGGATGTTATAACCGCACAGGTTTCGCCGTCAAACCCATATTTCGCTCTGTCATAACCGATCTCAAGAATCGTGTTCCTTACAACCTTCGGTATATCGACATAACAGCTTGTAGAGATTTCTCCCATCACCAGCACCATTCCCGTAGTGACTGCTGTTTCGCAAGCGACTCTTGCATTTGGATCCTCAGTATAGATGGCATCAAGCACTGCGTCCGATATCTGGTCGCACATTTTGTCGGGATGGCCCTCTGTTACTGATTCTGATGTAAATAACCTTCTTGACATTTTATGATCTCCTTTCAACTGCATAAATAACAAAAACCTCTTCCCTGAATATGAAGAGGTTGTAACTTAATCTCCTCATCTTCCAGGATATCTGATCCTGCAGGAATTGGCACCGCTGCCTTAGGGCCGGTTGCCGGGGTTTCATCGGGCCATGTCCCTCCACCACTCTTGATAAGGTTGTGCTAAATATGCATTTTTATTATCTGATACTGCAGTTTAAATCTAACATATTATACTATAAAAAACAACAGAAAATATTCAGGCTGTTCACCCTGCAAAAAGCGCTTCGAATTCCTGACCTTCCAGCTTCTCCTTCTCCAGCAGAGCCTCTGCAACCTTGTGAAGCACATTTATATGTTCATTCAGTATCGATACCGCCTTTTTGTAAGCTGTATCGATAAGCGTCTTCACTTCCTTGTCGATCATGGCGGCTACTTCTTCACTGTAGCTTCTGGTATGACCGAAATCGCGTCCTATGAAGACCTCGTCATTTTCGTCGAATATCATATTTCCCAGATTTTCGCTCATTCCAAACTTTATGATCATGCTTCTTGCAACACTGTTGGCATGCTTAAGATCGCTCGACGCTCCCGTACTGATCTCACCGAGCACGATATCCTCTGCTGCCCGTCCGCCCATTGCGATGATTATCTCTTCCATCAGCTGGGCCTTTGTATGATAGGACTTATCCTCATCCGGCTTGTGTGCGGTATAACCGCCGGCTCTTCCTGAAGGGATGATCGACACTCTGTCTACCTTGTCTGTGGTCGATGCTACCTTGACAGCTATTGCATGGCCGGCCTCATGATATGCTGTGAGCTTTTTCTCCTTTTCGCTCATGACCTTGCTCTTCTTTTCCGGCCCCACTACTACTTTAAAGGTAGCTTCCTTTATCTCATCCATTTCTACGCGTTTCTTGTTTTTACGTGCTGCAAGCAGCGCCGCCTCGTTGAGCAGGTTTTCAAGATCTGCACCAGTGAAGCCCGGTGTGCTCTTTGCGAGTTCATCCAGCCTTACATCCGATCCCAGCGGCTTGCCTTTCGAATGGACCTTCAATATCGCCTCGCGGCCTTTGATATCCGGCAGTCCTACAAATACTCTCCTGTCAAACCTTCCAGGCCTGAGCAGCGCAGGATCCAGTATATCCGGCCTGTTTGTAGCCGCCAGTATGATTACACCCTCGTTTATTCCAAAGCCATCCATTTCGACGAGCAGCTGGTTAAGCGTCTGTTCGCGTTCATCGTGTCCTCCGCCCAATCCTGCTCCTCTGTGACGTCCTACTGCATCTATCTCATCTATAAAAACGATGCACGGTGCGCTTTTCTTGGCCTGTTCAAAAAGATCTCTGACTCTTGAAGCACCGACTCCAACAAACATTTCTACAAAATCGGAGCCGCTTATACTGAAGAACGGAACGCCGGCTTCTCCTGATACAGCCTTTGCCAGAAGCGTCTTACCGGTACCGGGAGGTCCTACCAGCAGTACCCCCTTCGGAATTCTTGCTCCAAGCTCTATAAACTTCTTGGGAGACTTAAGAAATTCAACTATCTCCTTCAGCTCTTCCTTCTCCTCATCCGCTCCGGCCACGTCTTCAAAAGTTACCTTTCTTTTTTCATCCGTGTTGATCCTGGCCCGGCTCTTTCCGAAGGACATCACTCTGTTGCCTCCGCCTCCCTGAGACTGTTGAAGGAAAAATACCCAGAAAATAACGAACACCACTATTAGACCGATAGTAGGAAGGATCGATACCCACCAGGGTGCCGTAGGAGGCCTTTCTACTCTAAAATCCTTTACCTGGCCGTTTTGGTATGCCTCGGTCACCATCTCGGTAAAAGAATCCACCGAAGATATATATACAACATACTCTTTCGTTTTTGAACCTTTGTTCGGGTTGATCAATTCAACCGTTGCTTCGTCAGCCTTCAGTGTAATACTCTGTACATTACTGTTTGAGATCTGTGACAGTAACTGCGTATAACTGAGCTGTGCCGGATTCCCGGAGCTGGTGTATAGCATCAGTATGAACAGCACCAATACAAAGATCACTATATAAAAGCTTAAACCCTTGAAATACTTCAAATATCTCCCTCCCGGAACCTCTATGTCCTGCCGTTGTCTTCCAGATTATATTATATTAACATAAACCTTTCTAAAACACAATAAATGCGGATTTTAACTAATATACCTTAACAAATCCTGTTTTGTCTGTATCCGTTGCACTTAAGAATAAATTTCTTTCTTAAGAGTACATACCTCAGGCAGATTACGATATTTGCCCGCATAGTCCAAACCGTATCCGACTATGAATTCATCAGGGACCTCTATGCCCAAATATTCGATTTCGATATCTACCTTTCTTCTGGACGGCTTGTCAAAAGCGGTGCATATCTTAACGCTTTTCGGGCTTCTTGTGTGGAACAGATCCTTAAGGTGCCTCAGCGTCAGTCCGGTATCGACAAGATCCTCCACTATGAGCACATGCTTGTTTGCTACATCCAGATCCATATCCTTGATTATACGTACGACACCTGAGGATCTTGTCGAAGCACCATAGCTTGATACTGCTATAAGATCCATATCTACAGGTATCGTGATCTCTCTCATAAGATCCGCAAGAAATATGAAGCCTCCCTTCAGAACGCCTACAAGGACAAGCTCGCTTCCCCTGTAATCCTCCGATATGCGATTGCCCAGCTGTTTTACCATCTCCCTGATCTCTTCGCGCGATACTAAAATTTTTTCAATATCCCCAATCATGTTGACCCCTCCGGTTGAACTCGATTTTTAGCACATTTTTAGTATTTTCAGTTACCTTAAATTTATCACTAATTTTATACCCGATGATCCATACAATTTCATTTCCGCAGCATATAAGCGGTATCCTGTCCCGCATTTCGCGCGGAATCTTGTTGTCGATGAAATATTCCTTAAGTTTCTTTGTTCCGTTTGAACCAAGGGGTTTAAAAAGGTCACCATTCCGGCGGTTTCTTATATATATTCCCTCGTTGAATTTATCATAATCAAAATATTGCACTTTAGGATTATAACCCAACCTGCCATAATTATCAATATTTTGCGGCAATCCAACCAAAGCTGTGACGGAAGCATCGATCACAGGCACTTCTGTTTCACCCGGAACAGTAACTTGTGATGAAAATGAAGGGATTTCACGAAGCTGCTCACCAACTGATTGTTGCGAAAAAATACGAAGAACACCATAGGAAATAAAAGCCCGGATACCCTGGGGAAGCTCCGCCTGTGTCCCGGTTATTCCCTTCATGATCAGGTCTGACAAGTTCTGGTAATGCTTGCTGCTTATCCCCTTAACGCTGCCAACCGTATCCTTGAGGGCAAGCTTTAGCACCCGCATCCGTATTGCGGGGTCAAGAGCAGAAAGCTCTGCGTTATCCAAATATACATATCCATTTAATTTTTCGCATATAGATTCCCTGTATGCTTCATAAGCGCATTTCTCCATATAATGCTCGTCTATGGCAGCATTTTCAGACAAACGGCAAAGGCTGTCAACAAAATTTGTACCAAATTTTTCATTTACATAGGGAATCAGTCCAAGACGTACTTTGTTGCGGGTATATTCCTGCTCCAGATTGGTACTGTCAGTCCTCGGCGAGAGGCCGGCCGTTTTGCAGTATCGTTCGATCTCATCTCTGCTGCTGCCCAGAAGAGGCCTTATAATATCGCCCCTCCTGTATTCCATTCCGGAAAGACCTGCGAGCCCAGTCCCTCTGATAATATTGAGCATGACAGTTTCCGCCTGATCATTTCTGTTATGAGCAACAGCGATCTTAGAAGCGCCGACAACTTCGGCATATTTCCTAAATTCCCGGTACCTGACCTCTCTGCCTGCCTCTTCAAGAGAAATACCTTCTTTCTTTGCAGCAGCTGCCACATCGATATGAGAGACATAAAGGGGTATTCCCAGATCCTCACAAAGGCGGGCTGTGTATTCCTCATCCAGATCAGCTTCTACACTGCGCAGCATATGATTGATGTGGACTGCATAAAGCTTTAAGCTAAGAGAATCACGCAACGAATACAACACATGGATCAGGCACACGGAGTCAGGTCCCCCTGACACACCTGCGGCTATACCTTCTCCCGGTGCAATAAGCTGATGGTTCCGAATAGTTTCCAGAACCTTCTTTTGAAATTTGGTTATAAAACTGCTGGCTTTATTCATCCTTCTTCAAATTGGCGAATTTCGTAAATTCACCGAACCACCGGAGTTCGACCGTGCCGGTCGATCCGTTCCTGTGCTTGGCGATTATGACTTCCGCAATATTTTTCTTTTCAGTATCAGGATTGTAATAATCATCCCTATACAGGAACATGACTATATCAGCATCCTGTTCTATAGCACCTGACTCTCTAAGGTCACTAAGCATCGGCCGGTGATCCGTTCTCGTTTCAGGACCCCTGCTGAGCTGCGACATGGTTATAACAGGCACATTGAGCTCCTTGGCTAAAATTTTCAGCGAGCGGGATATCTCCGCGACCTCTTGCTGCCTGTTGTCGGTTTTTCCCCTGCCCTGCATCAGCTGCAAATAGTCGATCACAACAAGTCCAAGGTTCTTCTCCAGCTTGAGTCTGCGACATTTTGCCCTGATATCCATAACAGAGACTCCCGGTGTGTCGTCTATATATATTGGAGCCTCGGACAGCGGCGCCAGTGCCTGCGCTATCTTATTCCAGTCATCGTCCTCCAGCTTGCCCGTCCTCATCTTTTGACTGTCCACCATTACCTCGCTGCACAGCATCCTGTTGACCAACTGATCCTTCGACATTTCGAGATTGAACAGCGCCACAGGCACATGCTTCTGTACCGCTGCATACTGTGCGATGTTCAAAGCCATCGCAGTCTTTCCCATACCAGGACGGGCTGCGATCAGAATCAGATCCGAATTCTGCAGGCCCGCTGTTTTATAGTCCAGATCGGTGAAGCCCGTCGGTATTCCTGTAATAAAGCTCTTGCTGTTGTAGAGCTCTTCGAGCCGGTTAAACGTTTCCAGAAGAACATCCTTGATGTGCGTGAAGCCCTGTGCGCTTCTCTTCTCCAGTATGTCGAATATGCTCTTTTCCGCCTTGTCCAGCACAAACGCAGCCTCCTCAGAGGCTTCATAGCTCATTCCGGAAATATCTGAGGCTGCCTTTATCAATCGGCGCAACAGCGATTTTTCCTCAACTATTTTTGCATAATGCCTTGCATTGGCAGTAGTAGGCACAGCGCTTGTGATGCTTGCAAGGTAATCGAGGCCTCCGACTGCATCGAGCGTCCCTCTGTGCTGCAACTGCTCAGAGACGGTGATGATATCGACAGGTCCTGCTTTTTCCGTGATATCCACTATGGCTTCGCATATTTCATGGTGATCATCCCTATAAAAATCCACGCTTTTAATAAGCTCGGTTACAGTCGGTATTACATCTGAATCGAGCAACATACATCCAAGCACTGCCTGCTCAGCCTCGATATTATGAGGAGGTATCCTCCCAATGGCATCCATATCCACGATAAGACCCCTCCGGTTATTCGTTCTCTATTTTGACCTTCAGCTTTCCGCTGACCTCAGGATACAGCTTCACATCGATCTCAAATGTCCCTGTAGCCTTTAGTGCATCGGGAAGTACAATTTTCTTTTTATCTATATCAATTTTAAAGTCAGCTTTCAGTTTGTCCGAAATATCCTTACTGGTTATCGATCCGAAGAGCTTTCCGTTTTCGCCTGATTTTGCCTTTATAACAACCTCCAGGTCTCCGAGCTTTTTCGCCTGCTCCTTTGCATGTGTGAGTTCACGGTTCTTTTTGCTCTTCTCTGCTTCCTTCCTGGTGTTCATTATGTTTATGTTGCTTGCATTCGCTTCATCTGCCAGACCCCGCGGAAATAAAAAATTCCTGGCATAACCGTCGCTGACATTTACCAGGTCTTCCTTTTTCCCCAGTCCTTTGACATCCTGCTTCAATATGACTTTCATACAAACCTCCATATCTTAGGTATTCGGTTTTGCCATTTCATTTATATATTCCATTATAGCATATTTCAATTTATCTTTTGCATCATTTATATCAGAATCCTCCAGTTGAGCGCCTGCAACAGATAAATGACCTCCGCCGCCCAGCTTTTCAAGTATCATCTGCACGTTTATATCTCCGAGAGATCTGCCGCTTATCCATATCTCACTGTCAACGCTGGAGAGCACAAAGGATGCCGATATCCCTGAAAGGTTCAAAAGCTCATCCGCAGCTTTGGCTGCTATCATCTGCGGATTTTTGACCTCCGCATCACATATGGATATAGCGATCTCATTATTTATAAGCTCAGCATCTCTTACAACTGCCGAAATGCTCATATATGTTTCCATGTCATTCTGGAAAAGCTGCTTTACAGCCACTGTATCAACGCCTTGACGTCTCAGGTACGATGCCGCCTCAAATGTTCTGACGCCGGTTTTAAAGGTAAAACTCTTTGTATCTACGACTATGCCCGCATAGAGCGCTTCAGCCTCAAGCTGCGTCAGCTTCAGCTTCTCATCGATATATTGTATCACTTCCGTGACCAGCTCACAGGTGGATGATGCATAGGTTTCCTGATATGTAAGCACTGTGTCCTGTATATAATCCGCACCTCTCCTGTGATGATCTATGACCACTACCTGTCTCCCGTTTTCGACGAGCTCAGGTATTTCTGTGAAGCTTTTGCGGTGAGTATCGACGATGATTAAAAGTGTCTTATCGCTCTGTGTCTCTACAGCCTCGCTCCTGTTTATGAACAGATCAGCATATTCTTCATTTTTTCTTATCCTGGCTGTAAGGTTCTCGATGGTGGGATTCAGCCTGTTCAGCACTATATACGCATCCTTGTTTCTGCTTTTGACTATTCTGTAGAGGCCAAGCGAAGCACCAAGTGAATCGATATCTGCATTCTCATGACCCATAATAAATACATTATCAGCCTGATCGATCAGTTCACGCAGCGCATACGCAATTACTCTTGCCTTAACCTTTGTTCTCTTCTCCAGTTCCCTGGTCCTGCCTCCGAAAAAACTAAAATTTTCACCTTTTTTCAGTACGACCTGATCGCCTCCGCGCCCCAGCGCAAGATCGATGGATGCTGCAGCGAAACGCAGGTTTTCCGACAGCGTACTGCCATTGAGTCCGAATCCGAGGCTGAGCGTGACCGGCAGCTTATTTCCGATATTGATCTCCTTAATGCTGTCCAATATTTCAAACTTTTTCTCTTCCAGTACCTTCATATATTTCTGTTCAAAAATGAACAGGTATTTATCTCTTTCATACTTTTTTATAATCCCATTTGTAAAGGAGACCCACGAAACGACCCTTTTATCGATTTCAGCCAGCATCTGCGGCCTTAGTGGGTCTTCCATGCTTTGCATAAGGTCATCATAATTGTCCACCACAAATATTCCGGTAACGAGCTTCTCATCAGAATACATTTTTTTCAGATCGATCAGCTCAGATACATCTATGAAATAAAGAATAAGCATATAGCTCGATGTATCCTGGCTCTGATCACGCCTGACTATGTTGCACAATACATTATAATGACGGTCGTTGATATCTGTCTGTTTTGATATGCTTGTGGAGGTCTTCTTGATGTTTTCAGGCAGCAGCTCACTACTTTTTAGCTCTTTTACCAAACTCTTGACAGTATCCTCAAAAACGTCTGCCTGTCCGGAAATATCCCTGAATGAACCGTTATACCAAATGATAGAGCCATCCAATTCAGTTACTACCAAAGGCATGGGGAAGTTCAGCAGCGTATCCTTTGTGGCAGTATCTATGTTGATATTCAGATTCTCAATAAAACTGGATATTTCCGCCTTGCGCTTGTAGTTGCTCCTGAAATAGTGATATGTAAGGTAAGCAAACAATACAAAGCAAGGTATTGCAACTCTCCAGTCCAAAACTGCTATGACAGCCGTCAGCAGCAGTATGACCCATATATGAACGCTAGCCTGCGGAATAAGCATGTTTAGTATTTTTTTGCTGTCCATATCTGTAAAGGGAATGCCCCTCTCATTTCTCCTTTCGTCTGTTACTGCCCAAATGTCGTGACAACTCAGACAGATCACCATAATATTTTTCAACATCGTGATTTTCGACAAGCCCCAGCTTGACCTTATTATGTATCTTCATTTCAATAACGTTATAGCTGATGCCCAACCGTTTACCCAAAAGGTAGCTTATCAGGATTATATTCGACAATATCTCTCCTACAGCTTCATGAAGCTCTTCCCGGACACCCCTTGCCAGTACCTTGAACAGATCTGCCAGATCTGTAAGCAATTCGCTTTTCAACCATTCTATAAGCTTTATATTTCTGGTTATATCGATTTCTTTTTCAGGTATTGCCATACGCTCAACTCCCCACCCGGTTTACTACTATTTTACCATATATTACTATTTCCTGCACCTAATCCTGTTTTGTCGGGCTGATCGGGTAGGAGCCCAGTATCTTCAAAAATGATGTTTTCCTGCTGACCATCAAAAGAGCGTCTTTCAGATCCTCATCCTCTCTATGTCCCAGAACATCAACAAAAAATACATATCTGCCGAGCCTGTTTTTAGCAGGTCTGGATTCGATCCGCGTCATATTTATATCCCATAGATTAAATATGTCAAGTATCCTGTAGAGGCTTCCCGGTTTATCTTCGGTGGAAAACAGAAGCGATGTCTTGTCATTTCCTGTCCTGACGGCGTCGGTCCTGCTGAGCACGACGAATCTGGTGAAATTGTTGTTATAGTCCTGTATATCTTCTTCTATTATCTCAAGTCCATAAACCTCAGCGGCTGTTTTTGATCCTATGGCTGCGGTATCACCGGAACCGGCTGCCACCTCCTGTGCTGCCGAAGCTGTACTGTATGACGCCTTCGTCAATGCATGGGGCAGCCTTTCAGCGAGATATCTTCTGCACTGGCCCAGTGGCTGGGGATGAGAAAGCACATAACTGATCTTTGAAATATCAGTGCCTCTTTGAACGAGTAAATGCTCTCTTACCGATATCACCACCTCTGCCTTTATCATCAGCTCAGTATCCTGTGAGATCATATCCATTGTTGCGTTCACTGCACCTTCAATGGAATTCTCTATAGGTACGATTGCCTCATCAAGCTCTCCATCCAGCATTGCCGTAAATATTTCCGATATCGACGGATATTCCGCTGAGATATACGGTGACTGCCCTGTGTAATTTATCATGGCCTCATGGGAAAATGTCCCCTTCGGCCCCAAATAACCAATCCTTATCATATGGTTCGGATCCCTTTCGAAATTATCAGGCTTCTTCAGTGTATATTATAATACACTATAATTCTTAATTTTCCAACAATAATGAGAGGTAGATTCTCATTCAAACCCATAATGATGCTGTGAAATTCGAGCAGTTCATTTCTTTGTGCATTATGCAAACCTCATACAAAGCATACTTAAATTGTTACAAATTATAAAATAAATTGTTATATTTTATTGTTATGGGGTAAATATAAATACAGCCATTGGTTGTACAATAAATTGCCAGGAAGGGAATGAGTCCAAAAGTTACACTAATGCAAGGACGAGTAACCGCGGTAAGGAAAGTACGAGGGAATGCAGTTGAATAACCCCAACCTCCAAAACTGCTCTATGAGAGCAGGGCAACGGCCGGATCAATAAGTTGGATATCCGGCCGTTTTGCTTTCCAGGAAATCAAAAACCCCTCCGGATCAGTAACAGATCGCAAGAGGGGTTGATTTTTGCATTTATTCCGCTGTGAAAGGCAGCAATGCAACTGTTCTTGCACGCTTGATCGCCGTTGTCAGCTGACGCTGATGCTTTGCGCAATTGCCGGATATCCTTCTGGGAAGTATCTTACCTCTCTCGGAAATATACTTTCTCAGCTTTGCTACTTCCTTATAATCTATATCGGTAACCTTGTCCACACAGAAAGCACAGACTTTTTTTCTGGCCCTTCTCATCCTGCCGCCTCTGCCTTCGCCCTTGTCATATGAGTCTCTGTTACCGCCTCTGTTATCTCTTCTTCCACCTGGCATTTCAAAACGCCTCCTTTCTTATTACTAATGCAGAGTCTTCCGACCCTATGCTGCTGTTTGGCAAATAAGGCCTATTGTCAGAACGGCAGTTCATCCTCATCATCGGTCGTGAAAAAGCCTGAATCATTCTGCCCACCCGGCGCAGCAGGTTCGTAGCCTGATGGTCCGGACGGTTTGTATGAGGCTCCGCTCTCGTTCCTTTTGCTTTCAGCAAAATAAACTTCGTCGGCTACAATTTCGGTGATATAGTGTTTCTTGCCTTCATTGTCGTCCCATGACCTGTTCTGAAGACTTCCTACCACTACAACCTTCAACCCCTTGGTAAAGTACTTGCTGCAGAATTCTGCCTGGTTTCTCCAAGCAACTATGTTGATAAAGTCTGCCTGCTTCTCTTCGCCCGGTTTGGAAAACCTTCGGTCCACTGCCAGTGTAAATGTGCATCTGGCTATATTGTTAGTCGTAGTGTATCTTAGCTCCGGATCCTTTGTGAGTCTGCCCATTAAAATGACCTTATTCATACTACCACCCTATTTTTCTTTTTTAATGATCATATATTTGATTATTCCGTCAGTGATCTTGTATATTCTTTCAAGCTCACGCGGAAATTCGGATTCTGCGCTGAAATTGACAAGTACGTAATAACCCTCGTTTTTGTCGGCTATTTCATAAGCGAGCTTCCTTTTTCCCCATTCATCAATACTATCCAATTGTGCAGAGGTTTCTATCAGGTTCTTGATTTTTTCAACAATTGCCTGTACATTCTCTTCACCAATATCGGGATTGATAATGAATATATTTTCATATTTGTTCATCATTCGACTTCACCTCCTTCTGGACTGAACGGCCTTGCATCTGTGTGCAGGGCAAGGATTCTGATTTGTTATTCTATCACAACGGCATAATATGTGCAAGTGCATTGAAAAAA
This sequence comes from Bacillota bacterium, assembly GCA_023418915.1. Taxonomy (GTDB): domain Bacteria; phylum Bacillota; class Clostridia; order Acetivibrionales; family DTU013; genus DTU013. The sequence continues at coordinate 28,904 of JAEZYU010000059.1, forward strand.
TGCTTAAAACATTTTGCTTATGATCACAAGAAGCAATAGAACGGCTGCAGACAGCAGAATATTAACAGCTGCATTGACGGACAGCTTAAATCGCCGCGGCGAATCTCCCTGCGGTATCCTCTTGTTCTGTTTCTTAATCAGACCATGTTCTCTTATGTATTCGTTTATGATATACTCCGCTTCCTTGAGCAGAAAATCATTTTTAATTTCCGGTTTACTTCGTGCCTGTTTTCCTGTTTTGCTGCTGACCGGCTCATCTGATCCGCCCTTTAGTATAAGGATAGCCTCTTCGATCAGATTTGAGGAAATATTCTTTATAACGACTATTCTCTTGGAATCACCTGCCACCATACTATCCTCCACAAACCATTTTTTTGCGCCTTGGTTCAAATGAAACAAGCGAAATGGCCAGATAAAACAACCCGGCTATTTTACCCGCCACATAGCGTTTTTCAACCCGAAGGACTTGAAAAGACGTATTAGTGTTTTTCAGCCTATAGGCTGAAAATACATTAAGAAGTGAGGGATATCTATCGCCTCTTTATAGTTTGTGAAAAAAAATACGGTTTTATACAACAATTTCCCTATATATTCCTGCCTTATGCAGGTTTTTTCCAAACCTTTGCAACAAGCACGGTCATATCATCAAAGGGTTTGTTTTCACAGCACCTGACTGCTTCATCCAGTATCGAACCTGCTACCTGCTGAGGGTTCAGGCTATCCAAATGCTGAATGAACTTCAGCAGGACCCTGTCGCCCGGTTCATCTTCTGTCATACAGTCGATTATTCCATCAGTCACCATAATGATCATGTCTCCTCCATCCATGCTCTTGCATGCCAGCTCCGCATCCACTCCCGGCAGTATACCGGCCGGCAGTGATGCTGACCTGATTATTTCCACCTTAGAATCCTTCTTTATATATGTAGGCGCCGCACCGATCTTGATGAACTCGACTTCTCCGCTGTACATATCTATCATAGAGATATCCATGGTACATGTGTTATCCTCGTCCGACTTCAACACGAGAACCGAATTAACAAGATTCACAGCCATATCCTTGTCGAACCCCGATTCAAGGAAACTTTCCAGCATATCTACAGCAGCCTTGCTCTGAGCCGATGCACTATAGCCTGAGCCCATACCATCGCTTAATGCCAGCATATATTTCCCATTGCCGCTGTCCATGAAAGTGAAATTATCGCCAGACACCTTGCTTCCATATTTGGGCATCCTTGCAATCCCTGTGGTAAGCCTGAGGTTTTCGGCCTCTATATATTTTAAGCAACAGTTCCCGTCGATTTCCCTTGCGCAGCTTTCGTCGCTGCGTACCATCCTTCTGCAGGCAGCCTCCGATATGACTCTGTCGATAATGGAAGTACAGTCTCTGGCTCCGTTGCATGCACTATGCAAAAGACTGATCTCATATTTCCCCCAAAATCCCTTATATGCGATGACTTCCTTTACCTTTATTCCTTCACGTTTCAGAACCCCTGCGATAACGTCCTCCAGCGGAGTCAGAAAGCTGACATCCGTATTGATTTCATCAGCAAGGCGGCTTATTACATGCGACATACCCTCAAACTGCCTGCTGATAACAGCCCGGCTCTCGCCTATCTTACCTTTCCATACTACTCCCACTCTGAAAAGCTCATACATATTGTTTACTGCATTGACGAAATCATTGATCCTGGGACACTTGTCCAGAAAATAACCAGGGATGTCACTTTCCTCCACCCTGCCCTTCATCTCAAGATTTTCGACTATCTGAAACATCACCTGATATGTGTCATAAAAGTTGCGTTCCCAGCAATGCATGCAAAGGCTGCAGTCACTGCATATCCTGTCAGCAACCCTGTCAAACAATACATTGATGTCATGCTTTTCTGACGATATCTTTGTCTGTGCAGTCTCACCGAATGTCTTTGAAAGTTCCATAAACGCACCTGCGAACTTTTTTAGTCTTTCTGTAGTGAGATCTCTTATCCTGCGGGAATACCCCCGCCTGTCCACAAGCTCTGCTGACTTTCTGACAAACGGCGACGTAAGACGATCTGTCAGTTTTTCCGGCACGACAAAAAACACTACTGAAGCTGCCAGAATATCTCGAAGGTAAAGCATTGTCTCGGCAGCACCATTAAAGTATACCGCAAGAACCATATTCCCCAGTATAAAACCAAGAGCTGCTCCAGCCTTGCCCAGATTTCCAAGTATGCCTGCAAGCATTCCGCATAGAGCATATGTACCTGCAATCGATGGCGTGAACTCTGATGAAATGCTGATGATCAAGCCTGTAACAGCACCCGTAGCAGCACCTGCCCCTGCACTGCATTTAAAGCTAAAAAACAGCACAAGAGCTACACATAAAATATTCCTCAACGAAAACCCCATCACCTGGAACGGACCAAGGCCTGATACGACCAGAGCTGCAGTTATACCTGCACTGATCGCTTCCTCTCCATCGAGAAGCGCCTTCTTCACCACTCCCGACATAATAGGTACAGAGAATCTGAATATAAAATAAAACACGAAGGCAATAAATGAACAAAACAGCGCTTTAAATACATCGTAAAGCAGGAAACCCTGCAGTCCTGCAAGCATTAGCTGCGGCACCAGCATAGCAAGGAAAGCTGCGAAGGCACCCTTTACATTCATCTTTGCGTTAGTGTCCTTAATCGGTATCGTTAAGACACAAAACAGCAGCATACAGGCTGCATTTACATACACCAGCTCCAAAGATCCATGGAGAGCTGTCCCGAGTATAACAGCCCCAGCAGTCAACAACCTTGACACAGCTGTACCGCAGGATGCAGCAAAAAAGACAGCACCCAGCGGTATCATGCCTGTAATGCCGCTGCTTCCAATAAGGAATGCAGAAATCAAAATAATAAAGTTGTTCTTTTGAAGAAAGATTTTGTTGATAAGCCTTAATAGATAGCCGGACTTGCTCATTTGTACAGTAATAGTTTTCATCCTTTGTCCCTCCCGCTATCAACGATTATAGCGGAGGGTTCAGGCATTTTTTGTCATTTCACGTAGCGTCGCCATAATAAATTTGTGACACCGACCTACAAAATGCTATTGAATAAGCTTGTTTGCCAGCTTTGATAAAACAAAGCCCATGGCAGGTCAAAGCTTCTGCTTTATTAGTTTTTGAGGTTATCTGCAGAATCATGTCGATATCTTTATCAGAAACTTTTATTACTGCCCCCTGAAGCCTTTGCTCCGGCCATTCTTTTTATTGCTGCTGTTATTTTGCCTGTCGTTTCTGTTATCGCTTTTATCATTGCCAATACCGATCCGATCCCTGTCTTGTCCGTCATTATTTCTGCTGCCTATCTGCTTCAATAATTCATCCTTAAGGCGTTCTCTTTCCCTTTTTAGTTTGTCGCCGTATTCATCCAGTGCTTCCTTAAGATCATGCGAGCCATTCTTTCTGTTGTCATCGCTGCTGCCCTTATCCTTGTCATGTTCATCCCTTTTACTGATGCCAGGCCTGTTGTTACTGATGCTGTTATTGTTGTTATTGCTGCTGTTGCTGTTGATGTTGTTGCTGTTACTATTCCTGTTATTGCTGTTGCTATTACTATTCCTGTTATTTTCTTTATTGCTGTTATCGCTGTTATTACTATTCCTGTTATTGTTGTTGCTGCTGCTGTTACTGTTTTTAGTATTATTGTTTTGCTCTTTATCTTCCTTCTTGTCATTATTCTTATCAGTAACATGGGTGTTGCTGCGTCCATCATCATCCTTCCGGTTCCAGCTATTGTTGTACCATTGACGCAGACCATCCAGAATCGATGAGACACCACTCTTTCCCTTATCTGAAGTATCCTTTTCATTTGCTTTGCCGCCGGCTGCGTTTTTATTTCCGGCGTCTATTTTGTTTCCGCCATTGTTTCTATAACTGCCATTATTGCTGTTATCTTTTATATTGTTTGTGTTCTTTTTGCTGTCATTGCTGTTATTGCTGTCATTGCTGTTATTGCTGTTATTGCTGTTATTGCTGCTATTGGAATTAATTCCGCTGTCTTCTCTGCGGTCTTTGCTGTTGTCTTGCTTATCATCCCGGCCATTCTGGTTCCGATCCTTCTCCTCCTGCCGCTCCGGCTTAGCGTTCCGGGCAAGCTCAAGTAAGTCCTTGACCGCAGTGCTCTTGAATTTGTCAATATCGGTTTCCGGCAGATACTCGAGCACATCCTCTATAAGCACCAGCTTGCCCGGCGTAACACCCAACTTCCTTGCAGCGTCCCTTTGTTCTACACTGGTCTGGCCGACCAGCACCCTGGAATCCACATTACCCTTGTCGAGTTCTTTTGATGCTGCAGCTTCTATATTCTTTTTCAGTGAACCTGCCTTTTTGGTATTGTTGCTGGCAACGGTCAGCAACACTGCATTTTCTATTCTGCCTTTATTTCCGCGCTCAGTGTTATTTCCCTTTGATATGCCGTTTTTTTCGTCAGGTGGTGTTTTTGTACCTGAAGGATCTGTACTATTGTCTTTTGTCCCTGGGCTTTCTACAGTTTGCTGATCCTCTCCGGACCCATCATTACCCCCGTCAGGCTGCTTGCTGTCCTCACTCTGCGGCAATCCGCCGTTCGGAATCTGTTCGCCGTTTCCGGAAGGCTGTATGCCGTCTTCGTTTATATCCGGACTATCCTTTACTGTACCCTGTCCATCTGCACTATCCAGCCCGACAGATCCAATACCCTCAGCCCGTGTTTTAAGGTACCCCTTCTCTACAGCACTGTTCAACAGCAGTGCCACACCGTTGTCAAGCTTCATGTGCCTTAGGCCTCTATCCTGTATCAGCCTTTCCCCATCTTCGTTCAAGGCCTCGTAATCTATGATCCTATCGTAAATATTGACTGTCAGTTCGATACTCGGATTAATGTCAAGATCCACATAGCTGTACGGGACTGTATAGATGTACGCTCCAAAGCCTATTCCAAGTGCTATAAGGCATGATGCAGCGATCGTGACAATCCTCCTCATCATCCTGCTGTTCTTTGCTGCCCCGGAAGGCCGGTCCAGATCTATTTCAGCACCAACCATCATTTCAGGCATAGCTCTGACCCTTTTGAACAGGCCATCCTGTGTCATTATCACTGCATATTTGCCCTTTATATCTGCTATGATGCCCCTCATTTCCAGCCCCCCTTTCTAAAGCTTTATATAATCCTTTATATGTTGGTAATCTCCTATTGATATAATTACAATTGCTATTATATATTTTCGGAATCTTTCTATAAATTTTCGGGGTAATCGTGATGCTTTCTCCAGTTCTGATACTGGCATATACTTCTTTAATATAACAGACTGCAATATATCCGGGTGCGACAGTATGGTGCCGGCAAGCTCTGCGCATTGCTGCCTGGTTTTTCTGTGCTTTGGAGATACTTTGGCAAGATCCTGATATGTAATGCCCCAGTTCGAGAGCTCTTCTCCGAGCTCTTGCAGCTCAAGCCTTCTGTGTTCGGCGATGTTCATATCCGAAAAGGCCTGGATCGCTTCATTGCTGCTGAGGTCATACTCCTCTTCCCTGTCCTGAGTGTAAGCATTTAATGAAATAACACCACTGTGCCGTTTTTCACTTCTGTAATAATCAATCAGTCTGCGCTTGATAACGTTGCGCGAAAATGTAAAAAAGTTTCCTTTTGAACTGTTAAATGACCTGACAGCCTCAACAAATGCAATCATTGCTATGCTCAGTTCATCGTCGGTACCATAGTTCATATACCTGCCGGAGGCTTTTTCAGCGCAGGACGCAATAAAAGGCTTATACTCCTCTACAAACCTTCCGATTTCTTCAGTGTTGTCCCGAATATCCGTTATTCTGGCATTTATCGCATCAAACTGCATGCACACCCCGCACCCTATTGTTGTATCCCGCATAACAAGCAACTTACACGGTATGAAAAAATTATAGCATAAACACCTTATTTATAGGGTTAGTGACACGATATAGTAATTTTGATGTAACAATTTCGAAACAGGAGTGGTGGCAATGAAAAAAACAGCAGATTGTATTTCTGCTGTTTTCTTTACAAAAACCCTATTTGCTGTTTGTTCCTACTGTTCCATTTGTTTGCCCAGGAAACCTGCCGCTGACTGTGCAAGCTTTGCTTCGACCTCTCCCATTTTGCTGCCCGGGTCAGTTGATAAAATCATCACTGCGCCTATAGGGTCACCTTCCGAAATAATGGGTGAAACCACCTGTGCAACATATTTCTTTTCCGAGCCTTCGTTAGCCAGAATGGATATGCTCTTGTCTTCAGATGACTTTACCACAAAAGTAGCCTTTTCTTCTATTACCTTTTCCACTTCCGGACTCAGTGACTTTTCCAGAAAGTCCTTCTTAGACGCACCTGACACTGCAATGATAGTATCCCGGTCAGCTATACAGGTCATATATCCGCTGGTCTTGTGTATCGATTCCGCATATTGAGTAGCAAAATCGCCCAATTCACCAATTGGAGAATATTTTTTAAGTATTACTTCACCTTCTTTGTCGGTGAATATTTCCAGAGGATCGCCTTCTCTTATTCTTAATGTCCTACGGATCTCCTTGGGTATAACTACCCTGCCAAGATCATCTATTCTCCGCACGATACCGGTTGCCTTCAATGTCGTTACCTCCTTAACAGAATTGTTTCACATTGCTTTTTTAGTATTCATTGTTTATTGGAGTTTTATACATATGAGGCGAATTGTGATAAAGCTTAACACACATTCTTAAAAATCAAAGGGCCGCCATTTCAGGCAGCCCTCGGTAATCATGACTCTTTTTTTACTGTAAATTACTTGATTGAGCTGTAAATCGAATTGTTGATTTTGTACTCGGCTTTATCAGCAAGGTCTTTCATCTTCAGATCATACACGTATCTGCGACCGAATTCAAAATACTCCTTTGCACATCTGAGGCTCGCAGCCTCACCCTTTTCATACTTCTCTTCGAGCTTAATAATATGATATCCGAACTGTGTCTTGACAGGAGCTTGTGTAAACTGTCCCGGTTCAAGAGAAAATGCTGAGTCTTCAAACTCCTTTACCATCTTGCCCTTCCCGAATAAATAATCTCCGCCCCATTGGCTGGAACCATCCTCTGAGTTTTCTCTGGCAAGAGCTGCAAAGTCTTCACCGGATTTCAGCCTGTCAATAAGCTCCTCAGCCTTTTTCAAGGCTGCATCCTTGTCCTCCTCAGAGGCATCTTCCCCTGCAATTATCAGGATGTGCTTTGCCCATACTGCTTCCTCGGCTCCGTACCTGTATGATGTGTCGGTTTTAAATGCTGTAGTATTCTTAGTATAATACTCTTCTATTTCTGCATCGGTTATTTTCGCTGTCTCATCTTCTCTATATTTCTGAACTATGAATGTCTGTATCTGAGCTTCCCTGAGCACATCCATGGAAAAGTCGTACTGTTCTTTGAAAGCATTGTTGGCCTTGATCTTGTTTCCTCCGCCCATAGTATCGATTATTTCCCTCTGGATGCTGTCGTCGATATAGGCCATCTCCTCCTTGGTCAGCGATATCTTGGCTTCCTTTGCCTTCTTATACTGTGTCTTTATGTTCCTCAGGTCATCTATCGCCTTCTTCTTAGCCACTTCTACAGCGTCCTCACCGCCTATCTTCGTCGCCCAGAATGACTCCTCGGTAATGTTGCTGTCTTCCTGCAGTGCGCTGTAATACATGACCTGCTTCTGAACCTCAAGATAGTATTTAAATTCACCTTCGGTAATCTTCTCTCCATCGATGGTCGCAACAACGTTTACGGCTGATGAGAAGTATATCACCAACGCTACGGCGATCACTACGATGGAGGCAAAAGCTATCAATCCGTATTTCACGAACAAAGGCAGCCCGGTTTTCTCTATTGCCTCCGTACTGCCGCCATAATTTCTTTTTTCTTTGTTATTTTCCAAAGCTATCTCTCCTCATATATGATATAAACTAATTGCTCTTCGTTTGCTCCAGACAATTAACGGCCATAAAGCCGCAGTTCGATCCGTATCCACCACCAAGCGTTTTTCAGCCTCAATGGCCGAAAACATGTAAAGTGGTGAGGAATAAATACATTATAATAGATAATCAGCCAGCGTCATAGCTTTTTAGGTCCTGTAACAAAATTTTAATATTATCCAGCAGACGATCCCTGCGTCCGGCTGATACCTTGTAAACAAGGCAGGGAGCCGATCCTGCGCTGAACAGCAGCTGCCTTTTATATTTTTCCGCTGCTTTGGCTATTATCTTAAAATTGATATTTTTTATGTCAGACAGTCCGAACACCACAGTATCATTCTTTTCCGTAACGGATGAAAATCCAAGAGATCTTGCCAGTGATTTTATAAGCGCCACCGCTATCAGGTTCCTTACTGGTTCGGGCATATCGCCGTATCTGTCGGTCAGTTCGTCTTCGATGTCGATGACATCATGCTCATCGTTTATTGAAGCGATCTTCTTGTACATCTCTATCTTCCTGCTTTCAACGCTTATGTAGGAGTCATCTATGTATGCGTCTGCGTTTATTTCGATGGAAACCTCCGCTTCTTCCTTCTTCAGCGGTTCACCCTTCAGTTCTCTGACAGCTTCGTCCAGAAGACGGCAGTACATATCGTAACCCACCGATTCCATATGACCATGCTGTTCCGGTCCCAGCAAATTCCCTGCGCCGCGAATCTCCATATCCCGCATAGCTATCTTGAATCCTGATCCCAGTTCGGTGAATTCCTTTATTGCCTGAAGCCTTTTTTCTGCGATTTCCGATATGATTTTGTCCTTCTTGTAGGTTATATATGCATATGCTAGCCTGTTGGAGCGGCCTACTCTGCCCCTCAGCTGATATAGCTGCGCAAGGCCCATCTTATCGGCATCTTCCACAACTATTGTATTGACATTGGGCATATCAAGTCCGGATTCGATTATCGTCGTACATACCAGCACATCGAATTCCCCTTTTATGAAGCTGAACATAATGTCCTCAAGCTGTCTTTCATCCATCTGGCCATGGGCTACAGCCACCCTAGCATCGGGCACCAGGGCTTGTATCTCGGATGCTCTGATATCGATAGTCCTGACCCGGTTATACAAATAGAACACCTGCCCCTGCCTGCCAATCTCCCTGATGATGGCATCCTTGATTACATCCCTGTTATATTCCATTACGTATGTCTGGACCGGGTATCTTTCCTCGGGCGGATCCTCTATAATGCTTATATCTCTTATTCCCGCAAGAGACATATGGAGCGTCCTTGGTATAGGCGTAGCCGTAAGAGTAAGCACATCAACTCCGGGTGCCAGATTTTTCAGACGTTCCTTGTGGGATACGCCGAAGCGTTGCTCCTCATCGATGACCAGAAGGCCGAGATCCTTGAAACGGATATCCTTCTGAAGCAGTCGGTGGGTACCCACCAGCACATCCACATTGCCGGCTTTAACTTCCTTCAGTATCCGTTTCTGTTCCGGCTGTGATCTGAAGCGGCTGATTACATCGACCGTCACAGGAAAATCTCTCAGTCTTTCTACAAAACTGTTATACTGCTGCTGAGCCAGAACGGTTGTCGGAACCAGATAAGCCACCTGTTTGCCGTCCATTGCCGCCTTAAAAATTGCCCGTATCGCAACTTCAGTCTTGCCATATCCCACATCGCCGCAAAGCAGCCTGTCCATAACCCTTCCGGATTCCATATCCTGCTTTATCTCTTCAATACATTTGAGCTGGTCATCAGTCTCCTCATAGGGGAACTGTTCCTCGAACTGCTTTTGCCACACAGTGTCGCCGGAGTAGGTAAATCCCTTTGTAGCCGCCCTCTGGGCGTATAGCTTTATAAGCTCCGCAGCCAGCTTTCTGAGTGATTCCTTGACCCTGGTTTTGGTTTTTGTCCAGTCCGATCCTCCAAGCTTGCTGACCTTTGGCTGCCTTCCTTCAGATCCTATGTATTTTTGGATCAGATCCATCTGGTTCGTCGGGATGTATAAAAACGCACCTTCCTGGTATCTGATCTTGAGGTAATCCTTTTTTACACCCTCAACAGAGAGCTTCTCCATCCCGACATACTGGCCTATGCCATGAGCCTGATGGACCACATAATCCCCTATATCCAGCTCGGTGAACAGGCTGATCGGACGCCCTTTGCGTTTACCGGCACTCTTTGCAGCTTTCTTTTTATCCTGTCCGAATACTTCCTTGTCACTGATCACAACAAACCCTATGGTCGGGTACTCAAATCCTTTTTGGAGGCTGCCATGGGTGATTATGATCTGACCGGGCATTACAGGCTGGGCGACCTGATCCATATACACCGATTCAACATTTTTATCCGACAACGATTCTCTCAGCCGCTCTCCGCGTCCTTTTGTGCCGGAGAGCACCAGTATTCGATTTTTGTTTTGCTTCCATGTCGAAAGGTTTTCAGCCAGCATGTCGATGCTCCCCTGAAACGAGCTCATGGTCCTGCAGGGGATACTGAAAATCGGCGATTCTTTTGATGCTATAGCATCTGCGTTCACAGAATTCAGATATACAGTCTTGTTATTTGTGACAGCGCAAAAAACAGCTTCATAGTCAAAATACATGTCGCTGCCCTCGGGGAGCAGACTGCCTTTCTCAACGAGCGCCTTACAAATTTCCTCATGTTCAAGCAGCAGATTTTCGAGACGCTGCTTCTGCCTGATCGGTTCATCCATAAAAACAAGCACATCATCTGCTGTATAATCAGATAAAGAATTTGGTTTATCCGCAATATAAGTAATATATCTGTCGACTCCGGGGAAATACCATGATTCCTTAAGGCGCTCCATATCGCTTCTTATCTTCTGTGAAAGACTGTGGTTCTTTTTTGCGGCTTTGGCAGCATCATTCTCAACAGCCCGGATTATTTCTTCTTTCCTTTCGGCGTCATAGATCATCTCTCGCGCCGGCAGCACCCTTACACTGTCTGCATGTCCCACAGACCGCTGCGTGCCGGTATCGAACCATCTGACGGAATCGATCTCGTCCCCGAAGAATTCTATTCTCACTGCATTGCCGGTATCTACAGGGAATATATCGACGATCCCACCCCTGACTGCAAACTGTCCCTTCCTCTCAACTGATTCCATTCTCTCAAAACCTGAGATCACCAGACGCCTTATAAGCTCATCAGGATCCATCCTGGTACTGTTGTCTATATCGATAACATATTCCCTAAAGGTTTCGGGCCTGATCAGCTTATGAGAAAATGCCTCTATTGAAGTCACCACAAAACGGTAATCCCCCCTGATGAGTCTGTCGAGCGCGGCAATCCTTTGATAGACTGTATCGTAGCTCTTTGCCTCAACATCGTAGAGCATTATTTCTTTTGTCGGGAAAAAAACAACATCCTCACCCAAGAAATAGATGAAGTCTTCAAACAACCGCCTGGCCTGCATCTCATTGAAAGCAACAAAAATACCCTTTTGGCCGCATTGGCTGCAAAGGGCACACGAGATATGAGCCTTCTGTGACTCAGAAGGCCCTGTTATGCTTAGAGATCTGGTATGATTACGGATCGATGATAGTATCTGCTTAAATTCGTCCAGTTCCAGCAGAGGATCGATAAAGCTTGTCATATATCTTCAAGGTCCTGCCTAAATTATTTGTTCTCCGTTGTACCTGTTCATTGCCGCCTCTATACTATCCGAAGCGAGCATTGCCGCTGCCTCTGCAGCTCTTTCGATACTTTTTGCAACGATGGTGGTCTCATCCGGTGTGAATCTGCCAAGGACATAATCGGCAAGATCCCATCCCTCAGGAGCTTTCCCTATACCTACCCTTATCCTTGGGAATTCATCAGACTGAAGCTGATATATTACCGACTTCATGCCGTTATGAGTCCCCGAACTGCCCTTTGCTCTGATTCTGATCATACCTGCCGGCAAATCAGTATCGTCGTAAATCACTATAAGATTTTCCACCGGCAGCTTATAATATTCAACGATATTTCTTATACTTTCACCGCTTAGATTCATGAATGTCTGCGGTTTTACCAGCAGCACCCTCACACCGTCAATAATACCGTCTCCTGTCAGAGCTTTATGCCTGAGCCGATCCACTTTTATTCCAAATTTTTTTGACAGCAGATCGATAGTCAGGAAACCGGCGTTATGCCGTGTGTTTTCATATTTTCTTCCCGGATTTCCCAGACCGGCGATAATGATCAGCTTTTCCAACACAGCACCCCCGCACGGCTTATTCCTTCTGAGTAAAAATAGTGCTGATGGAAATGTCCCCGTATATCCTTTCGATTGCCTCGGCAAAAATAGCCGCAATTGATAATGCTGTTATCTTTCCCGTCGGTTTTCCTTCCGGAAGCGGAATAGTGTTAAGGGTGACCAGTTCCTTAATACATGATTCCTCTATCCTGTCACATGCCGGTCCTGACAGCACACCGTGCGTACAGCATGCATATACCTCCTTCGCACCCATCTCCATAAGTGCGTTTGCTCCGTTTGAAATGGTACCGGCTGTATCGATAAGGTCATCTATTAGTACTACTCTTTTGTTGGTGACATCTCCGACAACATTCATTACCTCGCTGACATTTGCCTTGGGTCTTCTTTTATCTACTATGGCAATTGGGATCTCCAGCCATTCAGCAAATTTTCTCGTACGAGTCACACTGCCGACATCCGGTGAAACAGCAACAACATCACTGGGATCACTGAATTTTTCCTGGAAATACTTGGCCATAACCGGTACTCCCAGCAGATGATCCACAGGTATGTCAAAAAAGCCCTGCAGCTGTGGTGTATGCAAGTCCATTGTCAATACTCTGTCAGCACCGGCGGTAGTTATCAGATTTGCTACCAGCTTTGCAGATATCGGATCTCTTGCCCTTGCTTTCCTGTCCTGACGAGCATAGCCAAAATAAGGCATGACAGCAGTTATTCTGCCCGCAGATGCTCTTTTGAGTGCGTCGATCATTATCAGAAGCTCGACCAGATTGTCATTTACAGGCGTACATGTAGACTGTATAACAAAAACGTCTGATCCTCTGACGACTTCGCCGATGTTTACAGCAGATTCCCCGTCACTGAATTTCCCAACGGTTGCCATACCCAGCGGCAAACCTATTCTTTCTGCGATCTCTTCCGCCAGAGGTCCGTTGGAGTTCCCGGCGAATATTTTTATGTCCTTGCCATGCAGATTCATAACAATGCTCCTTTGAATATTATGATGTTCAATACGATAAACTGCTATTTACTTTTCTTCTGATATTATCTTAACAATATTTCACTGCAGTATCAATTGCCGCAGTTTTTTATCCTTCCCGCAAGGATGCCGGATATCCTGTCAAGCTGGGATTGATCATTTGCGCCAAGCACCTCATCACCGTCCCTGGCTTTGTAAACGCCGACCTTATAACCTCTTGTCAGCATTATTTCCAACGTATCGGTCAGATAGTACTCTTGCTGATCGTTGTCATTTCTGAGCAGATCAAGCGCTTCCTCCAGCTCCTTAGCTGAAAAAATATACATTCCGGAATTTATTTCCTTAATGCCTCTTTCTGCTTCATTTGCATCACGATGTTCGACTATTTTAAGAAAACAACCCTCAGCATCCCTTACGATACGTCCGTATCCATGGGGATCATCTACGTCAGCAGAAATCACTACTGCATGGAGCTCCTTTTTTCTCAATTCATCTATTGCATTTTTTATAGTTTCGGCAGTGATAAGAGGTGTATCTCCATAAAGAATAAGGATATACCCGCCTTTACTGATAAAGCTGCGGGCTATCTGAACAGCATGTCCTGTTCCCAGACGCTGCTCCTGCATCGCATATTCGACCTTGTCTCCCATATAGTCCATTACCTGTGCAGCCTTATGGCCTACTATGACAACACATTTACTGATTCCGGCATTGCACGCAGCACTATAAACCCATTCGATCATGGCCTTCCCACATGCCTGATGCAGTACCTTTGCCTTGTCGGACTTCATTCTTTTGCCCTCGCCTGCAGCGAGAATAAGTGCAGTTATATTTTCCATCTATGCGATTCCTTTCGAGTTTCGCATAATATTATTGCACTTTTTATTAGATATTTCAACGTAATTATTGCACAAAAATAAAAAGACACTTCTGCTCAAAGTGCCTTTAAAATATTATTCTTCAGATGTTGTTGTCGAAACATATTTGTCCAGAATCGCCTTCTGAATTTTATCTCGTGTGACAGCATTGATCGGGTGCGCTATATCTTTGAATTCCCCGTCGGGGGTCTTCCGGCTCGGCATCGCAATGAACATGCCGTTCTGGCTCTCTATAACTTTGATATCATGCACTACGAATTCATTATCAAAAGTTACCGATACGACCGCTTTCATTTTACCCTCAACGTCGATTTTCCTGATGCGGACATCCGTGATTTCCATTTATGCTACCACCTTCCTTTAATTAGTGTACATTATATATTCTATATAAAATAACATTTTCCTTCTTATCATCTTAATTTTTTGTTATATTTGGCAATAATGAGTAGTGTCTGTTTTTAGTTTAGTCCCGATCGGGCTTTACGAGAGAAGCCGGTTGGCTGTCCGCCATACCGCTCGCCCTGATATCGGTAATACCAGCGATTTCATCTACACCATAGAGCGTCAGCAGAGAAAACCACTCATCCACCAGCTTTCTGTCAGGCTCCGCCGTTTGTATCAGCACACCTGTTCCGGCCATTTCACATTCAAATTCTCGCGCCAGTTCAAAAATTCCCTTTGCTGTCCCTCCGCCTTTCATAAAATCGTCTATGAACAACAACCGCGAGCCGCGCTTTAGCGATTTGAGCGGCAGCACCATCGTCTGAATTTTCTGGGATGATCCTGAAATATAGTTTATATTCACGGATGCACCGTCAGTTGCTTCGTTATAATGACGAACGATCACAAGGGGCTTGTTAAGATATCTTGCTGTCATAAATGCAAGTGGTATGCCTTTTGTCTCTACAGTTATGACATAATTCGGATCCTTACTGCGGAAATACCCGGCAAATATCTTTGCTATTTCCGAAACTATCTCGGGGTCGAATATTATATCAAGCATATAGATGTAGCCCCCGGCCAGTATCCTTTTTCTTTTTGAAAGCTCCGCACTGAGTCTGTTCGCCAGCTCGAGCACCGCTCCCGCAGACATCACAGGGACAAACCGTATTCCGCCCGATGCACCTGATATTGTCTCTATCGTACCGGTTCCGGTCTTTTCAAGTGAACTCCGAATCATATCGATATCCTCACTCACGGAGGATTTCGCACAGTTGAGCTTTTCTGTAAAAAAGCCCAGAGTAAAGACCTTTCCCGGCGATTCGCACAGCATCCGCTGAAGTGCCGATATCCTTTCGTTTCTTTGCAGCTTGTCCATATGATCACTCATTTCCTGGGACGGTTCTTCCCTTTGGAACAGTCCTCTCTTCCTGGGATGGTTCTTCCCTTTGGAACAGTCCTCTCTTCCTGGGATGGTTCTTCCCCTTTGGAACAGTCCTCTCTTCCTGGGACGGTTCTTCCCTTTGGAACAGTCCTCTCTTTTTTATTCAATAATACAATAATCCGAATGATTTAACAATATATCTGATAAATGTTCGTATTTATTTAGAATTTAATGGAGGGCCTGGTCATTTTTATGAAGGCCAACCTTCTATAAGCATACATATATGAGAAAGAGGAATATAATAACACATAAAACACATATACCACAAATAAAATATGCGGCATATTATATCAGATAGTTGTCAATGCTTACGGTATGGGATGTCTGTTTTACTTTTTTGAAATTTTATTGTATGATTTATTTATCAGAAAAAAATATGGTCGGGGAGTGTTAAAAATTGCAGACTGACGGACTTTTAAGCTCTGAAAAAATCAAGAGGGTGCATTTCACCGGCATCGGCGGCATAAGTATGAGCGGGCTCGCAGAAATACTTGCTGATCAGGGGTACATAGTGACCGGATCGGACATGAAACCCTCATCAATAATACAAAAGCTTGACCGGATCGGTATAAGGACATCGATCGGACACCATGCGGATAATATTAAGGGAGCAGACCTTCTGGTATACACGGCAGCTGTTAAGCCTGACAATCCTGAACTCCTGGCGGCAGCTGAAGCCGGCATTCCCTATATCGACAGAGCAGCCTTGCTCGGCGAGATCATGAAAAAATATCCCTGGAGCCTTGCTGTATCCGGTACCCACGGAAAAACAACGACAACCTCGATGATATCGATGATTATGATGGAACAGGGTCTTGATCCAACCATCCATATAGGCGGCGAGCTCAATGCCATAGGTGGGACCACAAGGATTGGAAAAAGTGATTACTTCATAGCAGAAGCATGTGAATACACGGGAAGCTTTCTCAGGTTACATCCACGGATCGCAGTTATACTGAATATAGAGTTCGATCATGCAGACTACTTCAAAAACATAGACGACGTTAAAAATGTGTTCAAAAAGTTTGCCGGCCTGGTACCGGATTACGGGTACATCGTAGTAAATGGTGATGATGCTGCCGCTATCGATATTCTTGGCGACATCACCTGCAGCATCACAACATACGGAGTAAAAAGCGGCAGCCAGTATACCTGGAGCGCATCAGATATATCATTCGATGACAAGGGCTGCGCATCCTATAAGCTGTTATATAAAAATGAGCAGGTATGCGAGATCAGACTAAACGTTCCCGGAATACACAATGTCAGTAATTCACTGGCAGCGATCGCATCATGCAGTCTTGCAGGCTGCAGTCCCGCATCCGCCGCAAGAGCTCTGCAGAAATATGGCGGAACCTGCAGACGGTTTGAAATAAAGGGAGTAAGCGATGGTGTCACTGTCGTTGATGACTACGCTCACCATCCGTCGGAGATCGCAGCCACATTGAAGGCTGCAGGGAAATACAGCCATTCACATATCTGGTGCGTTTTTCAGCCCCATACATATTCAAGAACAAAATGCCTGATGGATGATTTTACAACATCCTTTGACGCTGCAGACTTCATTATTCTCACCGATATATATGCCGCCCGTGAAGCAGATAACGGCGAAGTAAATTCCTCAATGCTTGCTGAAAGGATAGCGCTGGCAGGCAAAAGAGCAATTTATATCAAGGATTTTGGTGATATCGTTGAATATCTTGACAAAAACGTAGATTCAGGCGATCTTGTCATTACCATGGGTGCAGGCGACATATATAAAGTAGGCGATTTGTTCCTCGAATCCAGAAAAAAGCTGGCTGTAAGCTGATACACACTACACAGCAATGCCTTGATGTCACTGTATTACTAAAGTGTCTCCGGTTGTGCGCCAAATAAGCCTTCTGTCACACATCATATGAACACTATTAAAAACGCCGGGGCTTACAGCCCTGGCATCTTTATGTCATAGTTGTCTATTGATGAGTACAGACCTATCTTTTTACGGAAGTCATGGCAAAACGTATCTCGCCCTCGGCCGCAGTCTTGTCATCCACCGTTGCCTTGACCTTTGCTTTTACGACGCCCAGCTTTGAAGAAAGTATCTCGGCTTCCAGACGCAGCGTATCGCCGGGCATAACCTGTTTTTTGAACTTCATTGCATCAATACTGGCAAACACGCCAAGCTTTACATCCCCGCTGCTTCCATCAGATCCCGCAGCCTCAGCGTTAACTGCGATACCTGCTGTCTGTGCAAGTGCCTCGACTATCAGCACGCCAGGCATGATCGGATATTCCGGGAAATGTCCCTGAAAAAAAGGTTCGTTAGCTGTAACATTTTTTATTCCCACTGCCCTTTTACCCGGCTCGATTTCGATGATTTTGTCCACCAGCAGGAAAGGATACCTGTGGGGTATGACCTTTCTGATCTCAAGATTCGTCAGCATTTGTACACCTCATTCACAATTTTTTTTAGCTTCTTCGGCCGTATGAATAAACACAGGCTTTTTTACTTTTTTCTGCTCCTGCCCTGTTCCAGTTCCTTGCAGCCCTTTACAAGCTCGGGCAATATCTTCTCCATAAAGTAAGCTGCACTTGAAAGATCGGACTGGGCCAGCTTTTCAACTATCGAATGGAATTTTTCCACAAAGGGATACAAATTATTAAGCTTCACTTCATTTACGCATTCCATTATGGCATCGATATAATCCGCACATTTGAGTATCCTGCCTTCCAATGTATCATCCTTGCCGTCGAAAAGGATTTGCCTGTAAATGCTTTTATATGGCTCCTCCATGCTGACCAGCAGATTCTCCTCGACGATCTCCCGTTCGAGCAGGCTCAGCATATCCCTCAGCTGCTCATTTTTGTGCTTAACGGTACTGATGATGTCACCGGTCATTGCTTCGACTACATCATGGTTCAACAGTTTTTTGAACAATTTGCTCCAATCGACGGTTTTACCATTCTCCTCTTCGATCAGCGCCAGCATCTGACCTATCTGTGATACGAAAAATGAATGCTCGCTGACAGTAGCCCGCTGATGCATAAAATCCGTTGACCAGCGTCCCATATTATTCAATTTGCGTACAGTCATCAGATAATTGTGCAGTCCCATGACATCCTCCGCCAGCGAAGCGGCGCTAAACTACGCTGACGCCGCTCCTGGCATTTTATGTATTTTGCCCGAAACAAAAAATAAACAATTTACTTATTCGTATGCTATTATTGTATATTTTATTATACCCGATAAAGATATGCAAACATAACATACGATCACACTGGACAACAGAATCGGTAATAAACCTTAAAAGTAAAAGTATTTTGCCTGCACACCAAAAACAAACAATTTACTTATTCGTATGCCATTAATGATCCATTTACCATTGGGTTCATAATGCTAAAAATCCTAGTTTTAAGCACCCGACATCATGTTGAGCTCATATTGCTCAAATATGCAGACTCTGCGTATCTAGCATAATTTGGGGTTCATAATGCTAAAAAATTCAGACTCTGCGTATCTAACATAATTTTGGGTTTATAATGCTAAAAGTGCAGTTTTTGCATCTAACATAATTTTGGGCCCATAATGCTAAAAAATTCAGACTCTGCGTATCTAACATAATTTTGGGCCCATAATGCTAAAAAATTCAAGTAATGGGAGCTCAATAGTGAATATTTTCAATGTTTTCTTACGATAACGCAGTTCAACCCTATATTATGTAAAACAATTATAGACAAAAATCAGTTTTTCACTAATTTTTTTACCCATTACTTGAAAATTTAAACAGTTCACTTCAATTTCCTCTATTTATTTCCCACTGTCTTTGATTAAGCCAGGTTATTAGCCCACTGTCCTTGATTAAGCCAGGTTATTTCCCACTGTCCTTGATTAAGCCAGGTTATTAACCCACTGTCTTTGATTAAGCCAGGTTATTAGCCCACTGTCTTTGATTAAGTCCAGGTTATTAGCCCACACCTCCGCTTCCGCATAATTTGATTGACATAAATACGCATAGAGGTGAGGTTTTACTGTTTTTACGGATTCGCTAAAATTACAGTAATGTTATAAGGCAACAAGGCTCTTTTTAGCGCATCGTTCAAAGAAAAATTTCGATTGTAGAAGATTTTTTTACCTCTGTACGTTTCAACGAGGCGGGAGATATACCTGAAAATCAAATTGGAACCGCCACCAAGCGTTTTTCAGCCTGAAGATTTGAAAATAACGAAGGGAAGTGAGGGACGTCATTCACTCGTTATTATGGTATAATGTTGGCTGAAACAGCCAAACTCCATTTCAAAGGCTGCAACCAAGGCATACAGCAGTAATATATGGGAGAGTACAGAATGAAATCATTAAGATATATACAGGACTTATTGCTTAGATATAAATACAAATATGTACTGGGTGTAGTATTCCTTTTAAGCGTCGATGCTCTGCAGCTGATAATGCCAAGAATACTCGGCGAAGCCACCGATTATCTTGAAAGCGGAACGCTTACGCAATCAAAGCTGGCTGTCTTTGCATCGGCAGTTGTGATTATTGCTGCAGGAATTGCGGTATTCAGGTTCCTGTTCAGGTATACACTATACGGCGTATCACGTTCTGTAGAACTATCCTTCAGGAACAGGTTCTATGCACATCTTCAGAGGCTCTCAGCCAATTACTTCAATACTCATAAGACGGGTGACCTTATGGCACACGCCACCAATGATATGAATAATGTCACTATAGCCACCGGACAGGGAGTCATTTTTGCAGTGGATTGTTTGCTTATCCCAATCGCCTCATTAATAATGATGTGGTACACTGGCGGTTTCAGGCTGACTGCCGCCAGCTTTGCACCTCTTTTACTGCTGGCTGTCATAGTATTTTTCTTCATGAGGATCATGCAAAATGCGGTACAGAAACAGCAGGAAGCATTCTCAAATTTGACAGAGACCGCCAGAGAGAACTTCTCAGGCATCAGGGTCGTCAAGTCATTTGTACAGGAGCAGCAGGAAATAAAGCGGTTCGAACAGGTGAATGAGATCAACAGACGCGCAAATCTCAGGTTCATCCGGCTAATGAGCATGATGTTCCCCAGTGTTATGCTGGTATCATCGCTGTCCTTTGTTATCGCCCTCTGGTATGGCGGCCTGCTGGTTATTGACGGAACTATCTCCCTCGGGGACTTCGTTGCGTTCAACAGCTATCTGGGCATGCTGATATGGCCTATCACAGCACTTGGCTGGGTCGCAAATATATTTGAGCGCGGTTCTGTATCACTAAAGCGTATCAATAAAATCATGGATGAAAAGCCCGAGATATCTGACAGAACAGATGAGACAGAACAGTACGGCGCCTCCAGCAGAACAAATGCAGCAGAACTAAGCGAGAACGCAGGTGTGGCATTGCAAAGCAAGAAACCAAACATCACAGAGCGTGAAACACACAGCAGAAACACAGGCAATCATCCAACATGCAGCTATCCGCAAACCAGGCACTTACATGTCATCCGGGGAGAGATAGAATTCAAGAACCTTACCTTTACATATCCCGGAAGCTCAGGTCCAGTATTGCGAGATGTAAGCCTTACTGTGAAAAAGGGCAAAACCCTTGCGATAATCGGAAGGACCGGCAGCGGAAAAACAACTCTTATCAACCTTGTTTCCAGGATGCTTTCCGTACCCTATGGAACACTGTTCATAGATGGAAGGGATGTGAATGATATTCCGCTCGCCGTACTCAGAAGCAGTATTGGCCATGTTCCGCAGGATACATTTTTGTTTTCTGATACGATCCGGAATAATATTGATTTTTACCGCAGCCTTGATATTGGTAAAATAGAAGAAGCATCCAGGATCGCCCGACTGTATGATGATTTTGCCGGATTCCCGAAAGGGTTTGACACTGTAGTCGGAGAAAGAGGCGTCACGCTCTCCGGCGGTCAGAAGCAAAGGACTGCCATTGCGAGAGCGGTACTGGGTTCACCGACAATACTTATACTAGATGATTGTCTTTCGGCAGTAGATGCAAAGACTGAGGAGTACATACTTCGTGATCTTAAAACGCTGATGAAACAGCGTACAAGTATCATTGTATCGCACAGAATTTCTGCCGTCAAAGATGCAGACGAGATAATCGTCCTTGATGAAGGAAGTATAATCGAACGCGGCACACATGCTTCACTTCTGGCACTCGGCGGTTATTATCATGAGCTTTACAGCAGGCAGCTGCTGGCAGACGAGATAGAGGAGGCTGAATAGTATGGCTGATGAAAACGTCAATGAAAACACAGGCTTTGAAGAAGAAGAGCTGGAGGCCAGGGCATATGATTCCCGTCTGATGAAAAGGCTGCTCGGGTTTGCATCCAGGTACTGGTACTTATTTCTGTCTGCTGTTGTACTCCTGTTCGCATCAACGGCTGCGGATCTGGTCAGACCATACCTGATAGGTCTGACAATAGATGATTTCATAAACAAGGGCGATACAGCCTCTCTTAACCGGATGGGGCTCTATTTCCTTCTGCTGGTCGCAGCCGGTTTCCTGTTTAACCTGCTGCAGATCTACATTCTGAGCTATGCAGGCCAATCCATAATCTACAACATCAGACAGATACTCTTCTCGCATCTTCAGAAAATGCCCCTGTCCTTCTTTGATAAAAACCCTGTCGGCCGGCTTGTGACCCGTGTGACAAATGATACAGAGGCTCTCAACGATATGTATACCAATGTATTGGTCACGCTGCTGAAGGATTTCGCTATTCTGGCCGGTACCATTGTGATAATGTTCAGGCTGAATGTGAAGCTGGCACTCATATCACTGGCTATAATGCCTGTTGTCGTCATTCTTACGATCTTTTTCAGAGTCAGGATCAGAAAGGTCTATAGAAGAGTGCGGGTGGCGCTGGCAAAAATCAATTCCGCCATATCGGAAAATATATCAGGCATGCGGATCATTCAGTTGTTTAACAGGGAGAAGCAGAATTATGCGAAGTTCAATGAAACAGGAAAAGAATATCACAGGTCTGTTATGAGTGAGATAGTGACGTTTGGCCTTTTCCGTCCCGCCATAGAAATGCTGGCTTCCTTTGCCCTTGCGCTCCTAATGTGGTACGGAGGGCTCGATGTTCTCACTGGCGCTATTCAGTTCGGCGTGCTTTATACCTTCGTCAACTATATCAGCATGCTGTTCCAGCCTATAAACGATCTGGCCGAGAAGTACAACATACTACAGGCGTCCATGGCGGCTTCCGAAAGGATCTTTCTCATACTTGACACACCTGTCGAGAAAGACTCCGGATCAATTATCGCAGGTAAAGGCATCAAAGGAGAGATAGAATTCAAAAATGTCTGGTTTGCATATAACGAAGATGACTGGGTGCTGCGCGATGTCAGCTTCAAAGTACCGGCAGGCAAGACTGTAGCAATCGTAGGCGCCACCGGGGCGGGCAAGACTTCGATCATCAGCCTGTTGAGCAGACTCTATGAAATACAAAAGGGTGAGATCCTCATCGACGGTATAAACATCAGAGATATCAAAAAGGATGATCTGCGCAGGCTAACCGGTGTGGTGCTGCAGGATGTTTTTTTGTTCAGCGGCAGGCTGAAGGACAATATCAGGCTCAATGAGGCAGGTATCAGTGATGAAAGGGTCCAGGAAGCAGCCAGGCTTGTCAATGCCGAGGGATTCATAACAAGGCTTCCCCAGGGATACGATACGGAGGTCATGGAACGCGGATCGACCTTTTCAGCCGGTCAGAGGCAGTTGTTGGCGTTTGCAAGGGCGCTTGCTTTCGACCCTGCGATATTGGTATTGGATGAAGCGACCTCAAACATAGATACTGAAACAGAGCTTCTGATACAGGACGCTCTCAGAAAACTCACCAGAGACAGAACTACAATAGTTATCGCTCACAGATTGTCAACAATACAGCATGCTGACAGCATTATTGTGCTGCACAAGGGAAAGGTAAGGGAATCGGGCAACCATCAGGAGCTTCTGGTAAAAAGAGGTATGTATTATTCACTTTATATGCTGCAGTATCAGAAGGATGAACAGTCATCTGCCGACCCTGTTATCAAAGACCGGCCAGCTCCTTGATCTCCTCAATACACGGAGGGTCAAGCACCATCGGAAATCTCCTGCAGACACAGGCTGCGGTAGCTGCGGCAAATCTCACGGTATCAGTGTCGCTCAATCCTTTTAAGATCCCGTATACGACCCCGCCTCTGAAGGTATCTCCAGCTCCCAGAGTCCCGACTGCATTAACTCTATACGGGGTAAATTTTTGAACACTCCCGCCTTTTCTTCCAAAGATGATATCTCTTGAGCCAAATGTGAATATGACAAGACCATCCCCCGCTTCTGTATATCTTGAAAATAGCTCATCAATATCTGTCTCCTTGAAGCTGTTGCGTATGAACTCGTTGGAGATCACTGTAGCTGACGCATATCTGTGCAAGTCACTATCCGGTTCGCAGTCTATAGTAACATAGGGCTTTTTAACTTGATGACAAAAAATCGCAAGATTTTTCGAAATCTCACCAAAGAATGGATCGATTGAAACTACTTTTGACGCCATAGCAGCATTTTTATCAAAATTCGACCACCTTTTTCCTTCTCTAAAATAGCCGCCGAATCTTCCAAATACAGTTCTCGTGCTGCTGTCTACGATCACCATATCTGAAACACCGTCAAACTCCTGATCATAGACCATGCCTGTACAATCGATGCCAAATCTGCGGCAATAATGCAGGATGCCCTCCTTCGTCTTTGTACCCAGATACGGTCCGTCGATCTTCACATTTAAACCGCACTGTGACAATACTATGGCTGAATTCCCAGTCTCGCCCCCCGGTATGAGATATGTCTGCTTTATTTCAGCGTATGAATCGGCTTCAGGATAATCACCATGCAATATATGTACAGTTGAATAGACAGTCATTCCGTAAAGGTATACATCAACTTCCCCCATAAATGCATTACTGCTCATTTCCATAACACTTCCCCCTACAATAATGGCAAGCTTCGTCATATCGTCAGGTAAATTATATCATACCACATATTATTCTGTTCAGGTTTTTTATTGGACTAATTGTATTTAAAAGATACTTTGTTATTTAATACAATATTATCCTTAAAATTAGTATCGTTCAATTAATTGTCAATGAGCTCCACCATTGACATCCATTTACATTTATGTTAGCATATATATAGAAGACATTTCGCATACGGTCCTGCGAAGTGTCTTCTTGTATTTATTATTTTGTATGTAAAATTTTTGAAAGGGAGATGGAAATGCATAAAACAGTATTGTCTGAACGGATGTACAAAATCCTGACCGACCACGTTGCTGAGATAGAAAGGGAGAAGGAACCCGTTATAAAAAGTTTTTTTGCAGAGAACGCTGGGAAAGGGATGGATAGCGAAGCATTCTTCAGGGAATATGCTGCCGAGCTGGAAAAATACATCAATAACATAAAAGTGAAAAAGGACGGTATGGATACATGTCCGTTCACTATAATCGGAAGCATAGTCCAGATAAAGGACATGGAAGATTCCGAGACCATGAGCTGCCGTATAGTGTTTCCTTTTGCGGGGAAATCAGCCAATGATGTCTATAATGCATCATGTCTGTCACCAATGGGCAAAGCACTACTTTTAAAGTCTGTAGGCAGCATAGTCACTGTCAAAACACCTGCAGGACAGATCGACTATAAAATCATCAGCATATCTGCTGATGATCTGGATATAGGCAAAAGCGAAGTGAATATGTATACCGCCAGTCCGGGAATAGCACTCACAGATGCTTAACGGCTTGTGAATTGACTGCAGCCACAAATGCTTAACGGCAGGTGAATTGAACTGGAGAGATTAACAAAGACCATGATTCATACTAAATCGTGGTCTTTTTATTTTCGCACAGGCAGCGAAGCGGAGTCACACTTTGCCGGTGAAAATCCAACTTAAGCCTATAACGCATCGTTTTCTTTCGATTAATCGAAAGAAAATATATGAAAGGCAATCGGTACCCGCCACCAAGCGTTTTTCAGCCTGAAGGCTGAAAAGACGTAAAGAGATGGGGGACATCTTTCGCCTCGTTATCTCTGTGCGCTTAATTGGCACTACTTCAGAAGCAGACTCGTAAGGCTTTCCCTGATTATTTGTCTGCCGCTCCCATAAATAGAGAAACAGAATATCACATCTTCTATTTCCCGATCGCATATCAGTGTTTTTGCATCCATATCCAATAGACCCTCATTGTTGAATCCCTTCGGATCTATCACATATACCACCGAATAGTTATGTGTCAAAAACGGAATAAGAGCGCTGCCGTATGAATCCTTTATGACAAGAACCTTACGGCCGTTGGGGTTATCGGTTTCAATTTTCTCCAGATGCTGATCTCCCCATGCAAAGCAGGCATACTTATATGCCCCAAGGCTCTTGAAGTTAGTGTTGATAATACCATCCTTTACATTTGGACTGCTGAGGTTTCCCATCGTATATAATGTCACTTGATGGCCAAGCTTCGGGATGTAATAGTCGAGCTTCTCGGGATTGTTCTTAAGCCTCGATGCCTGAGGCATCTTATATATCTGTGCAAACAATCCTCCCAGGAATGGTTCAAATGTGTCTTTCGTAAAATCCTCTTCTATACTTGCCGGCTGCTGTCCCGAGGACTCACAGAATGCAGTATATGCGTAATAAGCTCCCAGTGCGGTCCAATGGACATCCGACCGGAAATAAATGTGCTCATTCTTATGCTCCATAAGCTTATCAAATGCTTTTACTACTGTCACTCCGTCAGCGCTTCCCGCAATAATGCCCTCTGCCTTGCTTTGATCATAACTGCCGGTGCTGTATTTATTAGTTGCATAAAATGCGGCGCTGGTCGGACCGGTAATAGAATATACATTAAGTTCAGGCATTATGCCAGCAAATTCGGATAGTATTTTACCATACGGCTTCAAGCTGTATGCGCCTGTGGGCATCATAACCCTGTCCCCTGCTATTATCAGTGAATTGTTCAGTCTGGTGTCCGCCTGATCATCTGCCGCATCACCGGCATCTTCTGATCCGCTTTCTCCGTTTTCCTGCACCGAAGAGCTCTGCTCTGTATCTGGTCCCGACTGCTGCACTGATGAATCCGCACCTCTTGCCTGTGCTGCCTGATCATCAGTCTGAGGTGTTTGTCCTTCTTCTGACACTTGTCCTGGGGCAGGCCTCTGCAGGCCGTCTTCCTTCTGATTTGACCCGATCCGGCTCTCAGCAGCAGACTGCGTACCGCCAAAAGGTTCGCTGCCTGCCTGAGATGCTTTATCAGTAACGCCATCCTGTCCCCCGGCTGTAACAAAATCATCAACATCAACACTTGCAACAACTGTCTCTGTATCGGTCAAAACGTCAATGTAAAGAAGGCTCGCATACGACTGAAAGCCCACGATCGATAATTCTCTGAACAAAAAGTTGTCAAGAAGAAAGCTTTCGTACTTGTCCGTGTAATCGCCGGCAAAGAATTCAGATATGCTAAACGAAGGCTTCTCACTCAGATATCTGTTTTCAAACGAAGAAAAGCCATCAGCGTCTGTATACAGTGAGCAGAAGCAAAGAACCATCATTATTGAGGCAAAAACAGCTATAACTGTAATATGCGTTTTTTTCATTCTCATCCACCCTGAACTCAAAATCTAAAATATATAAACGGATTGTAACTATTGCTTACAATACTCGCCGCCGACAATATGAACACAATCGCCACACATGCAGCCAAAGCAGCTGCCCTGACCCATTCCGGGAACTCCAGCCTCTTTATGTATGACGCAGCGATACGCTTTAATGGCACAGCACAAATCAGGCATACAGCAATAAACGGAAGGTAACTGACTGAAAGCCGGAGTATATCAGTTAACGAAAACGTGGCTCCTTCAAGTCCAAACATCACTCTCAGCGCTTCTATATCTCTGCCGAAATCTTCGAAGTAGAAAAAGTTAAAGCCAAATACAACAAGAATGAACGAGTAGGCTATCCTGAGCACCTTGGGTATCTTTTTCAGAGCCTTGAGCAAAAATGTCTTCTCAAGAATCAGTATTACTGCAAAATACAATCCCCATATGACAAAATTCCAGCTCGCTCCATGCCATAAGCCGGTCAGCATCCAGACAACAAGGATGTTTCGGTATTGCAGCCTGCGGTTGCCTCCGAGGGGTATGTATACATAATCCCTGAAAAAAGTACCGAGAGTCATATGCCAGCGGCGCCAGAAATCAGTAATACTCTGCGATACATAAGGGTGATTGAAGTTCTCCGGAAACCTGAATCCAAAGCTTTTCCCCAGACCGATGGCCATATCTGAGTAGCCGGAAAAATCAAAATATATCTGAAATGTGAAGCACAGCAAGCCAAACCAGATCTCAGGAGCTGACATGCTCAGAAGATCACCATTGAGGAATCTCACAGCCAGTGAACCTGCATAATTTGCTATAAGGGTTTTCTTCGCAACTCCTGTAACGAATCGGATAATACCCTCGTATATTCCCTTGAGTGTTATCTTCCGCTCCTCAAGCTGGTCTTCTATATCGGTATAGCGAACTATCGGTCCCGCAACAAGCTGTGGAAACATTGATACAAAAAGCAAAAAATTCAAAAAGGACTTCTGAACTTTAGCCTTTCCTCTGTAGGCATCTATTGTATATGAAATCGTCTGCATGGTATAAAATGAGATGCCTATCGGCAAAGATACACCCGGATCAGGTATTCTCATGCCAAGGAGAGTATTTAGGTTGCTGACCATAAAGCCGCCGTATTTAAAAAACGCCAGAAGTCCGATATTTAAAACAAGCGAAATTACCACAAACAGCTTACCCCTCGCCGTTTTGTGAAATTTACCCGCTTGGCCTCCACATACATAATCTATAATAGAGCTGGCTATCAACAATATCACCCATACCGGCTCACCCCATGCGTAAAAAAGCAGCGAAGCCGCTATCAGCACGATGTTTTTTGCTTTTATATTAGGCATAATAAAATAGAGAAGTAAAACTACAGGCAAAAACCTGAGCAGAAAAACCAAACTGGTAAATACCATACTGCCTCCGATATTACGTTATAGGAGATTTCAATGGACATGTAAATAATACCATTAAATCACATGCCTAGCAAGTCAAACATAGTACGTTGAATGCATACTGTTTTTACTATTGGACGGTTTTCCCAAAAAGGTTCGATGCGCTTCTGCCGGTGATTTGCTCACAAATAACAGCATCCTCACCTTTGACCTCAACATCCCCTTCATTGCTGCGATAGCTTTCCAGCAATGCCTGCATAACAGCAAATTCACTTTTGCCCAGCCTGTATTTCCTCAAAACCAACAGCATGCCTGCCAGCAAAAGGGATGGTACAAGGCAAAAGATCAGCTTTATACCCAGATCCGTAACCGGCTCGATATTACCTGTCTTGACTGCATCTGCGCTGTAGCGGAAAATATCAAGCAAAAATCCTATTGAACCGACTGCTATACCACCCGAAAGCTTGCGCAAAAAGGTAGATACTCCTGAATACAGGCCTTCTCTACGCTTACCTGTCATCAATTCATCCACATCAGCAATATCAGGGAGTATGGACCAGGATACAAGATTACATCCCGCCGCACCGACGCCTATGAACGCACAGGTAATTATCACAGCTATATCCGGCGTTGCATGCGTATAGTTGAATATGATGACGCAAACGGCTATCCATATAAGCGCAGCAATCAGTGCCGGAGTTTTCTTGCTGTATTTTTTTGCAACAAGAGAAAAAAGGCAGATGAAAACCAGCTGCACCACCAAAATCGCTGCCATTGCCGGAATAAACAAATGCTCCTTCCTGAGCGATACATTAAGATAATACACCGCAAGAGCCATAGTAACATCGATCGCCATCTGGGATAAGACAAATACTCCCGCATAAAGGCGGAAAGACTTGTTACTAAAGATCGACAGCCATTCTCTGTATGAGAATGCTGCAGCTTCACTTATCTTTGTATTCTCCCAGGTGCCGGCAAAAACAGCCAGCCAGCTGACTCCAAAAATGACTCCAAATATAGCTGCCATCACAAGGTATCCCGTTTTCTCGTTTTCAAACGAACCTGTTATCATAGCAGGTACAACAGCGCAAATTATAGCAGTACCGGCTGAAAACGCAAGTCTCATGCCGGTAAAAGCACTGCGTTTGTTGTAATCACCGGTCATGTCTGCCAGGATCGCATTATAAGGTGTCATAACTATGGTGAATGCTGTTGAAAAAAATATGAATGCGAAAACGAAGTAGATGAACTTAAGTATGCCCTGGTCTATGCCAAAGGAATGCCACAGCAAGATCCAGGATACCAGAACGGGCAGACCACCGAAGAGGAAATAGATGCGTCGTCTGCCGAAGCTCGATTTTGTTCTGTCGGAAATACTCCCCATCAAAGGATCTGTAACTGCATCCCATGCTTTTCCAATAAAAATAATGATCCCGGCCAGCGCACCGGAAAGCCCTTCCACATTGGTCAGGTAAACCATGAAAAGGGTACCCACGATCAAGAATGCGCCTCCGCCATAAATATCTCCACAGGCATATGCAATCTTAGCAAGGATTCCATCCCTATTTTTCATATAATCGATCCCTTTCATAAAATTTGTCCCGAATCTGGCGGATCGCCATCACCCATTTGATCTGCTGCCTGAGATCCTCAAAGACAAACCTGCTTATTTCACTGCCTCTGGCAATTTCAATATATTCGCCTGCAGCGTATGGAACCATCGGTATATTTTTCATTGGAAATACCATTCTCTTCTGCTCTCCGTTAATAGTGCCTGAATATACGATCTCTTCCCTGTTCAGACTGACAACACCAAAGCCAAGGTGTTGATAACCGTATTTGCCCGGCTCGGCAGTTTTAAGCTCTGTCTGCGCCTCCAAACTGAATAGCTCGCTTTGTATCTCGTCCTCGATACTCTCCTTCTGGAAATCGAACCATTTATCGATTCCATCAAAATGAACCATATCTGAGGTCTCAGGTTCAAAGAAGCCATATTTGCTCATTCTAACGGCATTGCCGCATTCGCTGCAGAAAAGCCTATCCCCTTTGGAGCGGAGTGTAAATTCACTTCTGCATGCCGGACATTTATAGAGCACGTATTCCACACCCTCAGCCGGATGCCGGGATTTGAAGGGTACCATTTTCCTTCTTTGCCATTCATAGTCGTCGAAATATGTAGCCTTCAGTATCCTGGCATAGATCTCACCTTCATGCATAGTGTTGATTTCATCTTTTGTAAGGACTCTCGATACAGTGGTCTCTATTTTACCGAACCTTGCTTTCTTCGTCCATCTGGGACGGGTCAGGTAACCGCCGTCGGTCTTTATTGCAACGACCGGAACATTCAAAAACTTGGCCAGCTTTGCTATGCCAAAGACCGCAAAGCCTCCGGGCCTTCCATCGTTTGACAGACATCCGTTCGGAAATATTGCGACCACACCGCCCCCATCAATGACACCTTTCATTTGCTTTACTGCATTGATGTCATTTGTGAACTGGAATTTCGGAATTACCCCTGTAATACTGAACAGCACCTTATAAACCCTGCTCCTGAAAAAGTTATAGGCAGCAACATAGTTCATACGCACAGGAAACATGCTCACGCCGGTAATCAAATAATCCAGCCATCCGCTGTGTCCTGCAACCACCAGATATGGCGGCTTGATGCCCTCAAGCCCGTTCCTTTCCACAGAATGGCCATATACCAAACGGTAGTAATACTTAGCAAAAAAACATACAGTGTAGTATAAAATAGCGTTTGGCTTCCTTGTTCTGCTGCAGTTCTTTTTCTTCACTGCTTCACTCCCCGGGCATTAAATTTTCGATGTAATATGATCCATATGGTTTGATCCATATAGTTTATCTATATGAATCCTTGGAGCAGTACACGCCACCTAATGGTACACGTCACATTTTGGTACACGCCCCTTAACGGTACACGCCACATTGTGGTGCAAATCACTGTATACTTCACTTAGCATTACTACAACCAGAAGCGGCGAAAATACGTTAAGAGTGCTCACCATATGCCTCCTGTTTGTAGTATAACAGACTTTTATGTCCAATCAAATAACGAGTGTTCTTTTTTTCAACTTCTGTGTGTTCATTTGAGAAAATACAGAGGTTAACATGCGATTATGTTACATAACACGTTAAGTTACTGCATTATTCAGCTCTATAGAGGTAAGACTAGATAACTTAGCACACAGAACTTGAATTTTTACTCACCCTTCTATAATAAGTACTGATAAAGAGACCAGACATGCCCCGGTGTAACTGCTAAGGATAGCTGGTCTCTTTGCGCAAATCAATCCTTTCTTGCCGAGATAGCCAACCAGGTAATATGTGCAGTTCCTTCTGTATTTGGAAAGTAAAAAACCCTATCTAGCGGGTTTCTAGAGCTGGTAGGCGGAATCGACTGCATACCCTTACAATACTTGATCTTGCTATGCTGGTTCCTTCGGATCACTTGGCCCCCGGAGATCCTCACGTATTCGCTAAAAAATGTATGCATTTTTCTTAACGCTCATACCCTCCCGGGTTCGATCCTATTTTGCTTCTTTCCAATAAAAAAAGGCCGTGACATAAGTCGTGACCTTTTTTGGAGCTGGTGGACGGAATCGAACCCCCGACCTGCTGATTACAAGTCAGCTGCTCTACCTGCTGAGCTACACCAGCATCTTAAACTTATTGAGCAGATGATATGCTCAACTGCTTATGTATAATAACACGCTCTCATGCCTTTAGTCAACCCCTTTTTTAGAGGAAATATATGCAGCCACATTCATTTACAAAAGGCAAAAATCATATCGTGTGGCGGCGGACATATTACCTTGATATCCTTATTATCTTCCACTTTGCAGGTTATCAATTTCAACCTAATTACCTCATCCAGTCGCCTTTTTTGCCCTTTTAGAGCTCGCTTCCGCTCTTTTTGTTGTATCCTTCTTTTTTGTTGCTTTTTTATGAGGTTTTTCTTCCTGTTCGGACAAAGATTTTTCCCACTCTGATATATTTCTCATATAATGCTCCTGAAGCTCCGGGTACCCTTTCAGGAACTCACGTGCAGAGTCATTTAGCTCATACACACCTCGTGATACTCTTGTAAACCAGCCATAATGGTTATCCCTCATTATATTCGCCGTTTTGGCGCTGGTACCCATCTTCCTTAGCTGAGCCGGAGACATATTGCCGTATTTCATCATGCAGCACACTATATGAACAGCCTGCTCCCTGTATGCCGTAATCAGCTTAGTTTTGTTTGTCCCCCCGGTGTTGTAGTGTCCGCTTCTTCCTGCTGTTTCCTTAATAATGCTGTATCTTATCCGCTTATTCGCACGAAGACTCTTGAGTCGGTCAAAGGTATCAGGATGAAAATGCACCTCTACCCTTCCCCCGTCTTTGGTCAGGGAAACAGTTATAAGTCCGAGTTCAAGGCGGCGCAGCAGCATGCACATGTCGCCCCAGGCAGCGGTCCTCTTGCCTCCCTTCGGCTTCGGTATCGCCACATACACTGAGTCCGTCGCTCGCTGCCGCTTTACTGCCTGACTGAGCAGCTTTAGATTGAAGGAGGTTTTCAGCTCGACCACTATCAATTCATCATCCATGATCGCAGCAAGATCACATCCGTTTACTTCCCCCTGCACCTGATATCCCTGAGCTTCAAGATAATCACGGACAGGTTTGTACAGATCCGTTTCATGTATGGTATTTCTTTGTGCCATAACAGCTTCACCACTCTTGTCAATTCATAAATGTATTTTCGACAAATCACTGTGAATTCCTTTAAAAACATACGCTATTGTCAAATAGTACAGGAAAACAGAATGCACCTCATTCATCTAGCCTGCAGAAAGTCTATACTTTTTCATCCAATAATTTACCTGAATATAATAGGCTATGAGCTGCGGAGCTGCCATCAACTGTCCATACCACGGTTTTCCATACTCTGCAGGTGTATTCATGAATGAAAGCGCCTTTTTCTTATCTATAAGCGGCATAATTGGAGAATTTGGATCGCTGATAATTTCCCTAAAGGTTTGTATCAGTAAACGTTCATAGTTTGGGTGATAGGTTTTGGGATAGGGGCTTTTTTTGCGAAACAGAAGCGTTTCGGGCAGCAGATCCCAGCAAGCCTCCCTCAGCAGGGATTTTGCAGTGCCATTGCGATATTTCATATCCCAGGGCACATTGTAAACATATTCGACTATACGATGATCAGCAAACGGCACCCTTGCTTCAAGACCGCTATACATGCTCATTCTGTCCATCCGGTCAAGCAGTGTCTGCATAAACCATTTGATGTTTAGGTATGTAATCTCTCTACGTTTTGCTTCAGTAACCATTTCTCCGGCAAGACGGGGCACGGATTCCACAGAATCTGCGTATTTGTCATTCGAATACTCTAGCAGGCGAAGCTCCATGATGACATCAGACGATAAAATCACAGTACGGGCACCAATATCTGACGACCAGGGAAAACCGTCAGTATTCACAAGCTCATCTCTGTAAAACCAGGGGTAACCGCCAAAAATCTCATCGGCGCATTCACCGGTCAGCGCCACCTTGTTGTGCTTTGCCACCAGCGAGCAGAAATATAGGAGCGATGCATCAACATCTGCCATACCCGGCAGATCCTTAGAATCAACAACAGAGTACAGCAGGTTGACAAGATCCTCTTCACTGCATTCCAGATATGTGTGGTTCAAATCGTATTCGCCAAGCATCAAATCTACAAATGGCCTGTCTCGTTCCGGTTGAAAGGCGTTAGCATTGAAAAAGGTGTCATTGTCCTTAAAATCAAAGGAAAAGGTGTTAAGCTGTGACCCGTTGGCCTTGAGATAATTTGATGCCACAGCAGTTACTACACTTGAGTCTATCCCTCCTGACAAAAAGCTGCATACCGGTACATCCGACACCATTTGACGTGTTATCGCATCCCGGACAAGAAATGAAACTGTTTCTAGTGTTTTGGTATAACCATCAGTATGCTCACAAGCTTCAAGCTCCCAATAACGGTTGTCTCCCAAACCTCCGAGGGAAAATACCACATAATGGCCGGGCAGGATCTCAAAGATATCTTTGAAAACTCCATTGCCGGAAGTCCGGGCAGGACCTATACCAAAAATTTCACGGAAGCTGTCCGTATTAGTTTTGGGTAATACAAACGGATGATGAAATAATGCCTTGATTTCCGAACCAAATATGAGCATGCTGTCCGTTACTGTGTAAAATAAAGGTTTGACCCCCAATCTGTCCCGATACAAAGCGATTTGATTCTTGTGTCCGTCCCAGACCGCAAAGGCAAAAATACCGTTTAGCATACTCACAAAATCATCGCCATATTCTATATACGCATAAAGAATCACCTCTGTGTCAGTCGTAGTTTCAAAGTGATACCCTGCTTTTACTAAAAGCGGCTTTATCTCATCCACATTATAAATTTCTCCATTATAGACTATTACATAATCTGTACCATTGACCTGTCTGGCAAGCGGCTGTGATCCTAGCGCCAGGTCTCTGATAGATAAGCGCGCATGACTAAGCCCTGTATGCCTGCATAAGTACTCCCCATCGCTGTCACTTCCCCGATGTGCTATAGATTCCCGCATATCTACTAAAACCTTACGCCAAAGACCGCCATTTTGCAATAAGTCTCTCTCAAAGCTGCAAAATCCTGCTATCCCGCACATAACAACACCTCACATAAAATAGTAAAAAGGCATCCTATCCGACATGTCGGTAGAACGCCTTTGTTCATACTTCAGTATATGCAGACTATCGCACGCACGTGACCATGACAGGGGACGCCATGACAGGGGACGGTTCCGCGTCTTATGACAGGGGACGGTTCCGTGTCCTAAGCTTTGTCGCAGCTTTTACGATATTGTCTCTGTCGCCGAAGGCGGTGAGCCTGAAAAAACCTTCTCCGTTTGCTCCGAAGCCGGCACCGGGCGTGCCGACGATACCGAAGTTATTCAGAAGATGATCGAAGAATTCCCATGAAGACATGCCATTGGGACATTTCAGCCAGACATACGGTGAGTTCTCTCCTCCCACAAACCAAATGCCAAGCTCTCTGAGCGTATCGGAAATTATTTGTGCGTTCTGCATATAGTATTCGATATTCTTTTTAGCTTGCCTGAGTCCTTCATCTGTTAATACTGCTTCGGCGCCGCGTTGAACAATGTAGGGTACGCCGTTGAATTTTGTGGTCTGCCGGCGCAGCCACAGGTCGTTCAGTGAAACCTTTCCTCGTATCAGCTCATGCGGGATAACTGTGTAGCCGCAGCGGGTGCCGGTAAAGCCTGCAGTTTTGGAAAGTGAGCAAAACTCAATGGCGCAGCTGCGGGCACCTTCTATCTGGTAGATGCTTGTCGGCAGGCTCGGATCCCGCACAAAGCTTTCATATGCGCTGTCAAAGAGAATCACCGCATCCTGCTCCAGAGCATAAGTTACCCACCTCTCCAGCTGTTCCCGGCTGTATACTGCACCGGTTGGATTGTTTGGCGAGCACAGATAAATAATGTCTGCCTTAACGTCTTTGTCCGGCATTGGCAAAAATCCGTTTTCCTCATTTCCGTTCGCATATGCGATTTTCCGCCCGGCCATTATGTTGGTGTCCGCATAGACAGGATAGACCGGGTCGGTAATAAGTACGGTGTTGTCCGAGCTGAAAATATCAAGGATATTCCCCAGGTCGCTTTTGGCTCCGTCGCTGATAAACACCTCGGTGTCCGAGATCGCAACACCTTTTGCGGCATAATAAGAGCATACTGCCTGTCTCAGAAAGTCATACCCCTGATAATCCCCATACCCCCGGAAGGTTGCCTGATTTCCCATTTCAAGTACGGCACGCTGCATCGCTTCTACTGCTACAGACACAAGCGGCAGTGTGACATCGCCGATGCCAAGCCGGATAACTTCCCTGCCGGGATTTTGTGCCTCAAATTCCTTTACCCTGTTTGCAATATTGAAAAAAAGATAGCTGTCCTTCAGATTCAAATAGTTCTTATTGATTTTCATTTCTGCCTCCTGCTCTCTGTAATCACTCTGTGTAGTTAACCGGCATTTTGCATTTGTGCCTGCTGGCATTGTGATATCTTTCAATTATTTCCTTATCCATCTCACTCACAGTCCCGTTAAGCAAAAATTCATCTATGCTGCGATAGGTTACACCCATCTCGCTCTCGTCCGTCTGGCCGTCATAAAGTCCGGCGGAGGGAGCTTTTGTAATAATAGTATCGGGCGCACCTAAAAAGCGCAGAAATTCATAGACCTCCGTCACGGTAAGATCGGCTATCGGATTGAAGTCACATGCTCCATCGCCCCATTTCGTAAAGTACCCCATATACCCTTCACTGCGGTTGCCGGTCCCAGCCACAAGCCTGTTTTCACTGGATGCCACTGCATAAAGCGTTGCCATGCGGAGCCGTGGGGCAATATTTGATATAGCCGGCTGAGTCAGCTCGGCAACACTGTCTATTGCATCCAGCAGTGAATCACGGACTTCGGTCAGGTCTGCGACACGCACTGTGATATCAAACTGCCGGGCCAAAGCTTCGGCATCGCTCTTGTCTATTTCATAATTACGCTTGCTGCCACAGGGCATTATCAAGCCGACTGTATCGGCACACGCTTTTTTACAGAGAATACCCACAAGAGCGCTGTCCTTACCGCCGCTGCTGCCGTAGACAATTCCACCGGCGTTGGCGGATGAAAGCACTTCCCGAATAAATGCGGTCCTGTTCTCCAACTCCTTCTCATAATCTCTCATATACATCCTCCTTCAACGCTGCCCTGACAAGCCCTAAAAATAACGGATGAGGTTTATTGGGACGGCTTAGGAATTCAGGGTGGAACTGTACACCAATATAGAATGGATGCAGGCTCTGTGGCAATTCAGCCGCTTCCACCAGCTTGTTGTTGGGCGATGTGCCGCAAAAGCGCAGCCCGTTATCTGACAAAATTTCTCTATAATCATTATTTACCTCGTAGCGATGACGATGGCGTTCACTGATTTCATCGACACCGTACAGTGTGTGCATCAGGGTGTCGGGAGCAATTTTGCATGGATACGCTCCAAGCCGCATGGTGCCGCCTTTTTGTGTGACTCCGATCTGATCGGGCATCGTATCGATCACACGGTGTGCGGCATTCTCACAAAACTCACCGGAATTTGCTCCCTCAAGTCCTGCAGCATGACGGGCAAATTCAATGACTGCTATCTGGAGTCCAAGACAGATACCCAGAAACGGAATCTTGTTTTCTCTTGCATATCGGCAGGCTGTTATCTTCCCTTCGATGCCCCGGTCTCCAAAGCCGCCCGGAACGATTATCCCACCTGCACCGTTCAGCAGCTCCCCTACATTGTCAGGTGTTACATCTTCACTGTCTGTCCATAGAATATTTACGTTTGTCCCCGTTTCAAACCCTGCGTGATTAAGACTCTCAATAATGGATAGATACGCATCGTGAAGCCTGACATATTTTCCGACGATGGCGACGGTGACCTCTTTTTTCCTTGCCATGATCTTTGCTGTCATGGACTGCCATTCCTGCAAATCGGGTTCAGGCGCATCAAGCCTGAGTTCTCTGCAGGCTACTCTGTCCAGCCCCTTATCATGCAGCATGATCGGAGCTTCGTACAGGCATGGTACGGTCAGGTTTTCGATGACGCAATCGGGCTTCACATTACAAAACAGTGAGATCTTTGCCTTTATTCCATCATCGAGCGGCTCATCGGCTCTGGCAACTATAATATTAGGAGAGATACCCATGGCACGCAGCTCCTTGACTGAGTGCTGTGTCGGTTTAGATTTATGTTCTCCTGAGCCTTTCAGATATGGGATCAGTGTCACATGTATAAAAAGGCAGTTTTCGTATCCGGCCTCAAGAGATATTTGACGGATCGCCTCTAAAAACGGCTGACTTTCTATGTCGCCTGTGGTGCCGCCGATCTCTGTGATCAATACATCAGCTTCGCTGTTTTTGGCTCCGGCATAGATGAAATCCTTGATCTCTCCTGTGATATGCGGTATAACCTGCACTGTCTCCCCCAGATAACCTCCTTCCCGCTCACGATTCAACACATTCCAGTAAACCTTTCCGGATGTGAGATTTGAAAGCTGGGTCAGATTTTCGTCGATAAATCGTTCATAATGTCCCAGGTCAAGATCAGTTTCCGCTCCGTCATCTGTAACAAATACCTCACCATGCTGGAACGGACTCATGGTGCCGGGGTCGACATTCATATACGGATCAAGCTTCTGTGCCGCCACCTTTAGTCCGCGCTGTTTCAGAAGCCTGCCCAGAGATGCGGCGGTGATGCCTTTCCCCAGGCCTGAAACGACCCCTCCTGTTACAAAGATATATTTAGTCATATGTTCCACCTCATTCCCATTCCACCGTAGCAGGCGGTTTTGATGTAATATCATATACAACACGGCTCACGTAGCTGATTTCACTTGTGATCCGCGATGCTATACGGCTCAGGGTCTTATGCGAAAGCGCAGCGTATCCGCAAGTCATAAAATCACTTGTAGTCACTGCCCGCAGAGCTATTACCGAATCATACGTCCTGTCATCACCCTTGACACCTACTGAGTGCGCACCGGTGTACACTGCAAAATACTGCTGCGGCTTGTGTCTTAATTTTTCTATTTCAGCGCACATGATATGGTCAGCCATGCGCACTATTTCCAACTTTTCCTGTGTAACCTCGCCCATGATGCGGATAGCCAGCCCAGGCCCCGGGAATGGCTGCCTCTGTGTAAGTGATGACGGCAGACCAAGTTTTTTGCCCAGGATACGTACTTCATCCTTAAAAAGACCTGAAAGAGGTTCGATGACTTCTGAGAATGCAAGATTTTTCGGCAGCCCTCCTACATTGTGATGGCTCTTGATGGTTGCGCCCAGCTTGCCCCCTGACTCGATCACATCGGGGTATATCGTACCCTGAGCCAGAAAAGGAATATTGCCCAGCTTTCCCGCCTCTTCCTCAAAAACTCGTGCAAATTCGTCACCAATCATCTTTCTTTTTTGCTCCGGATCAGTAACGCCCTTCAGCTTGGAAAGAAACCTTTTCTGGGCATTGACCCGGACAAAGCGGAGCTTGCGGGCGGAAAATACTTGCTCGATCTCGTCGCCCTCATCGAGCCGCATAAAGCCGTGGTCCACAAAAATGCAAGTGAGCTGCCCCGGTATTGCCATTGACAGGAGACTTGCGCATACTGAACTGTCCACACCACCCGACAGTGCCAACAAAACCTTCTGGCTGCCGACCTTCTGCCTTATTTGCTGAACCTGCATCTCTATATAATCGTCAAGCCGATAGTCT
This sequence comes from Bacillota bacterium, assembly GCA_023418915.1. Classification (GTDB taxonomy): domain Bacteria; phylum Bacillota; class Clostridia; order Acetivibrionales; family DTU013; genus DTU013. Next base: position 68,705 of record JAEZYU010000059.1, read on the forward strand.
CCTTTTGCTCCACAGATGTCATACAGGAAATTTTCAATTATTTCGCTCCCGTCATCTGTATGTTCTGTCTCCGGATGGAACTGTACGCCATATATTTTTTGGGATGAGTTCTCACAAGCGGCATTCGGACAATCTGCCGTTGAAGCAACGCTGTCAAAGCCTTCCGGAAGCCTGTTCACAAAGTCGGTATGGCTCATCAGCACATTGCCTTTTTCATTGATCCCGGCAAACAAAACAGAGTCTGTATCATAAAGAGCTTTCACTCTGCCATACTCGCTTTTCCCACAGGGCTGCACATCACCGCCAAGCACATGACACATAAGCTGCATGCCATAGCAAATACCAAGAATGGGGATGCCAAGCTTGAATATCTCAGCATCGCATTTTGGAGAATCGGGCAGGTACACACTGTTCGGCCCTCCGGTCAAAATAATGCCGATGGGATCTAAATTCTTGATTTCTTCTGCGCCGGTACTGCCAGGCATAATCTCAGAATAAACCGACAGTCTGCGTACAGACCGGGCAATCAGCTCCTTATATTGCCCTCCGAAGTCCAGCACCAATACAAGCTCGTTCATATTTCCACCATCCCGTCAAAAACTTTTTTGCATTCACCGGTCATGAATACGGCATCATCCGTATAGCGGATGATTAGTTCTCCGCCGAGCAGCGTGACCTTGATGTCTGCAGCCTTGTCAGAATATCCGTTGAGTACAGCTGCAACTGCACTGGCGCAAGCACCTGTGCCACAGGCCAGTGTCTCACCGCTGCCTCGCTCCCAGACCCGCATTTTCAGATGATTTCTGCCCACGATTTCCACAAATTCAGTATTCACTCTATCAGGGAATAGTTCACTGTTTTCAAACATCGGTCCGATCTCAGTCAGATCCAGCCCGTCTATATCGTCACAGAACACAACACAGTGGGGGTTTCCCATTGATACACAGGTGATGGCATAATCCCTGCCGCCCACCGTTACAGGTCTTGCGACCACACGTTCTCCTGGCAGCTTTACAGGTATCAGCTCCGGCCGAAGCTCTGCCCGGCCCATGTCTACCCGGACTGAGGATACCAGCCCGTTTTTTGTATATAGAGTCAGTCTCTTAATGCCTGAGAGTGTTTCAATAGACATCTCCTGTTTTCGCACAATACTGTTGTCATATAAAAACTTTGCAATACATCGGATGGCATTTCCACACATTTTGCCTTCGCTGCCGTCAAGATTGAACATTCTCATTTTAGCGTCAGCTGCAGCCGACCGCATGATCAGAACGATACCATCGCCGCCTATGCCGTAATGCCTGTCTGAAAGCAGGATCGACAGCGACTCCGGTGAGTCGATTTCCCTATCGAAGCAATTGATATAAATATAATCGTTTCCACAGCCCTGCATTTTTGTAAACTTCAGTTCCATTCTCTCACTCCTCAGATTGTTTATATCTATAAGCTCGGTATTGATCTCACTGTACCCGGAAAGCAGGCAGTCCGCCAGTGCATTGGCAGTATCCACCGAGGTCAGGCTCGGTATCCCAAGTGCACACGCCTTCCTGCGGATCCTCACATCATCGGAAACAGGATCTCTGCCCTTTGCAGAGGTGCAAATTATATAGCTTATTTTCCCGCTTTCTAAAAGTGACGCAGTGTTATTCGGCACACCCTCGTGGATCTTACCCACCGACCGGACCTCCAGGCCTTTGCTCGCAAGAAGCTTTGCCGTACCGCTGGTGGCAAAGAGTTCAAATCCACACTCCGCAAGCTTCTCGGCAACCGGGATGATCTCCGGCTTATCGCTGTCCCGCACAGTGATCAGGACACCTCCTCGTTTTCTGAGCTGATAGCCTGCTGCCAACAGTCCTTTAAACAATGCCTCCTCAAGATTCTTGCCTATTCCCAGTACCTCTCCGGTGGATTTCATCTCTGGCCCCAAATGTGTGTCCACATCAGTCAGCTTTTCAAAAGAAAACACAGGAACCTTGACTGCCAAATAGGGCGGGATTTTCGCAATCCCGGAGGCGTATCCGATAGCTGACAGCTTCTCACCCACACTTACCCTTGTGGCCAGCTCGCACATCGGCACACCCGTGACCTTGCTGATATACGGTACTGTCCGTGATGCACGGGGATTGACCTCAATAACATACACCTCATTTTGATGAAGGACATATTGAATATTGACAAGGCCTTTCACATTCAAAGCCATACACAGCTTTCTCGTTACCTCAAAGATCCGTTCCGCAAGCTCATCCTCTATATTGACTGCGGGATAGACGGCAATACTGTCTCCCGAATGGATGCCTGTTCGTTCTATATGCTCCATAATGCCGGGCACCAGCACATCTGTACCGTCACATATGGCATCCACCTCGATCTCCCGACCCGACAGATACTTGTCTATCAGTACAGGGTTTTCCTGTTTCTGCCGCAGTATGATTTCCATGTACTCATATATGTCAGCCGGCTCAAAGGCAATAATCATGTTCTGTCCACCAAGCACATATGATGGGCGCATCAGAACCGGGAACCCAAGCTTTTTTGCCGCCTCCAGCGCCTCGGCTTCGTTCATTACACAAAAGCCCTTCGGACGTGGTATGTCAAGATCAGTAAGCAATGCATCGAACCTTTCTCTATCCTCACAGATGTCAATGCTGTCAGCCGATGTGCCAATAATGGCGGCACCCCTTGCATTAAGCTTTTTAGCCAGCTTGATGGCTGTACCTCCTCCGAAGGATGCGACAACGCCAACAGGTTTTTCAATCTCAATAACGCTCATAACATCGTCTATACAAAGAGGTTCAAAATAAAGCCTGTCGCCTGTGTCAAAGTCCGTAGACACGGTCTCAGGATTATTATTAATAACTATGACCTCGTATCCCATCCTTTTAAGCGTCCAGACGCAGTGGACACAGGCATAGTCAAACTCTATACCCTGACCGATACGGATCGGTCCGCTGCCAAGCACTACGACACGCGGCTTTTCTGACCTTTCGATAAAGGGCAGTGCTTCGTTTTCAATTCCATTGGCAATGGAATAGAAGTAGGGCGTTTTTGCTTCAAATTCACCGCCACAGGTATCCACCATCTTATAGATAAGCGGCGTTTGATTACAGACAGGCATCTTTTCTGGAATTGTCCCAATATTTTTCAGGCAATGCAAAAACCAGCGGTCGACCCTGGTGATCATATGCAGCTCATCTATGCTCATACCTCGATGTATCGCTTCATAGAGAACAAAAAGCCGCTCGTCTGTAACTGTGTTGAGCAATGCCCTTAGCTCTTCCTCGGTTTTCATCTGCAGCCGGGGCAGCTCAAGGCTGTCCAGCCCGATTTCGGCACCGCGTACAGCCTTCAGCAGTGCTTCTTCGAATGTATCTGCAATGGCCATGACCTCGCCCGTAGCCTTCATTTGAGTGCCAAGCTCCTTTCTGGCATAGACGAATTTGTCAAAGGGCCACTTGGGAAACTTGACCGCAACATAATCAAGTGTAGGCTCGAAGGCAGCAAAGGTATTGCCGGTTACGGCGTTTACGATTTCGTCCAGATCGTATCCTATGGCAATTTTAGTTGCTACCTTTGCTATAGGATATCCGGTCGCCTTACTTGCCAGAGCAGAGGAACGCGATACACGGGGATTTACCTCAATGACTGCATATTCAAAGCTGTGAGGATGAAGCGCAAACTGGCAGTTGCAGCCGCCCTCGACGCGCAGTGCCTGGATTATGTCAAGTGATGCGGTCCGCAACATTTGGTATTCCTTATCAGCCAGCGTGACAGCCGGAGCAATCACGATGCTGTCGCCGGTGTGGACTCCCACGGGATCAAAATTTTCCATGGAACAGACAGTGATGGCGTTACCCGCTTTGTCCCGCATTACTTCAAATTCTATCTCCTTCCAGCCGGCAATGGATTTCTCCACAAGTATCTGATGTATCGGAGACAGGGACAAGCCTCCTCTGGCAATGTCCACAAGCTCATCCCGGCTGTTGGCTATGCCGCCTCCGCTCCCTCCGAGCGTGAAGGCGGGTCTGACGATTACCGGAAACCCGATTTCATTTGCAAAGTCAAGTGCGGTATCGATATCTGTAGCAATAACCGATGGAACAACCGGCTGCCCGATCTGCTGCATGGTCTGCTTGAACAGCTGCCTGTCCTCCGCTTTGTCGATGGTTTCAGGAGAAGCACCCAGTAGCCGGATACCCATACTGTCAAGAAAACCGCTTCGAGCAAGCTGCATACAGAGCGTAAGCCCCGTCTGCCCTCCAAGTCCGGATAAAATACTGTCAGGGCGCTCCTTTGCAATGATCCTGCTGACGGTTGTATATGTCATCGGCTCGATATAAATTTTGTCTGCAATGCTCCTGTCGGTCATAATGGTTGCGGGATTGGAGTTTACAAGCACGATTTCGATCCCTTCATCCCGCAGCACACGGCATGCCTGTGTTCCGGCGTAGTCAAACTCCGCCGCCTGGCCTATAACAATAGGTCCCGAGCCAATGACAAGAACCTTTTTTATGCTTTTATCGAGCGGCATACTTTCTACCCTCCATATTCTTTAAAAATAAGTCAAACAGAAATGCTGTGTCTCGAGGCCCTCCGCACGCTTCCGGATGAAACTGTACGGAAAACACAGGAAAATGCCTATAACGGATCCCTTCGCAGGTCCGGTCGTTGACATTTACAAACCACTCATCTGCAACGCTTGTATCTATGCTTTCCGAAGTCACCGCATATCCATGGTTCTGGCTGCTTATATATACACGGCCGCTTAATATGTCCTTCACCGGCTGATTGGCTCCGCGATGACCATATTTGAGCTTGTGCGTTTCAAAACCATTGGCCAGAGCAAGCAGCTGATGGCCAAGGCAGATTCCGAAAATTGGGATGTCCGCCTGCATAAGAGTCTTGAGATTCTTAATAATTTCAGTATTTTCAGCAGGATCGCCAGGGCCGTTTGAAAGCATGATACCATCGACCTTAAGTCTGATCACTTCCTCCGGCGGAGTATCACATGGAAGCACCCATACGTCACATCCGCGCTTCTGCAGCTCACGCTTGATGTTTTCCTTCAATCCGAAATCAAATAGGGCAACGGAATATTTTGCTTCATCTGCTTTGTAAAGCGTTGCTTTTTCGCAGGAAACATTTCTCACTGCATTTTTTATACTGTAAGAACAGATATCCTCAAGCGTAGATCCGTCGGGAAGGGATTTTGTTATTCTGCCATTCATAACACCACGCTCTCTGATAACCTTCGTAAGCGCCCTTGTGTCAATGCCGCAGAGTCCTACTATACTCTTCTTCTTTAAAAAAGTGTCAAGAGTGCCCTCGCTTCGAAAATTGGAGGGATCCTGACACGGTGTTTTTGCGATATAGGCCAGCGGTCCGACTGCACCGCTTTCAAAATCCGGGGGGATTATACCGTAGTTTCCTATAAGTGGGAAAGTCTGCAGTACTATCTGTCCATGGTAACTCAGATCCGTAAGCGTCTCAAGATACCCGGTCATGCCGGTAGTAAAGACTATTTCACCGGTCACCTCACCTTTGCTTCCAAAGGATTCTCCCTCAAAAACCATACCGTTTTCCAGAATTAAGAACAATCCGCTCATCTGTTATTGCTCCTCCAAGTCCCGCTTTTTACCGATCTGTACACATCCGCAGCCCGTAAAGCAGGATGTGCAAAAGGACAGCCTGCAGCTGCCACACGCTTTTTTGAGCCCGTCTATGCTGATATATCCCAGACTGTCGGCTCCTATTTTCCCACAGATCTCTTTCATACTCATTCTATTTGCTATCAAATTTTCTTCGCTGTCTATATCTGTCCCATAGTGACAGGTATGCCTAAACGGCGGCGAGGATACCCTCATATGCACTTCCTTTGCGCCGGCATATTTAAGGCTCCTTACGATCCGCTCACTGGTGGTCCCCCGTACGATGGAATCGTCCACCAGTACGATCCGCTTGCCGCTGATATTGGCTGACAAAGGGTTGAGCTTAAGCCGAACGGCGCTGTCGCGCATATCCTGAGTGGGATAAATAAAGCTTCTGCCGATATACCGGTTCTTTACAAAGCCAGGCAGGAGCGGTATCCCGCTTTTGGCACTGTATCCCATGGCTGCTTCAAGCCCGGAATCCGGCACACCGCAGACCATATCAGCATCCACAGGGTATTCCTCAGCCAAGGCAGCACCCATATTGAACCGGGCTGCATATACACTAAGTCCGTCTATCACCGAATCAGGCCTGGCAAAATATACATACTCAAAAATGCAAAGGCCTCCTCCTTCATGTCTGCTGTTTAGAGCGATCTCCTCATTAGTTATCTCACCATTGTCTATAACCACCGCTTCACCGGGTTTTACATCCCGGACAAGCGTAAATCCGCACGCTTCCAGTGCACAGCTTTCCGAGGCAACCGCAGTTCCCAGCCTGCTTTTCCCTATACAGAGCGGACGGTATCCGTCAGGATCGCGCAATGCGATCAATTTGTTTTCGCCGCTGGCGATCACAAGAGAAAATGCGCCTTTCAAATACCCTCCTGCCTTAATGATGCCTCTGAGTATGTCCTGTTCCCTGACGATATGGTAGGCAATAAGGGAGGAAACAACTTCACTGTCGCTGGTTGCGCTGAAGTTAAGTCCGAATCCCTTTAGCTCTTTCCTTATTTCACGCGCATTGGTGACATTACCGTTATGTGCAGTAGCAATTCGCCCGGTAAGGTATTCTGTGATAAAGGGTCCTACATTTTCAATGGTATTGCCGCCCATAGTAGAATACCTGGTGTGGCCCACGGCTATTTTGCTCTTGGGCAGCTTCTCAAAAACTTTACCGGAAAATACCTCGCTGACAAGGCCTACGTTTTTGTGAAGCAGTATTTTGTTATCCAGTGTTACGGCGATGCCAGCACCTTCCTGCCCGCGGTGCTGGAGCGAGAGCAACCCGTTATACGTGATTCCGGCAGCTTCGTTCCCTAAAGTGCTGACACCGAACACTGCACATTCTTCATTAAGTTTCCCGCTAATTTTCATACATTTTCAGTATCCCTTCCGCCACCGCTCTTTTTGTAGTGCGCATATCCATAGCCTGTTTTTCTATATACCGGTGAGCTTCCTGCTCACTCAAGCTGAGATAAGATATGAGAATACACTTGGCCCGGTCGATAATGCGTATATCTTCAATTTTCTGTTTCAGCTTGCTGTTCTCTGCCCGCATGAGCTTCAGTCTTGAACCTGTTGATTTTGCAAGCTTCAGTGCTGACCAGAATAATGCCTTGTTAATTGGCTTTGCAACAGTTAAAACACCATCCTCCTCAGTGAGTGCGGATACTTCCTCAAAATACTCGCTCTTCACCATAAGGATAACCTGGCTGACGCCTTTTGCTGCAATATGGCAGGAAAGGCTTTCACCCGATTCGTCACGGAGCGGAGAATTGATAATGACCAGGTCAAAGTCTCTTTCCAGCAACAGGCGTCTTGCCTCTCCACAGGATTGCAGGGTGACAATATTATCGATGGAGGCAGAGCTTAACATTTCCGTAAAAAAGGCAATGCTTTTTTCGGTGCAGGAAACAATTAAAGCACTATCCATCAAATCGCCACCTTTCGTTATACATGTCTCCCCTACAAGCCAGCAACGCTGTCATGAACAAATCTAGATAATACTGAAGTATCTCTCTGTAAAGAAATCAGCTTTATCCACAGCTGCTGCAAATGCGGCTGCCTCCTCCTTTTTGTATTCAATATACCTAGAAACAAGCCCCTCGCCGGCAACAGACTTTACAAACTGGCTTTTTTCAGCAAGTCCGATCGCCCTCGAAAGCTCTTCCGGCAATAAAGCAAGTGCATTTGTGATGCTTTTGTCAGCTGTATACAGATCTGCATCAACAGCCGCCGGCAGTACAAGATTTTTTTCTATGCCATCAAGTCCGGCTGCCACAATCAATGCAAATGCGAGGTAGGGATTGATGGAGGGGTCGGGCGAACGCAGCTCCATACGTACTCTTTCGCCGATTGCCGCAGGGATTCGCACAAGCTGAGAGCGATTTTGATGTGACCACGAAACATATTTAGGAGCTTCAAAGCTTCCAAAGCGTTCGTAAGAATTGCAGAGCGGATTGAGAAACAACGTTATTTCCGGAGTTTTCGCAAGTATTCCTGCGATAAAGCTCTCTGCAATATCCGAATGCCCGTGCGCAGCATTTTTAAATATATTCATCCCGTTTTGTGACAGGGAAATGTTGACATGCAGTCCGCTGCCTGCTGCACTTGGCAGAGGCTTTGGCATAAAGGAGGCAAACAGCCCGTTCCTTGCCGCAACAGCCTTTACTACTGTCTTAAAGGTCAACAGGTTATCAGCGCTGGTAAGCGCATCACTATATTTAAAATCGATCTCATTTTGTCCCGGCCCCTGTTCATGATGAGAGGTCTCGGAGTTGATGCCCATTTCCTCAAGACACAGGCAAATTTCCCGTCGGATGTTTTCCCCCTTATCCAGCGGCGAAATATCAAGGTATCCTCCCTTATCCAGTGTGATATCAGTGGGTTCCCCATCCTCATCGGTCTTGAACAGGTAAAACTCGCATTCTGCTCCTATTTTGCAGACATAGCCCATGCTTTCGCACCTTGCGGATACCTTTTTCAGCAGATAGCGGCTGTCCTGTGCAAACGCAGAGCCATCGGGGTTCTTAATGTCACAGTAAAAACGAGCTACTCTTCCCGGGCCCGGTCTCCATGGCAAAACCGTAAGTGTGGCTGGGTCGGGGAAAAGCAGAAGGTCAGAATTTTTGACACCCCGAAAGCCCCTGATTGCTGAAGCATCAAAGGATATGCCATGTTCAAACGCTCCCGGCAGCTCATCCGGCATGATGGATATGTTCTTCTGCAGCCCGAATAAGTCACAGAACCCTAGCCTGATGAATTTTACATCGTTTTCCTTAATGAACTGCACCACTTCATTTGCGGTTGTATTCATACTCTTACCTCCTTCAGCGGTAACACTGTACATGAGTCGGAACTACATTGCTGTGCCTGAGCTAAACGTGTTGCTGTGCATGGTTAGAATGACAGCGCCACATACTCTGTCGTTCCAACCCTATACTTACCCTATACTTACCCTAACTCACTTACAAGCCGGGAATGGCAGCGGCGTTTGTGCAGGTTATGTTTCCATCCCCTAAAGCATTACTGCTTAGTACATAGTAAGCTAGAGGAACTGCCCTGCCCGTGAGATACGACGTCTTTCTGCGAGTGTCATTTCGGTCAATCCAGGAGCACTACAATTGGTGCTTTGGAAACATAACCGGAATAAATGCCGCTGTCGTTCCAACCCTATACTTACCCTATACTTACCCCAAACTCACTTACATGCCGGGAATGGCAGTGGCGTTTGTGCAGGTTAAGACTGAGATACCTCAATTTGCCGTATACAGCTGCTTGTACGGGTTCTTCGCATTTGGCCTGAGCACATAATACCGATCCTTCACAAGCTGTTCTCCATCCATTCCAAAAATGTCTGCAAACTCGTACAGATACGGCAGGATCTCGCTCAAGTCCCCGTCTGAGGCAATTTCAGCCGTTACCTGTGCAGGCAGACCCTTAAGCTCCTTTTCCGTTCGAATGAAAATACGTCCGCCATGCATGCCCGTACCTGTAAAATTGCCGACAGGCACATCCTCGCAGCCGATGCCAAGTACTGCTATCAGTCCGCCTGCAAGATATTCCCCCAGAAAGCTGCCAACCTTGCCCCCGACCACAATGACCGGTTTTTTATCCTTATACTGTTTCATGTGGATGCCGGTGCGATATCCCGCGTCTCCGCGGACAAAAATGCCGCCGCCGCGCATAGCGTATCCCAGCGCATCTCCGGCGTTTCCGTGGATTATTATTTTACCGCCGTTCATTGTATCGCCCGCCGCATCCTGCGCATTGCCCCTCACTTCAATGACTGCTCCATCCAGATAAGCTCCCAGAGCATTGCCGGGTGTACCATGGATAGTGATGGTTTTCTCCTTGAAACCACTGCCTATAAAGCGCTGACCGAAGCAGTCCTCAATATGCACATCGCCTTCGGCTGCTCTTATCTGTTCGTTCAGCTTTTTAAAATCAAGCCTTCCTGCCGATATATTCATGACGCTGCACCCCCTAATTTCAGTTTTCGAACATCCTTGGTAAATGCCATCAATCCCGGCTTCTCACAAATCAGTTCAAAATCGATGGTATCCAGCGGTGTACGTTCTCTGATCAGGCTGGTATAAATACCGGCCTTGTCGATATTGTCTATTAATATATACCCATTGAGCCTGTTGTCACTATAGAACAACCTTTTATATCCCGCTTTACTGCTCTCGGTATATACATCGCCCGAATAATTGCCTGCCGTGATGATGTGCTTGCCGAAAAAACCGATGGCGTTCATGGGAATCGCCTTGTCAAAGCTCATACTCCCGCCCGCCATGTTGATGCCCGCACATTCGCCCTGCATGTATGCGCCCGGCAGAAGCGCCATTATCCGGCTCTGTCCGCTCGAAACATCCAATGTCTGGGTGCAGTCACCGGCAGCATATATATCTTTGGCAGTTGTCTGTGATTTACTGTTTATGACTATGCCTTTGTCAATGTCGGCGATTCCGGATAGCAACGCTGTATTTGGGCGAACGCCAACCGCAAGAACAAGCAGATCGAAATCAATTGCCTCACCATTTTGCAGTACTGCACGGCCGCCTTCAAAGCCTTTGGCTCCTGCAGAAAGCCTGAACTCGACACCTTTACTCTCCATATGATTCTGGATAAGCTTTGCTCCATCCCCATCTAAAATACTTGACAGTATTCTGGGAGCCAGCTCAATAACGGCAACGCTTCGCACCTTATCCAATATGCCCTCGGCGCATTTGAGTCCTATAAGTCCTGCACCGACGATCAGGACCCTCTTGTCTCTGCCGAGAGCCGCACCGAGCCTGCGTGCATCGCCAAGACTCATAAAGGTGAATTTATCAGTTACCGTGTCAAGTCCTTCGATGGCAGGCACAAAAGGGACTGATCCTGTTGCTGTCAGAAGCTTGTCATATGGTATTACACTCCCGTCGTCCACAACCACTTTTTTCTCGCAGGGACGAACCTCTATGATCGATCTGCCGCAAATAAACCGGCAGCCCATTCTTTTGTAAAATCCGTCATCTCGGTATTTCATCCGGTCCTCAGTGGTTTTGCCCTGCAGAAGATATGAGATGAGCGGCCGCGAATAGGTATGGTGAGGTTCGCTTGATATAATAGTGATTTCTCCTTGCTTGTCAAATTGTCTGATTCCCTCCACCGCTCCAATCCCAGCTGCAGAGTTGCCGATTATCACATATTTCACACGCTCACCCTCTTTCTTCAAATACTATTGCGCCATTGGGACATCCAGCCACACAGGCCGGCGTTCCAAAGGCAGTTTTTACACACAGCTCACACTTTTGTACCGCTCCATCCTCAGAGGGAGAGACTGCACCATACGGACAGCTTAAAATACACGTATAGCAGCTGATGCACTTATTGCGGTCGACTGTGATCACACCGTTGCTGATAGTCAATGCACCGGTGATACATCCCTTGACGCACAGCGGCTCTTCACAGTGACGGCATGAAACAGCAAAGCTGACACCGTCCTTTTCTTCGATCTTGATCTTCGGATTGATCCTAATATTTTTAAGCGCTCTAGCCATATCCTTCTCATTAGTTCCTGCATAAGCGCAGTAATATTCACACAAATGGCAGCCGAGACACCATTCTTCATTGACATAGACTTTTTTCATGCGATCACCTCATTTCGATGTAATCGTCCCGTCCGGCGCCAACCGAAACATAGTCCACGGGACAACCTACAGCTCTTTCAATAAATCGGATGTACCGAACAGCAGCCTCCGGCAGATCCTCGTATTTCCTGCACTTTGATATGTCCGTTTTAAACCCTTCCAAATACTCATAAACCGGCTTTGCCCTCACCAGTCTGTCGCCGGTGGGAAAATCTCTGCATTGCATGCCGTCGATTTCGTAGGCCGTACAGACCGGGATCCTGTCAAGATATGAGAGGACATCCAGCTTGGTCAGCGCAATAGAGTCTGCCCCCTGGACTCTGACCCCATATACACTGGCCGGCACGTCAAACCCTCCGACCCTGCGGGGTCTGCCTGTAGCAGCTCCATACTCCGCTCCGGCTTCACGAAGCTCATCTGCTTCCTCTCCAAACAGCTCGGCTGTGAATGGACCCTCACCAACACAGCTGGAATATGCCTTCATTATGCCGATCACATGATCGAGCTTGAGCCCGGGGATACCAGCCCCGATTGGCGCATATGCAGCCAATGTCTGCGAAGATGTGGTATAGGGATAAATACCAAAGTCAATATCCCGCAAAGCGCCCAGTTGGGCCTCAAACATAATGTTTTTTCTTTCGGCTGCAGCAGTATACAAATATGCTGAAGTATCAGTGATATAACTGAGCAGCGGCTTTCCAAATTCCATAAGCCATTGCGTCATATAATCAAGTGAATGATTTTTTTCACCGTATCCTCTTAGTGTTATGTTTTTCCATTCAAGCACATCGGCTACCTTATCCTCCAGTGTGCCTAAAGCAAGCAGATCGCCCATCCGGATACCCTTTTTCATGTATTTGTCTCCATATACAGGGGCGATACCACGGCGGGTGGAACCATATTTTTTGTCAGCCAGCCGTTCCTCCTCAAGAATATCCTGCTGCTTGTGGAAGGGCATGCAAATAAATGCCTTGTCACTGATTTTAAGCGTATCCGGTGTTACCCTCACGCCCTTTTTCCTGAGTGCCGTTATTTCTCCGTACAGGTGCTCTATATCGATGACCATCCCATTTCCCATGACATTGACCACATTGTCCCTCAGAATACCCGATGGCAAAAGATTCAGCACAAATCTGCCCTTATCGTTGATGACCGTATGGCCGGCATTGTTTCCGCCTTGATAGCGGCAGATCACATCATATCTGCCGGACAGCAGATCCACCATCCGTCCCTTTCCTTCATCGCCCCAGTTTATTCCAACAACTGCTGTAAGCATCGTGCAATTCCTCCTAAACCATAATGCGGATATCGGCACCCAGAAGCTCCCTATTCCGGTCAAGTACCGTTTCAGCCTCTGCCAAAAACTCCTGTGTCTGTTCCTCCGCCCTGCCCGTAAACTGTCGGGCATCAAGCAGTTGCTCCATTTCAGCGTCCGTCAGATCAAATGAGGGATCTACCATAATGCGGGAAATCAAATCGTTTTCTCCGCCCTCCTGCTTGATCTTTTTCGCAGCCTCCACAGCATGCAGGCGGATCCGTTCATGAAGAGTCTGCCTGTCTCCGCCTTTCTTTACGCAATACATCAAAATGTTTTCGGTTGCCATAAAAGGCAGCTCTTCATTAAGATGCTTCTCAGCCATCTTCGGGTAGACCGTCAGGCCGCCTGCGATGTTGATATATAATGAAAGTATCCCGTCTACGGCAAGAAATGCCTCAGGAATTGAAATTCTGCGGTTTGCCGAATCGTCCAGTGTTCTTTCGAACCACTGTGTTCCTGCAGTAAGCGCAGGATTCAGAGCATTCACCATAACATATCGTGCAAGAGATGCAATACGTTCGCTTCTCATGGGATTGCGCTTATACGCCATGGCGGACGAACCTATCTGTTTATCCTCAAACGGCTCCTCGACCTCCTTAAGGTGTGACAGCAGACGTATGTCATTTGAGAATTTGGCGGCACTCTGTGCTATTGCGGACAGGACAGATAAAATATAGTAGTCGGCCTTTCGCGGATAGGTCTGTCCGCTGACAGGATAAACCTTGTCAAAACCCATCTTCGCTGCAATTTTCATTTCCAGCGCCCTGACCTTTTCATGATCCCCGTCAAACAGCGACAGGAAGCTTGCCCCGGTACCGGTCGTGCCCTTACAGCCCAATAGCTTCAGATTGCCAATAACGAACTCAAGCTGTTCAAGATCAAGCATCAGATCCTGCATCCACAGCGTCGCCCGCTTGCCAACTGTTGTAGGCTGAGCCGGTTGAAAATGCGTAAAGGCAAGGCAGGGAAGCGATTTATACCTCTGTGCAAACTCATACAGCTTGAATAAGGCATTAACCAGCAGCTTTTTTATGATTTGCAGGGCCGAGCGCATGATAATTATATCGGTGTTGTCACCCACATAACAGGAAGTAGCCCCAAGATGGATAATTGGCTTGGCCAGCGGACACTGCTCACCGAAAGCAAAGATATGCGCCATTACATCATGGCGGACCTCCGCCTCTTTTTTTGCTGCAGTCTCGTAGTCTATATCCATCAGGTGCTCTTTCATTTGTTCTATCTGCTCTGTGCTTATATTCAAGCCGAGCTCTTGTTCGCTTTCTGCAAGCGCCACCCAGAGCCTTCGCCATGTTGAGAATTTGTTGTCATCTGAAAATATAAATTGCATCTCACGGCTGGCATAGCGTTTACACAAAGGGTTTTCATATCTTCCGGACATCCTTAAGCCTCCTCAAAACATCTCTGTATCCGCCAAGGACATTGCCCAGGTCTCGTCTGAACCGGTCCTTGTCTAGTTTTTCTCCGGTACCCATATCCCAAAGCCGGCAGGAGTCGGGCGAAATTTCATCGCAGAGAAATATTTCCCCGTTTGCTCTGCCAAATTCCAGCTTAAAATCCACAAGTCTTATGCCGATTTTTTCGAACAGCTCACACAGTAGCTTGTTGATTTTCAAAGCCGCCTCCGACATTTCCTCGATTTCGTCCTTGGAAGCAATGCCTATGGCGGTGATCTGGCTTTCGTTGATCATAGGATCGCCCAGCTCATCACTTTTAAGGCTGAATTCAACAACCGTATGGGCAAGGGCTGCACCCTCCGGCACACCGTATTTTTTAGAAAGACTGCCCGCTGCAATGTTGCGGATGATCACCTCTACCATGACGATTTCCGCTTTGCGTACAAGTACCGAGGTATCATCTATAACCCGTATCAGATGAGTCTTGACACCATGCTCGGCAAGATATGCATAAATAATATTTGATATTTCTGCATTAAGCCTGCCTTTGCCGGTCAGCTCCTCCTTTTTTTGGCCGTTGAAAGCCGTAGCAGTATCCTTATACCTGATCAGCAGGCTGTTTTCGTCTTCTCCACGGCAGACCAGTTTGGACTTGCCCTCATATAATACTTCACACATATTTTTTATTCCCCCGCATATTTTATCCCCAAAATATTGAGTTCCTTCTCTGTTAAGCCAACGCCGCGAAGCATCAGACGGTTACCCTTTAAGCTTTCTATTGAATTAATACCCATGCCGCCCATCATCTCTTTGATTTCATGCTGCCATGCCGTCAGCAGGTTTACAAGGCGCTTATATCCGATTTCTGGGTTCAGGCGTTTGACAAGCTCCGGAACCTGCGTGGCAATGCCCCAGTTACATTTTCCTGTATGACAGCTTCCACACAGGTGACAACCGAGAGCCAGCAATGCCGAAGTTGCTATATAGACACAGTCCGCACCCAGCGCTATCGCCTTTACGATGTCAGCACTTGAGCGGATACTTCCGCCGACTACGATCGATACATTGTCACGGATACCTTCATCCCTCAGGCGTTTGTCAACACTTGCAAGCGCCAGCTCCACAGGGATACCCACATGGTCGCGTATCCGAGTAGGTGCAGCTCCCGTACCGCCGCGAAAGCCGTCAATTGCAATGATGTCTGCACCGCTTCTGGCGATCCCGCTTGCAATTGCAGATACATTATGCACCGCCGCTATCTTAACTATGACAGGCTTTCTATAATTTGTTGCCTCTTTGAGCGAAAACACCAGCTGCCGCAAATCCTCTATGGAATAAATGTCATGATGAGGTGCCGGAGAAATGGCATCGCTGCCCTCGGGTATCATTCTTGTCCGCGAGACATCACCTACGATTTTTGCACCAGGCAGATGTCCGCCGATACCCGGCTTTGCACCCTGCCCCATTTTTATTTCTATGGCGGCTCCGCTGTTCAGATAGTCGGGGTGAACCCCGAAACGGCCTGACGCCACCTGAACGATAGTATTTTCCCCATAGCGGTAAAAATCCTCATGAAGGCCACCTTCACCGGTGTTATAAAGTATCCCAAGCTCAGCTGCCGCCCGCGCAAGGCTTTCATGAGCATTATAGCTGATAGAGCCATAACTCATGGCGCTGAACATCACTGGTATTGATAGCGTAAGATGCGGTGACAGATTATTGATGATCCTGCCTGCAGCATCACGTTCGATGTCTTTTGGCTTGGCACCCAGAAATACTCTGGTTTCCATAGGCTCCCGCAGCGGGTCGATGGATGGATTGGTGACCTGCGAGGCATTGAGCAGAAGCTTATCAAAATAAATCGGATAATTCTCAGGGTTTCCCATACTCGATAAAAGCACTCCGCCGCTGCCGGCCTGGCGATAGATCTCATTAATTGTTTTTCCGTTCCAGTTGGCATTTTCCTTATAGGTATTGCCTGACTTAACGATTTTCAGTGCTCTGGTCGGACATATCGATACGCAGCGATGACAATTGACGCATTTAGCATCATCGCACACCATTTTGTTTGTTTCCTCCAGATACTCGTGTGCCTTATTGGCGCACTGACGCTCACAGGCTCTGCATACGATACAGCGATCGTAGTTTCTTATTACTTCATAATTGGGATATAAGAAGTTGACAGCCATTATGCCTCACCTCCGTTCAAATGAACTATTACCGGCTCTCCGCCCTTGGGAGACCACACCCGGTTCAGGTCGGGCTCTATTATCCGGATAGCCGCTTCCTCGCTTGCAATATATACCAGGTCGTCTTTTTCACCCACAACCATACTGCGAAGCTTCAGGCGGTCATTGAGCGCCACCAGTCCTCCCTCAAAGCCAACAATGATGGAAAACGGTCCGGTAACAAGCTGAGCCTCGAAGGCAATACGCAGATATTCATAAGTTTCACGCTTTTCCTGCGGCATTTGCTCAATTGTCTGCCAAAACGGAGCGGCAATGACCGAGGCGATTTCAGAGAAGGTAAGCCCCTTTTTTCTGTGCAGATAATCCACAATATAGGTAATGACCTCGGTATCGGTCTGCAGAGTGCATTTATAGCCATACATTTCAATAGCGCGGCGGTTTGCATCATAGGAGGAGATCTCGCCGTTATGCACTACCGAGTAATCCAAAAGAGCAAACGGATGTGCTCCGCCCCACCAGCCCGGTGTATTGGTCGGATACCGGCCGTGTGCAGTAAAGCAGTAGCCCTCATATTCCTCTAAGCGATAGAACCGTCCCACATCCTCCGGATAACCTACTGCCTTGAACACACCCATATTTTTGCCGCTCGAAAAAATATATGCACCTTCGACCCTTGTATTGACCCTAAAGACACATTTAGCCACAAACTCCCTTTCATCAAGCTGGCTGTCTGCCAGCCTGGTGGGCAGCGGCGTGACGAAGTACCGCCAGATCAGCGGTTCGTCTGTGATCCCCTTTATCTTTCTTGTAGGAATCTTCGACAGGTTTATTATGTCAAAGTGGCACTCTAATAACTCCTCACAGCTTTTTTTTGACTGTGTATTATCGTAAAATACATGCAATGCGAAATAATCCTTATATTCAGGATAGATACCATAAGCCGCAAAGCCGCCGCCAAGACCGTTGCTGCGATCGTGCATGACAGAAATTGAACGAATCACTGCCTCTCCGCTCATACGTTTTCCCGATTTATCGAAAATACCGGAAATTGCACATCCGGATGGTATTCTTATTTGACCCTCTCTCATAAATATAACCTCCTGACCATGCAATGCTTAGATAGTGTTTGTCGATTTTTCACAGGTTACTTTACACTATCCCATGCAAAAGGCGTTCATCACATAATGCCGGCAGTCACAAGCCGTCTGTAAAACCGGTTTTGTAACTACCTTACACTATCTGATGAACGCCTTTGTTCAACAACTATAATATACAGAAAAATACTGCTGTTGTCAATGGGATTTTGCATATTTATTTTAGCAAAGTTGCATATATTGTCCAATTTTTAGCCTTGTATACTATTTATAATACTGTTTTGCAGGTTTGTTATTTATGTGTTGCATTTTTTTGAAAAAATCTATTGACAAACGAATTTAGTTGAGCTATGATATTCCCATAAACAGCAAAGGCGCTGTGGATCACGAATCCGCAGCGCCTTATTTTTGTTTATTAAGAATGCTTTTATGAGCAGTATTACGGTACCGAAGGGCTGCAAATATTTGCGGCTCATATATGGAACCCGGACTGCCGGCACTGAATTACTGAAGGGGTGATAGATATGAAGGATGTTCCTAATTTATTTGGCAGCATGGTATTCAATGATGTGGCAATGCAGGCCAGATTGCCAAAGGATACTTACAAAGCACTGAAAAAGACAATTGCGCAGGGTACGCATCTGGAACTTGATATTGCAAATGTCGTGGCAAATGCCATGAAGGACTGGGCTGTTGAAAAAGGAGCTACCCATTTCACACACTGGTTCCAGCCGATGACCGGCATTACAGCAGAAAAACATGACAGCTTTATTGCACCCGACAAAAGCGGCAGGATAATCATGGAGTTCTCGGGAAAAGAACTGGTACGCGGAGAACCTGATGCTTCAAGCTTTCCCTCCGGAGGACTTCGCGCTACATTTGAGGCCAGAGGATACACTGTTTGGGATACCACTTCCTTTGCTTTTATCAAGGACGGTACACTGTATATCCCTACAGCATTCTGCTCATACAGCGGTGAAGCACTGGATAAAAAAACACCGCTGCTGCGCTCAATGGAAGCCCTCGACAGACAGGCACTCCGTATTCTCCGTCTCTTTGGCAACACAGCGGTCAAGCGTGTCATCACGACAGTCGGCCCCGAGCAGGAATATTTCCTGATCGACAAGGAGGTTTACCTGAAGCGGCCTGATTTGGTATACACCGGCAGAACTCTGTTTGGGGCAAGACCCCCAAAGGGACAGGAGATGGACGATCACTATTTTGGAAGTCTCAAGCCCCGAGTCTCAGCATTCATGCATGATCTGGAGGAAGAATTGTGGAAGCTGGGTGTGCTTGCCAAGACAAAGCATAACGAGGTTGCTCCGGCTCAGCATGAGCTGGCGCCAATCTTCAGTACAACAAATATTGCCACCGATCACAACCAGCTTACAATGGAGCTGATGAAATGTGTTGCCAACAGGCATGGGCTGAGCTGTCTGCTCCATGAAAAGCCCTTTGCAGGAGTAAACGGCAGCGGCAAGCACATAAACTGGTCTCTATCGACAGACAGCGGCTCAAACCTGCTGGAACCAGGCGAAACTCCCCATGAAAATGCGCAGTTTTTGCTGTTCCTCACAGCTGTAATCAAAGCAGTTGACGAATATCAGGAATTGCTTCGGGTATCAGTTTCCAGTGCCGGAAATGATCACCGGCTCGGCGCCAACGAAGCACCTCCGGCGATCGTATCGATGTTCTTGGGTGATGAACTGACTGATATTCTGGAAGCTCTTGAAGCAGGTACTGCTTATCAGGGTAAGCAAAAGAATCAGATGGAGATCGGTGCAACGGTGCTTCCGCATTTCCCGAAAGACACAACAGATCGTAACCGCACGTCGCCTTTTGCCTTTACAGGAAACAAATTTGAGTTCCGTATGCTTGGCTCAGCCTTCTCTATAGCCGGACCAAACATTGTTCTTAACACTGTCGTGGCAGAGGTCCTGCGCGAATTTGCCGATGCCCTTGAAAACGCCAACGATTTCCGTAGTGAGCTTGCTTCATTGATCAAGGAAACGATCCATAAACACAAGCACATCATCTTCAATGGCAACAATTATTCGGATGAATGGGTGAGTGAGGCCAAAAGACGCGGGCTGTCCAACCTCAAAACTACAGTCGAGGCATTGCCTGCCTTTATAAAGCAAAAGAGTGTTGATGTGTTTACCCGCCATCATGTTTTCACTGAAAAGGAGTTACATTCGAGGTATGAAATACTGCTGGAGAATTACTGTAAAACGCTGCACATTGAAGCGCTTACAATGGCTGATATGGTTAAGAAGGAAATTATTCCTGCTTGTATAAGCTATCAAAGTGAGCTCTCGCAGCTCCTTGGCAGTAAAAAGGTGTACGGCGGATACAGCTGTGTTCTGGAAGAGCAGCTTCTTGGCAAAATTTCAAAGCTTTCCACATGTCTGCTGGAAAAGCTGGATACCCTTGAGAATGTCATACTGGAAACAAAGGCCGGAAACGATGTGCTCACTATGGCAAGGTTTTACCGCGACCATGTATTCAGGGCAATGTCTGAGCTAAGGCTGATTGTTGATGATCTTGAGACGCATATTGCAAGAAAGCACTGGCCATTGCCCACATACGCAGAGATGCTGTATAGCGTAAATTAGTTAATGACATACACAAAGGCGTGTGGTTTGTCAGTCCGAATCGTTCGGATTGGCAGAAACACGCTTTTATTTTATATTAAGGGAGGGAAATGTATGTACTCATCAGTTGATACTATTTGGGTCTTACTTGGTGCAGTTCTCGTATTTTTCATGCAGGCGGGGTTCGCCATGGTCGAAACAGGTTTTACACGGGCTAAAAATGCAGGGAACATCATAATGAAGAATTTGATGGACTTTGCAGTAGGCACTCTGGTCTTTTGGTTTATAGGTTTCGGTTTAATGTTTGCCGGAGATGGACCATTTATCGGAGGACTGGATTTCCTTATTAGCGGTGATTATGGCAGCAGCATACCCTCAGGCGCATTCATAATTTTTCAGACTGTGTTTTGCGCCACAGCTGCAACCATAGTCTCCGGAGCCATGGCAGAGAGAACAAAATTCTCGTCGTACTTGATTTACAGCTTGATTATAAGTGCAGTGGTTTATCCTGTTTCAGGTCACTGGATATGGGGCGGAGGCTGGCTAAGCCAGCTTGGATTCCATGATTTTGCGGGTTCGACCGCAGTTCATATGGTAGGCGGTATAGCTGCATTGGTAGGTGCCAAAATACTTGGTCCGCGTATAGGAAAATATGGTGAAAACGGTGAGGTTCGCGCCATTCCCGGACACAGCCTGACACTTGGCGCATTGGGTGTGTTTATTTTGTGGTTTTGCTGGTTTGGATTCAACGGCGGTTCAACCGTATCCATGACAGGTGATGATGCGATCGTATCGGCATCGAGTATATTCGTCACTACCAACATTGCTGCCGCTTCCGCTGCAACAGCAGTTATGATCATTACATGGATCCGCTATAAAAAGCCTGATGTTTCAATGACACTCAACGGCGCTCTTGGCGGTCTGGTAGCTATCACAGCAGGTTGTGACATCGTTTCGCCAATCGGTGCGTTTTTCATTGGTTTGATTGCTGCTTTTGTAATAGTATTTGGAATTGAGTTTATAGAAAAAGTTCTGAAGATCGACGATCCGGTAGGAGCTGTCGGTGTTCACGGTTTATGCGGAGCAGCGGGCACCATACTGACCGGAGTGTTTGCATTGGATGGCGGATTGCTTTATGGCGGCGGCTTCTCGTTATTTGGTGTTCAGACAATTGGCGTATTAGCTGTTGCGGCATGGGTAGGCATAACTATGACAATAATATTCAATGTTATAAAAAAGCTCGTGGGGTTGAGAGTTTCCCGTTCAGAAGAGCTTGCCGGGCTGGACATAAAAGAGCATGGACTGGCAAGCTGCTATGCAGACTTTATGCTGATGCCCATAGGTACAGACTTCAGACCTCAGTCTGATATAACTATTCAGTCTTCACCGGTGGTACCGGTTGATCAGGCCATACCGGTAGTTGAAACTTCAGTGCCGAATGCCAAGATGACAAAGGTAGTTATTGTCACAAAGCAAAGTAAGTTTGAAACACTAAAGGCAGCACTTGATCAGATCGGTATTACCGGCATGACAGTCACACAGGTTTTAGGATGCGGGATGCAAAAGGGCGGAAATGAATATTACCGTGGTGTGCCTGTAGAAACCACGCTGCTTCCTAAGGTAAAAATTGAAATTGTCATCTGCAAGATACCTCCTGAGCTTTTGGTAGACACGGTCAAGAAGGCTCTGTACACCGGAAATGTAGGTGATGGTAAAATATTTATCTATAACGTTGAGAACGTGATCAAGGTCCGCACCGGCGAAGAAGGATACGACGCACTGCAGGATGAGGTGTAAGGCTCACTGCAGGACGAAGTGTAAGGCTCACTGCAGGACGAGGTGTAAGGCTCACTGCAGGATGAGGTGTAAGGCTCACTGCAGATTGAGGTGTAAGGCTCACTGCTGATGGCAGAGTCCTTCAAAAGGAATTGATAAGAACCGCAAAGGCTTTTCATTAGCCTCTGCGGTTTTTTGCAGTCTCGGATATTCCGCTTTCTTTTGCGGCACTCCTTATAGTCATTCAACAACTTTTCGGACTAAAAATACTTCAATATACATTTTTTCATTAAATTACATGCAATAAATAACGATGTTCACAAGAAAATATAATTGTATTTATGTTAAGAAAATTTTATCTGCACAGAAGGGAGATATCATGAAAATCCGAAGAATATTTGCAGCCATTCTCACTATTATAATTGCACTTTCAATAATAACAACTGCAAGCGCTCAGGCTTTTACCGATGTGCCGGAGGCTCACCCGTATAAAGCTGCTATCGATTTTTGCCAGGCAAAGGGTATAGTTCTCGGGATCAGCCACACTACCTTCGATCCCGATGCAAAGCTTACACGCGGACAGCTCGCTACTATCTGGTGTCGTGCTTTGGACTATATAGATGAAAATCACAGCTTTGCTGACATAACAAGTCTGAAAAACTACTATGATACTCCAAGTATAGTCTTACACAGCATCGGAGCTTTTACGGGTATCAGCGACACCAAATTTGAACCCGCCGGCTATATCACCAGAGAACAGCTTGCAGTACTCACAATGCGCACATATAACCTTGGTTTCGAAGATCAGGAAGCATATAAGCAATATGCTGATCATGCTTCAATTTCCAAATGGGCACGTGATGGTGTATCCTCTTGTATAAATGCCGGTGTTTTTGATGGCTTATATGACCAGGAGAATTTTTTGCCGGGTGAACCTGTGACACGTGCAGAGATTTGTCAGCTTGTTTATCACATACAAGTACCTGAATATACTATAACTATTGACGACACTGAAGGCGGAACGATCACAGCAGACAGGACGAAAGCACGTCCAGGTACACTTATCACGCTTACTGTAACACCAGACACCGGAAAGCAGCTGAAAACCGGTACTTTAAAATACGATGACACTGAAATCACTGACAAAAAATTCATTATGCCTGCAAAAAATATAACTATCACTGCAGAATTTGAGGATGTTCCTGTACTAGAGTCTATCGCAGTGACAACTCCACCCGCTAATACAACCTATACTGCAGGTGAAGCACTGGATCTAAGCGGTATGGTAATAACCGCCACATACAGTGATGGCTCCACCGCTGCAGTAACAGGATACACAACTGCACCTGCCGAAGGCAGTACTTTAGACACAGAAGGAACAGTACCAGTAACAGTGACATATGCCGAAGGCGAAATTGAGAAGACCGCAGCTTTTAACGTACAGGTGAATGCACCAGAAAACGGCGACTGATGTCTGTAATTAACTTTTGCTACAAAATGCAACCCTCAAAGATAAAGTATAACGGGGAACGCTATTCGTTCCCCGTTTTTTAGCCGCAAATCGATTCCTGCACTTATATTCAGATCAGTGTAATCAAGGCAGATTCGTCATCAGATGATCACTAAAACCCAAGCAGTATCCTCATCAGATGATCACTAAATCCAAGCAGTAATCTCATCCAAAAGTCTTTATTTTGTTTATTCACCCTTTATGATTTGCTGCACTGCTAATGCCAAAAACAGAAAATACGAAGAACCGCCTCCCAGTACATATTCCACCTGCTGCCACAAATAAGGGAACACCAGCAATTCCGGGAAGTCAGGGCGAATCAGCGCAGTGCCCGAAATCACCCCGCCGGGGATATACGACCAGTCGGCTCGATTGAGTCCATATCCTACAGTTGCTGATTTGACGCCGACACCCGATGCAAAAGACATGGTATTGGAACCCGGATGGCATCCCAAAATAAAATTCAATGCGCTGAAAATCATTTCGGGATCGAAAATATCGGGATAGGCCTTATGCAGGAAATAGTACTCGAATCCCAGCCTCTGGATGATCCATCCTGCTCCCCATATATGCGGGCGGTATGGTATCCCGTAAGGCGTTTCGGAGCTCTGCATCACAAACTGTTCCTTCAAAGCAGGCAAAGCATAGCGGACAGCTTTTGTGAAGCCGGCGTCATTTATTGCCTTTTCGGCTCGCCCAATGATCCATCCCACCTTATCTATAGAATTGACTATAAATTCAGTTTCCGTCAGCAGAAAGTCTTTATATCCCTGCTCACCGGTAGTTATCAGCAATTCTGCAGCAGCATGTACTTTTGCTGCTCTTGCGTCGCCGAACCCGTCTGTAATTTCAAAAATCTCACGTGCAGCCTGCAATGCCTGAATACTCAGCGTATCATTAAAACCTTTCAATGCACGTGATGCGGCAGCCAGATGAGCGGCGGTTTTCAGCTCGCGCAGCGGGTTGTTTTCGGTAAACACCCAGCGGTCATCATCATTTCCTTTAATGCCGTCTGTCATAACTGCACTGTCGCCTAGGTGTACATATTGCCGCAAGTCGCCTTCAATAATACCGCGATAAAGCCGTCCCAATGTGTGATATCCGGCCATTACTGATAAGACACCGTGCTCTATCTGCTGCAGGATGTCGTTTTTGCCATCAGGCTGGTGGATCTCAGTGATTCGTGCGGCCTGGTCGATGGTCGTCACATCGTAGTTGACATTAAAGGCTTCATACGCCAAGGTCAGAATATAAAATTCACCGGACTGTGACTCTACACGGAGGTCAAAATCGCCGGCATCATGCCAGCCGCCAATATTCAACCCGGGGACCACATCTCCCGGATTATATTTGGTCAGCGTGGATGACCCCTGCTTATATCCATCAAAGTGAGTATGATTTACCGGGGCCATCCGAGCGTCGTCATCATGACAAAGGCCATGCCATACTCGGTATTTTTCATTTACTCGCATATGACACATCTGTATGGGAAGGAAATACTCCAGCACAGGCTGCCATACGCCCCGGTCATAGACGTCGCCGGCGATACGGAAAATTGACGACTCAGATGAACCGTACTGAATTTTATATAGACCTTCTTCTCTTATAACTGTGAAATCGAATTTTATGTAGTTATAGCGGAGGAATAGTCCCCATTCCTGCCCTGATGCCGAAAAAACCGGCTCTCCCCCGGTCTCTGTTATTTTAATAAGTACCGGCTTTGCGCATTTGCTATCCCTCTTGTCAAGTTCAATGATTGCTATTTTTGTTTGATTGGGATGGTAACCTACCTGCGATGTTTGAATTACCGGAGCATATACCCAGTTTTCCACGACATTGGGCGTGATGACCCATTCAATAGCATTTTTGGTCGCCCCGGCAGGTACTTCACTGCTGATCACGAACCATCCGTTGTTGTGGTTTATACGTCCGTCATACAGCTTGAGCTCCGCTCCCCTGCTCTCAATGGCAAAGCGGTTGTACGGGTCTTCGGGTCTTACTATAAAGCGCTTGCCAACGGCATAGGGTTCACCAATTATATCGTCAGCGATAATCGGACTGTATTGCTTATTATCACCTGACAGATGATGTATATCAGCATTTGCATCGGGTTGACTAAAATCTCCGACATGCTGGTAATTAGACGGCATCGACAGGACAGGACCGTTGGGCTGCTCAGGAAAAATTCCCTGTCTGTCATCCATTATCCACGGCTTTCCAAACAGTGCCCCGGGAAACAGCTCCAGATTAAAGCATATTTTTCCGACAAACCTGTCCGGTACAGGCGTGTCCAAATCAACAGTAACTTTGACCGACGCACCTTCACCCTTGACAATAACCTTGTAATCGAACTGAAAATCCGGATAGATCATCGGATTAAAACTGTTTAAATGCCTCGATGAGTCCGGAAAGCTCAGAGCAGTTGTGATAGTATTTTTCACATCATCCAATTCACGCTTATCCATCTTCGGCACCGGCTGCCATTGTCCCGGCGTCTGTTCAAAACGCAAATCACCGTTTGTAGCGACACGATTACCGTGCATGATGATACTCACACCGGATTGATGCCCTTCAGGATAAATATCGCTAAAGGCCATCACATCCACACCTATGTTTTGAAAATAGCCGGATGAAGCATTAAGCTTGAATCCTTGCTCCTTACAGGTGCTGCAATCTACTGTTTTATTCATAACTAGTCTCCTGTTAATGTATCGTTCAAAGTAAAAATCATCGACTGTAAAATTTTCTTACAAAAGTCACAAAATATCTAAAGGGTATTTTATGATAATGCAGCGTTACAACGAGGCTGGTCGCAAGCAAGGCTTGCTGCCCGCCTTTGCATCCCGGTCGGGAGATACACTCACATCGTATTCTTTCGATTGTTCGAAAGAATACACCTGAAAGGCAAATCGGTATCCACCACCAGGCGTTTTCAACTGAAATGCTGAAAATACGTTGAGAGATGGGGGATATTCTACACCTCGTATAACACATCGTTATCTTCTTACTATACTATATGATCAGTATAGAATTCAACAATAGTGACAAGCAGACGAGCTAGAATTAACTCGTCATATGGAAGCCGTTATACTGAAATTTTCAGTGACCTCCGTCAACAGAAATAACACAGACGGTGCCGCAACTTGTAATAACGCAGACGGTGCCACAACTTGTAATAACACAGACGGTGCCGCAACTTGTAATAACACAGACGGTGCCGCAACTTGTAATAACACAGACGGTGCCGCAACTTGCAATAGCGCAGACGGTGCCGCAACTTGCAATAGCGCAGACGGTGCCACCGCCAACAGCCTGCTTGCACCACATCCCAACAGCCGACAGCAGATATGATTATCAATCTGGACAAAAATTCCAGTATGGAACTATTTTTTTAGGGAAATTGTGATTTTACACACAATAATGAGCTAATACTACGGATTATGTTAACAAAAGTGTCCCATTCTCAAATTTTTGTCCATTCAAGACAGTGAGTATTGCCAAACTGCAATATAGCTGTACTAGGTCAACAATTAAAGTTGCCAAAAACAATATCATGCTTATTTTTTATCGAGTACAGAAGCGGTTTTTTTGTTCGGCAATAAACTCCTCAGGGCTGTGTGAAGCTCATCAAACTTATCTGTGCGTACACGTATGCGTTTGTTAAGACGTCTCGCCAGATTATGTGCAAAATCCCTGCATGCTCCTCTGTCATACAGTTGGATAGTGCTCAGCCTTATCACTTGTATCCCCTGTCTTTCCAGCACAGCTGCCCGCAACATATCTTTACCCTGTTCCGACGGACTTTTGTGAAAAGTGAAACTATCATACTCGACTGCTACTTTTGCCTGCTTGTAATAAATATCCGCATAGCATCGATTTTGACCGAGGCGCTTACGCCCTTCATCATTCAGCTCTATCCCGTAATTGAACGCAGCACCGCTAAGCCCATATCCACCCAAATTATGAGGTAATGTCAGAATCATATAGGTTATCGATTCCATAATGGACGCTGAACCATTCTCTAAATATTTCACCGCCCTCAGGGCTTTACTATGCCCCATATATCCCTGTGTCTTTGCGAGAAATGCATTGAGCCTTTGCTTTGTAGTAACTGCTTTAGAAGGAGTTCCTTGCTCATGTGAACATAGCTGGAGGCTCAGCAAAATGAGACGGTGTATGCTCAGTTCACCCGCAAGTTCCAAAAACAGCAGTTCCGGAGATGCAACCATTTTACCATCACGAAAGGCCACAGCACCTGCCGGGAGAACATGCCCACACGAATGGGTCAATTTCCCATTTTTTCTGAACCTCTCACTATGTTCGGTAACCGTTATATCTGCAGAATTCCTTTTCTCGGATCCAGTCTCGAAAACAGCATCAATATACGGTATATTCCACATTTTAGCAGCAGAGTAATGACTAACATATTCTTTCATATAAGCATTATATATCTATATGGACAAAATTTCCAGTATGGAACCAATTTTTTGGGGAAATAGTGATTTTACACACAATAATGAGCTAATACTACAGATTATGTTAACAAAAGTGTCCCATTCTCAAATTTTTGTCCATTCAAGACAGTGTGTATTGCCAAACTTCAATATGATTGTCTTGTTTATAACGCATCGTTCAAAGAAAATTTTTCGATTGTAGAAAATTTTTCTTACCTCTGCGCGTTTCAACGAGGCTGGTCGCAAGCATGGCTTGCTGCTCGCCTATGCATCCGGGCTGGTCGCAAGCATGGCTTGCTGCTCGCCTATGCATCCCAGGCGGGAGATATGCTCGCATCGTTTTCTTTCGATTAATCGAAAGAAAATATCTGAAAGGCAATCGGTACCCACCACCAAGCGTTTTTCAGCCTGAAGGCAGAAAAGACGTAAAGAGGTGGGGACATCATTCGCCTCCCTTAATAAAGTCTCGTATACTTTGAATATCTTCATTTTTCATAGATTTTCATATTGATTCGGTTGAGCCTATTTCCTGGATAATGCATAATGGCTGGTAGTTTTGTGGTTTCAGGCAGAAC
>JAEZYU010000094.1 GCA_023418915.1 Bacillota bacterium
AACGTAAGCAGGGGAATTCTCCGTGAAGCTTTAATTTCTTTGCAATGCCAAGGCTTTATTCGGAGAAAACCAAAAGATGGAACTTATTTGACAGAGGATGCACAACAGCTTCTTCTTTCTCAGGGAGTGCGAGACAGCATAAAACGAGCAACTGTTGCAGATTTGCTTGATTTTAGGTCGGCGTTGGAGCAGCGTGTGGTGGAAAGGGCAATTGAACGCGCCAGCGACGAGGAGCTTGCGGAGCTTATGCAAATTTTAAATGAATCCGATGCTTCAAATTCAGACAACGTAGGGTATTATTTTCACTACAAGCTTGCTGAGGTTTCTCAAAATCCGTTTTATATGAATTTTATAGAAACTTATTATGATTTGATTCGTGAGTTTGCAGATAAGAGTCGCAACAATCAGGAAAGAAGCGAACAGGTAAAGCAGGAACATTTAGCAATTGCCCAAGCCGTTTGCCGACGTAATAAAAAAGCTGCCTCAGAAGCTGTGCGGATTCATTTTGAAAATGCAGATAAAAATAATTTTTAAAGAGGCTTGTAATGATTCAGCAAGAAAAACATGCAATTTTTTTTGACTTGCAAGGTACATTGGGTGGGGAACCTTTGGGAGATATTTTAGACTTTACCTTTTATGAAGGGGCTAAACAGGCACTGAGCCTTGCCGCTCAATCAGGGTTTCTATGCTTTATTATAACCAATCAAAGCCATATTGCTAAGGGCCTTCTTACCATGGAGGAGTTTGAAAGCAATATGAAGCAGCTGCAGCAGGAGATAGAACAGGAAGGCGGAAAAATAGAACAGGTTTATTGTTGTCCTCATCTGCGGGTGCAGGGTTGCAACTGCAAAAAACCATCTCCGCTTTTTATAAAATCAGCCATGGACAGATATAATTTAAAACCTGAAAACTGCTGTGTAATAGGCGATATTGGACAGAGCGACATGTTAATGGCTCAATACGCACGCACAAAAGGAATATTGGTAAAAACCGGAAATGGTTTAGCCAGTTTGACAGTAAACAGGCAAACATGGTCAAAGTATACCCCCGATTATATTGCAAATGACGTATTTGAAGCCGTTAGATGGCTTACTCATAATCAACCATTTGAGAAAGATAGGTATCTGCAATGAAGCCATATAAAATTTTGTCTCCCTGTGCCATTTTGGGATATGGTTTTCCGGAGGAATCGTTTATATTAGGCATAAAGGAGAAGCCTGATGCAATTGTAGTAGATGCAGGTTCTACTGATGCAGGGCCCCACAAATTAGGTCTTGGCATAGGCATAGTCAGCCGCCAAGCCTACAAAAAAGACCTGCAGCATATTTTAAAAGCTGGGGCGCAATTAAAAATTCCTGTAATTATTGGTTCGTGTGGAGGCAGCGGCGGTAAGCCACACCTAAGTTGGACAAAAGAAATTGTTGACGAAATAATGGCAGAGGAGCACCTACATAGCAAAATTGCGCTGATTCATGCAGTAATTTCCAAAGAAACTGTAAGTAGCAAGCTGGAGGCAGGAAAGGTTGAGTCTCTGGGCATTTCTGTAACCTCTTACACCTAAGCGTTTGGAAGCTACCACCGAAATTGTGGCCCAAATGGGACATGAGCCTATTATCAAAGCACTGGAGGGTGGCGCCGATATTATTCTTTGCGGAAGAGCATATGACCCTGCCCCTTTTGCTGCGGCAGCAATACACAACGGGTGTGACATGGCATATGCCTACCACGCAGGCAAGGTTTTGGAATGTGCTGCTTTATGTGCAGAACCAGGAAGTGCAAAGGATTGTATGCTGGGAATTATTCTGGATGACGGTTTTATTGTACGTCCGTTAAGTCCGGATAGACGTTGCACTACCACCAGTGTGGCAGCTCATACTTTTTATGAAAAAGATCATCCCTATATTCTGCATGGACCCGGTATTGAGCTTAATCTTCAACACTGCACCTTTACACAACTGGAGGAGGGTGCAGTCAAAGTTTCCGGCAGCAAAATAACAGTTCCCGAAACATATTACATTAAGCTGGAAGGTGCAATGATTGTAGGATACCGTACCTTTGTAATTGCAGGGGTAAGAGACGAAAAAATGATTGCTTCCATTGACTCTATACAGGCCGAAGTCGTTGAACAAGTAAAATCATATTACAGAGATATTAATCCGCAAAGTTATATGATTCATTTTTTCAATTATGGAAAAGATGGTGTTTTGGGAGAACTGGAGCCAGTTACTGCACCATCTCATGAACTTGGAGTGGTACTGGAGGTTTTGGCGGATACACAGGATAAGGCAAATATGGTATGTGCTACTGCTCGCTCTACCTTACTTCATTATGGATACGCCGGACGAAAATCTACCGCTGGAAATCTGGCATTTCCTTTTGCACCCAGCGATATTCCTTTTGGACCTGTTTGTGAGTTCTCAGTTTACCATCTGATGAAGGTTGCAAATGGTTTGGAATCTTTTCCTGTAGAGTATTACGAAGTTTAGGGTGGTGACATCATGGCACGTTTATATGATATAGCCAAGGTGATCAGAAGCAAAAATAGTGGTCCCTTTGAAATTACACTTGATGTTTTGTTTGATAATAAGGCGGACTATTTGTGGGTAAAAAACTCTGATGTTATTACAAAAGAGGTGATTGCACAGCTTTACCATGTACCAATAGAGCACATTACGCATCTGGTGTTTTTTGACCAGGCATATGGAGTCAAGGTTACTTTTGCAAGAAAAATTTCTTCGGGTACCAGCCTGGATAGAGATGTCTATGGCGCACAGCAACATGCCTTAATCTGTAATCTGGAAATACCCCAGGAGGTGAAGCAATGACAGTAGAGACGGCCTTACCTAAAAAAATTGCCAATATTAAAAAAACCAACAAGTTTTGGTTCCGGTTTAAAAATGATGCTGCTTTATATGTGCTACTGCTGCCGGCCATTTTATATTTTGTTATTTTTCATCTTGTTCCTATCATCGAAATGAAGCTGGCTTTCTATGATTATAGAATCATAGGTGAAAATATTTTTGTTGGCCTAAAGCATTTTAAAAAATTGTTTTCTACTCCTTTGTTTGCACAGATTATGAAGAACACACTCATCATTAGCATGATGAAAATTATATTGTTTTTTCCTTTGCCTGTTGTTTTTGCCTTGCTCATTAACGAATTTAGAATAGGCCCGTTTCGTAAATCAATACAAGTTGTTTCTTATCTTCCTCACTTTTTATCATGGGTGGTTATAGCGGGCATCTGGTTTGAGTTCCTTGGAAATTCTGGTACTGTCAATACCTTATTAGGTTTTATCAACGTTGGCCCCATAGATTTTTTAACAAACAAGGAAACAATCCGGTGGGTTCTGTTTTCATCAGAGGCATGGAGAAGTATAGGATGGGATTCTATTATATACTCCGCAGCGATTTTGGGAATAGCACCGGAATTAT
>JAEZYU010000060.1 GCA_023418915.1 Bacillota bacterium
CGGTTGCGCTATTTCGCCCTCGCCCAATGCTAACTCCATTGGGGTAAATATAAGCACTGACAGGCAATATGCTATTACTATGCCGAAAAAAAGCGTAAAACCGCCTGACAAGCCGCAAGCAATGAGCTTTGCCTTGATATACGTCTTTATACCCGAACGATGCAGATATTGCTTGATGAATCCACTCTTCACATCATCCACAAAGGTGGCAGTGAAGGGCAGTGCGCAAAGGATAGGCAGCGCCAGCGTTACCCAATCGGATGAAAGCGTAGTGATGATGAATTGCGCATGAAAGCCGTTCTGGAGTGGTTCGGTGCTTCTTGCGGCTTGAATAATGCTTTCCAGAGACGACAGCACGATAACCAATATCATTCCAGCTATGCCGATGATGAAACCTCGTCCTGAAAGCGCCCTTTTTATATCAGATTCAATTATATTTCTTTGTATATTTTTCATCATGTCATTTTACTTTTTGCCGCAAACATGGGGTAGTATGTTAAATATATCCTTTCATTAGTAATTAGCCATGCTGTGTTAAAAATTAAAATCGTTCGCCAAGTTCGACTTTAGGGTATTTAAGAGTAATAGAAAAGCAGGCATGGTATATCGCATGCTATTTCATGCCTGCTTATCGTTTATATTAATCAGTAGCCTTTTGATATATCAATGATACTGCCGTCTATGGCGTTGATGGTCAAGAAGCTCTCGCCTAGCAATTCAAACTGCCCTCCTGTCGAGTCCGCTATTGTCCATTTCCCGTAAAAGTTCCATGCCGGAACGAGAAGGCCGGTCTCGTTGGAGTTACGTTCAATGATGCGGTGCAGGGACAGTGTAACACGGTTGATTTCAAAATCATATTGGCTAGATTCGGCCTGCGCTTCGTATTTAACGAGCATCATCTTTTCAAATATCTCCCGTATTTCAGAAAAAGGCTTTAATTGCCCGTCCTGGTTTACCGTTTCAACAACTTCTATCGGACACGTCCAATCCATTTTGAATATGCCTTCGTTGTTGACCATAAAATACATATTTTCATATTGCCAATATGGAGCCGCTGCACCTGCCTCCGGTTGGATTGACCCAGCGACATATGAACATGGAAAGCCGTCCGTAGTTCGAACACAGTAAATCATATAAGCGTAGTGCTCTGCGGGTTGTACAATACTGTCATCATTATATTGCGCGTCATCCCGCAGGTAGATGCTATCTACCACCATCCCCGAGCCAGTCATGTCGAGCAGCTCCTGTACCATATGCTTTGCCTCGCTGGGCTTCAGTTCGATTTTGGAGAGGACTCCCTCATCCACATCTGCGTCTTCTAGCACCGGCAGGGAAATTGAAGACGCGAAGTTGATATTCGCAGCCGGGTTGCGGAAGTCGGAATATGTCATAAGCGGGCTCGTTCCATTATTAACCTGAAAAGTTCTTCCGCTTCCATATGCGCCTCCCTTATACCGTTCGTAGGCATCAAGAGCGGTATGGGTGCTGCTGGTTTGCGGGGCGGGTACTGTGGTTGATTCTGCTCCTCCTGCGGATGGGGGGGCCTGAGGAGCATCTGTAGCGGCGTCAGTCGTTTCTGTCAACGTTCCGTCTGTTCGTACTTCCGCGAGGGTGTCTGGTGCGATCTCCAGTTGTTGCTCCAATTCAGCCACAGTCTGCTCACACATTGTTAATTCATCCGTTAACTGTGGATCATCTTTTATCTCCGCAATGCGTTGTTTGAACTTTATTATAGCTTGCTGTACTTGTTCCTTTGTAAGCTGATTGGAGACGATCCACATTTCCGTATCGCTACAAAGCGCCTGGAAGAACGCGCTAACAGTTTCCTGTGAGAACTCAGTCAACTTGGTGCGATAGATGGGCATCCGGTCGCTGCCCGGTATTATAACCTGCGCATCCGCAATGATATTTAGTTTCCCATTCGCGCCCGTCGTTTCAAATTGATAGCTTTCGGGAATGCCATATTGTTCGGACAAACTTTTCCCGCTGCTGGCATTCGCACTATCCTTTTGCGCTTCCTCAAGTAAACGTTCCGAATCCTTTTCCGCCACTACGCCTTTTTGCGGTGTAGGCTGACAGGCTACAAGAGAAAAAACGATGCTTAGGCTTAAAATGGCGGCCATTATTCGTTTCATAAAAAACTCTTCCTTTCTTTTCATGCCCTCATCCTAACACAACCACTGTTATCAAATATTCTTCGATGTATTATCAAAATGTAATTTCTCAAAGCGGATTGTGACGATAGTACCTTTACCAAGCTGGCTTTCGATATGTAGATGCGCATAATGAGCTTTTATGATCAGTTCGCACAACGCCAGACCGAGGCCGCTGCCGCCTTTCGATTGGCTGTGCGATTTGTCCACCATATAGAAAGGTTGAGTGATTTTGACGATCTCATCCTGCGGAATACCCGAGCCGTCGTCCTTTACGGATATCGAGCTATCTTCCGCCGTAATTGTAATATGCTTCGCGCCGGCTTTGCGGGCATTATCAAAAAGATTGATAAGCACGCTGGCCATCATATCAATGTCCATTTCAAACACCGGTGAACCATTCTCTGTAAAAACAAGCTCGATGTTCTCCTTCCAGGCGATACTCTGGAGCGTCATATGCACGGCTTCATAAAGACGATTGACAGGTTGAGGTTTTATATTTGTGACCTCTCCGCTATGCAGCGTGATAAGCTGCATCATCTTCTGCGACAAGCGTTCAATGCGTTTGCACTCGCTGTTGATATATGCGATGGATTCATCCTGTTGCGACTTTTTTAAATGCACACGCATTAACGCTTCTGAATAACCGATGATCGCTGTCATTGGTGTTTTCAGTTCATGTGTTAAGGCGGATAATAACAGCTTTTGCTGCTCCATCGTATCCTCCAGTGCACGGATGTGGCCAGCGATAGCGTCGGCCATCTTGTTGAAGCTTTCCGCAAGCACTGAGATTTCGTCTTTGCCCGTAACCCCAATACGGTTATCGTATTGCCCGTCCGCTAAAGCGGCAGCGCTTTTTTGCAATCCTCCAAGCGGACGTAAATTACGCCGGATGAGAAAGATCATAAAAGCGGCGCTGAGTATGACTGTAGTAAGTGCGATTATAGCGAAACGGATAGTCAACGCGGTGATTCCTTCGTAAACACCCGTAATATCCCGCACCAAAAAAGTCTCATTCTCAAATTGCATCTTGTCGCCCAGACTGGCGTTCCAATGTCCAACAGCCAAGTATCTGCGCCCGTTCAGTTCCGCTATTGCATACGGCCAAAGGGTAGATACGTCATTTATTTGAGCACCGCTGTTCATTGTCGGGTCGCTGGTTTCTTTCAGGTTGGGCAGCAGCGGGCGAGGATCAATAGGGCAATCGTTATACAGAGTTTCCGCCATGTCTGTAAGAATATAATGCGCGCCGCTGACCGATGCGTCCGTATACTTACGAAACACGAACAGGATCATGCTGCGTTTTGTCGTATCCGACAGTTGATTATCACCCACAACGTCCATCTCCGCAGCAAAGGAATTGTTCAACATACGCAGTTCTGCGACGCCACTTTGTATAGCATTGTTGATATGGTTATCCGCCGTTGTGATGAGCAGAAGCGTACAGCAGAGAATAATGGCAATCGCTGTAAGTACCACGGAATAGATGGCAAGCCTGACGGAAATTTTCATGGTTCCTGCTCCAGACGATAGCCGATCTTGGGGACGGAGGTGATGGAAAGCCCCGTTTTCTTGCGTATCTGGTTGATATGCACGTCCACCGTACGCGTTTCGCCCATGAAGTTCATGCCCCAAACCTCTGACAACAGCTTTTCCCGCGACATCGCAATGTTTTTGTTTTTAGCGAGAACAACGAGCAGGTCAAATTCGCGCGGTTTCAAGGATAAAGGTTCTTTATTCAGTTTTACAATGCGTTCGTCAAGGAAGATTTCGAGGTCCCTTAGGTGTATTATCGGCTCGGTATGCCCGCGCCGCTCCAGCACTTTTTCGATGCGTACCAGCAGTTCCAATATTTCAAACGGCTTGACAATGTAATCCTCTGCACCACCCTTTAATCCGCGAACTTTGGATTCAATATCGTTCTTTGCGGTCAGATAAATCACCGGAATGTTACGCTCGTTCAGTGGAGACAATAAATCAAACCCATCGATCCCGGGCAACATGATATCTACAACAGCCAAGTCAAAATGCTCCCCGTTTTCCAGCAGGTTCAATGCGTCGAGTCCGTCAAGCGAAGGTTGAACTTCATATCCGACAACCGAAAGGTTCATACAGATTAGATTAGAAATTGCTTTATTATCTTCTATGACCAATATCTTTATCATACGCTACCTCATCATTTTGCCACATTACCAAATTATATTATATCTTGAAATTTGTAATCAAGGCCGCATCAAAGTATTATCAAAATGTAAACGCCATTAATTATACCTATAAAAGCGCGCTTTAGTACCTACCATACCTGATTATAAAGTTTGGCAACAGACTTTGAATTTACTAATTATCGGCCGATAAGGTTTATTAAATATACAGAATTCTGTGTAGCCCTTAGATCGCAAACTGGAACTCATAAAGCCGAACCAATCTGAAACATACCATCCATCTTCTTTTCGATATAATTTCCGTAGACAATACAGACCAGTAGTAAGGCAGCGCCCGCCCAGCCAATACCGGAAAGATGTTCACCGAGGATTAAGATGGATGCGACGGCGGTAAAAACAGGTTCGGTGCATTGGGTAAGCGAGATAAGGCTGGACGGTATATGTACCAAAGCAATATTCTGCAGTAAATAAGAGAGGCAGGTACAAAGAATAGCAAGATAAACGATCACCCACCAAGCTGCTGGCTGGATAGCGGACCAGTCCGTACCGCGTTCGAAGATTAGAGCACCAGTGATCGACAATATGGCGGTTATGGTGATTTGGGCAAAGGATACGGTGAGCGGCGATAGGCTTTGCAGGCTTTTTTCACTCCATACCAGCGCTCCAGCCACGCAGACGGCGACAATTAGAGCCAGTATCTCACCCCAGCCGAAGGAGAAGGAACCGCCGCTGCTGCATAGCAGGTACAATCCGGCTGCCGCCGTCAGTTGAACGGGTAGGAATGCCCAGCGGTAAGGACGATGCAGCACAATGATGACAAAGATGGGCACGAAAATTACTGGCAGCGACATCAGGAAGCCCACCGTAGTAGCGGTAGTCAGATTCAGGGCTATATTACTGAGGATATAGGCTCCGGCCATGCATAAGGCTCCACTAAGACAATTCTGTCTCCTCACGAAAGTCATATACAATGTCTTGAAAGTCTTCCAAGAACTCATACAGATAGACCTCCTTCAATTCTTCTTCGCTACAATCGAAAATCATCTGAACTTCATCTGGGATAATCAAACTGCAAAAACTATAGATAAGCTTCAGCACACCAATCATAATATCGTACTGTCCCTTCTCATATAGCTCATTTAAGAAGGCCTGCAGTTCTTCCATTGAGCCCACATCATTCAAGTATAAATCCCACACTTCGTTTAATAGCGGCGAGGTATACAGCCCAGAAATGTAGTTTACAGTTATAGCGTTGACTGTTCCGGTTTCATCAATCAGCTTTTTCTTGATCAAGGCAATTTGGAGTGCATCCTTATTCATCTTTTCCATAGTATTTTCCTCCATGTCATCTTAATGTTTTCAGCCATAGGCATGTATATTTTAATGTATATCTATGCATATCCATCTTGGCGTATGGTCTATTTCGTACTAATTTGTCCATAAAATTATAGGGCGTTATATAAAAAGTGTAGTAAAATGTAGTCAAATTCGCTCCGGCCCCGTTTTTCGGCACACAAAAAAGCCCTCGAAAATAGGCTTCGAAGGGTAGGCTGTTATTACTTTTGTGTAGTCAAAAAACATATGGATTTCTGGGCAATAAAAAACCCCGAAAGTGGCTATCTATCGGGGTTTCTGGCGTTCCCGGCGCGACTCGAACGCGCTACATCCCGCTTAGGAGGCGGGCCCTCTATCCTGATGAGGTACGGGAACTCATTGTTCGATTTTTGCCCCTTAACTCATCGGGTTAGGAGGCGAACGCTCTATCCTGCTGAGCTACGGGAACTTATGCAAGTTTATTCAATTCTTTATGCATACTAGGCGTCAAAACCTCTCACGATTAAAAAGCGCGCCCTCTATCCCTGCTGAGCTTTGCATGCCATGATATTTTACAGATAAACGAGCAATATGTCAACCTGCAAATATGCTTTGACACGTGAATATCCCTACTTATATAATTAATAAAAACATCTGAAAGGAATTGACTATGGAAAGCTTTACATTCTACAGCCCCACATATTTTGCTTTTGGTAAAGATCAGGAAAACGATGTCGGCAAATACACAAGGCGCTTTGGCGGCAGCAAGGTTTTAGTTCATTATGGAGGTGGTTCTGTTGTTCGCTCAGGGCTTATTGACAGAGTCAAAGCTTCGCTGGTAAAAGAAGGTTTAGAATACATCGAGCTTGGAGGCGTTATGCCAAATCCAAGAAGCGGCCTTGTATATAAAGGCATAGACCTGTGCCGTAAAGAGAATGTGGATTTTGTACTGGCCGTCGGCGGCGGAAGTACTATAGATTCAGCTAAGGCAATAGCCGCAGGAGTCTTATATGACGGCGATTTCTGGGACTTTTATCAGGGCAAGGAGATAACGGAAGCTTTGCCTGTTGGGACAATACTGACGATTGCCGCAGCAGGCAGCGAAGGCTCTCCCGATACTGTTATAACAAACGAAAATGGTATGCATAAACGCGGCGCACGCGGAGAAGCTGTACGCCCCGCTTTCTCAATACTTAACGCCGCTTTGACGCAGACGCTGCCTGCTTATCAG
>JAEZYU010000047.1 GCA_023418915.1 Bacillota bacterium
CAACCGTGGGCACGACAGCGTTGCCCTTTATCGCATAGACCAAGATACCGGCCTGCATACGATGATTGATATCATCCCTACCGGAGGGCGCACTCCCCGTGATTTTGAGTTTGACCCGGAAGGAAACTTTATGATTGCCGGCAACCAGGATAGCCATGTTTTAGTTGTTTTTAAAGTTGACGGTACCACGGGAGCGTTAACAGAAGTACAAAGAGTTGAAAATATTTTTACTGTAACCTGCCTTAAAATTTATGACATCGACGATGTGTAGGCAGCATAAAAGCAGCGTCTTGTCACCAAAAAAGACGCTGCCTCATAGGATATATGATTCATATTTGTGCATAAAACAGGCTGCATTTTGGGTGCAGCCTGTTTGCTATGTTGTTACTTGTTTCTGTCTTTGATGTAATTTTCAAACTCTCTTACAATCTTATCACAAACTGCATCCACCCGTGGAAAATCCATTGCGGTAATATAATGCTGTTCCAATTCATCATGGAGAGTTTTGGCTTCTGCAATAAGGCTTGAAGCTTCGTCAATCATGTTGCGGGCAGCCTTTTGCAAAAAGGAGATACGATGCTTGCGTGAGGTCACCTTATCCATATCGGTAAACCGGCGTGCGTGGATGGTTCGGTAGGCGGGTACGGTAATTTCGTGGAACTTGTTACGTGTTACAAAGCCCAGACCAAGCTCGGGAATAAAAAGATGATCAATTTTGGTAAAGGGAAATAACGGGCAGCAGCAGGAAATAATATCCCAACCTGACTCCAGCGCAAGACGGCGCAGTTCGCTCAATAGTTGATGAGAGGCGACACCCCAGTTGTCATCAATCACAAAAAGCTTAGGGGCAAGGGCCTCAACTGTTTGATTAAATAATACAGGACCTTTGTTGGTAACGGCAGAAAGAAGGCGGACTTTTTCCTGCCCGCGATGGTCTTTGCGGCGTGGGAATTCTTTTTGAGCCATATTTTTGGCAAAACGAATGATTTTTTGGCTGTCTACAGCGTCAGAAACTGTCATTTGCAGTTCGGTAAGCAGTGAACCAGCAGCATAAAGATAACCAACAGCACCTTTGTGGCACTTACTGATGGTTTCTATAAGCATGATAATTTCGTCTCTGTTATCATACAGCAGGTCTTTGTCCCAACAATCACAAAGGGAAACAAGATTTTCGTATGCACCGGGAAATTGTGGCTCGATGACATGTGGCGGGGTGTCATAAGCACACAAAAGGTACGTTGCAGCATTTTAGTTATAAGAAAGGCTTGCAATAAGCAGACGGGTTTAGGTTGAAAAACGGCTGACACTATGCTGTATTTTAAAATGCTGTATATACGTAATTGCCACCGAC
This sequence comes from Bacillota bacterium, assembly GCA_023418915.1. Classification (GTDB taxonomy): domain Bacteria; phylum Bacillota; class Clostridia; order Acetivibrionales; family DTU013; genus DTU013. The sequence continues at coordinate 1,352 of JAEZYU010000047.1, forward strand.
AAAACGATGTAAAAATAGCAGGCAGCAAGTAACATTTTTGACTTTAAGGCAAGCCTGATAAATCGGGTTTTACCCACATATAAAGTAAACACCTCCGGCTATGTCAGAGGTGTTTATTTTATATTTTTTAATTTATTTTTTTTACTGTATCACGAACAATTAAGGTAGTGTCTACTTTTACCTTTAAGCCTGTAAGGTCCGAAACAAAATCTGTATGAGAGGCAAAACGAACAATGACCTTGGCCATTTCTGCAATGTTTGTATCTACAGTTGTAAGGTTGGTATGGGTAAATTTAAGCTCTTCCATGTTGTCAAACCCTATAACGCTGACATCATCCGGAACAGAATATCCCATATCCTGCAATGCTTTTATAGCACCGATACTCATCATATCGTTAAAAGCAAAAATAGCGGTGGGCCGATCCATTGGCTTATACTGCATAAACAATTTTTTTGCACATTCATAACCGCTCTGAAATTCCCAGTTTCCTGCAATATAGTTTGTTTTGGGGATGGTAAGTCCAAAAGCGTTAATGGCACTATAACATCCCAATAAGCGGTCGCAGGAGGAAAAATAAGTATCTGGGCCGGTTATAAAACCAATATTACGGTGCCCGTTTTTTACCAGGTGTTCTATAACAGAATACCCACCCTGCACACCGTCGTAGGAGATGGAAGTATAGCCTTTGTACCGCTCATTCACCAAGATAATGGGCACATTGCAGCGATTGGCAATTTTCAGGCTGGATTCTGAGGTTCTGGATACAAACACGATGGAGCAGAAACTGTGATTATTTAAAAATGTCTCCAAGGCGTCGTCCTGGGTATTGGAGGCATAAATCAACTGACAGTTGTGCTTTCTGCACTCCATTTCTATATGATGAAACAAATCAGCGTAAAAGGGCTGTGAAAGCGTACGTGGATTATCTGAAGAATCTGATGCCACCAAAGCAATGGTTCGCATCTCCGATGATACCGAAGAGGATTTGATGGCTGTGGGTTGCTGGGTAATGTGGCCAGGGGCGGTAACCTTTGAACCCACACCCGGCACCTTTTCAATCAGGCCTTCCTGCACCAGCATATCCAATGCTTTTCTGACAGTGCCTCTTTTTACACCAAAGGCTGCACATATTTCACTTTCAGAAGGAAGAAAACTGTCATCAGAATACTTTTTATTCACAATGTCCCTTTGCAGTTCTTCAAAAATATGCTCATAACGATAGTTGCTTTTGTGTCCCAAGTAAATCACCTGCTTTATAAATTTACATGAGGTAGTAGTTTGTCAATTCTAAGTGTTAGTATATATCAACAAAAGCAACAAGTCAATATACATGTTATGTACATCTATAAAAAATATTTTAAAAAAGATAGATTAATAGAAAATAAAAAAGAACATGTATTGTATAGTAACATAACAAGTGTAATTTTATTCTATTTCTTTCTACAAAAAGGATTACAGGCACTTGAATTAGGTAAAATGATATGGTATTTTTGTGAGGACAGAAGAAGTGGTCTGTTTAAAAAATGAATATGTATATAAACAGGTTTTGCTTAAGCACCACAAATAATCATATTCAAATTGTAAAATAGCAAACTTCAAATGAACAAGTACACTATTCTGCTATGAAGTAAAAGGAGGAACAAGAGATGAAAAAACTATTGGCAATTGTTATGGCATCGGTACTGGTT
>JAEZYU010000063.1 GCA_023418915.1 Bacillota bacterium
TCAATCCTCTGCAAGAAGTATTCTTCTATGGCTAAGGAATGTCACGCATTTGATAGTCACAAGACAACTCTAGAAATTTTCGAGTTCCTTTACACCGCCACGACCTTTCGATCATGGCTCCATGACCAGTGTTACCCAGTCACGGTGTATTGTCTCTCACTGTTTACTTTTCAAGGTCCATATATCAGCAATCAGCTTCGTTTATTGTCGGCAGCTGAGATCAAGTTTCTTGATCTTCGTCCGCTACAATCATCCGTGATGATTGCCAATCCCCTTCACACCGCCCCAAAAGGGCTTCGTTTCAGGTGTCGCCCGCATCGGAGCGACTTTTATATACTATCACGCTGCTCTTGTTTTGTCAACCACCTTTTAAAATTTCTTTTCAGGAGGCTCGCCATCGTTGTTCGCCGCAAAACGCCATCGTTGTTCGCCGTGAAACAGCGGCGTTGTCCGCCGTGAAACAGCTTCTATACTATAACACCGTTCATACCTACCATCAACTCACGCATATTAGCTTTTTCCTTAATGAACATGATTTATTCCTGTTTCTCTTTTTTATGCTCCGGCATACCATTACATAATCTAGTTCTCTCACGTTTGAATCCGTTTTATCATGTTTTTACACCAGATGGTTTCTAAAATGCCGGAAATACTGAGCATTTTTTCTCCGTCAAGAAAACGCAAGCCGGAGCTGGTTGTACAGCTCCGGCATAAACACCTGTATTTAATATCGATTGTACATAACATATAGATCCTGTTGACTGAACGCTGACATTTATCCTATTTCTGCTCCTCTTCATTAGTGGCAGTGCTTTCTTCATTAGTGGCAGTGCTTTCTTCATTCATAACAGTGCCTTCTTCATTGCCAGAGGTGCTTTCTTCATCGTGTTCAATGCCTTCTTCACCTTCACCTGCATCATTTAAGCATTGCTGGTCTTCATCCTCTTCTTCTGCTTCAATCCTTGCTATGCTGACGACACGGTTGCCATCGGAAGTCCTCATAAGTGTAACGCCTTGTGTGGCTCTGCCAAGGATGCTTATGCCTGCTACTTCCATCCTTATTATAGTACCATCTGAACTGATCAGCATTATCTCATCTGTTTCATGTACCAGCTTGATACCCGCCACTCTGCCCGTCTTGTCTGTTACTCTGTAGGTGAGGATTCCCTTCCCTCCCCTTGTCTGAGTTTTATATTCTTCGAGCTCAGTCCTTTTCCCGAATCCATTTTCGGTAACGACCAGCAATGTGGCATCTTCTCTCGATGTCCCCATGCCTATCACATAATCTCCTTCATCAAGAGTTATACCCTTAACGCCTTGTGATACTCTGCCAAGAGGGCGAACGTCACTTTCCTGGAACCGTATCGACATTCCTTCTCTTGTAACCAGGATAATGTCCTTTTCACCATCTGTCAGCCTGACATCTATCAATTCATCATTTTCTCTCAGTGTTACCGCAAGCAAGCCGCCCCTTCTGATATTGTCATACTGCATCAGATCAGTCTTTTTTACATGCCCGTCCTTGGTAGCCATAATAAGATACTGTCCCTCTTTGTATTCTGCTAACGGTATAACGGCTGAGACCTTCTCGTCGCCTCCAAGCTCCAGCAGGTTGACAATGGCAGTTCCCTTGGCCTGCCTGCCTGCTTCAGGTATCTGATAGGCTTTCAGCCTGTATACCTTCCCCTTGTTTGTGAAGAACAATATATAGTGGTGTGTAGAGGTAATAAACAGCCTTTCCACAAAATCCTCTTCCCTTGTGCTTAGCGCTGTCACACCTTTGCCGCCCCGCCTCTGGCTCTTGTAAGTATCGCAGGGAAGCCTCTTGATATACCCGAAATGGGTCAATGTAATAACGCTCTCTTCTTCCTTAATCAGATCCTCGTAGTCGATATCGTCCTCATCGGCAGTGATTTCAGTCCTTCTCTCATCTCCGTACTTTCTTTTGACTTCATTCAGCTCATCCTTCACAATACCTAAAAGAAGAGATTCGTCAGAGAGCACATTCCTGTAATACTGTATTTTATCCATTATTTCTTGGTATTCCTGTTCCAGCTTGTCTCTTTCAAGTCCCGTAAGCCTTCCCAGTCTCATATCCACTATTGCCTGAGACTGCCGTTCACTAAGATTGAATCTTTCCATCAACCCTTGTTTTGCCAATGCTTCAGTTCTGGACCCTCTTATGATCCTTATAACTTCATCAAGGTTGTCGATCGCTATCTTCAAACCTTCTAAAATATGTGCCCTGGCTTCCGCTTTTTCGAGGTCGAAACGGGTACGCCTTGTGATAACTTCCTCCTGATGCTTTATGTAATGGTGCAGAGCCGTTTTCAGGTTAATTACTCTCGGCACGTATTTCCCGTCATCATTTTGTACTACCGCCAGCATGTTCACACTAAATGAGTCCTGAAGCTGAGTATGCTTATATAGTTGATTCAGCACTACATTGGCATTGGCATCCCTTTTTAGCGGAATAACTATTCTGACAGCATCGTTCCTGTCAGATTCATCATTTATATCTGATATCCCTTCAAGCCTTTTTTCCTTTACAAGCTCTGCTACTCTTTCAATAAGCCTTGCCTTGTTGACCTGATAAGGCAGGTCCCTGATGATGATACGCTGCCTGTTGTTATTCATGGTCTCGATCTCGGCCCTTGCCCTTATGACGATCCTTCCCCTGCCCGTCCTGAAGTAGTCTCTGATCCCCTGTTTTCCGATTATCGTACCGGCCGTCGGGAAGTCGGGGCCCTTAATGATTTTACCCAGTTCCTCTATAGCTATCTCAGGGTTGTCTATCATCGAAACTATGCCATTTATAACTTCAACCAGATTGTGCGGAGGAATATTGGTTGCCATTCCTACTGCAATACCTGATGAACCATTCACCAGCAGGTTAGGAAACCTGGCAGGCAATACTACCGGTTCCATTTCGTGTTCGTCAAAGTTCGGCTTAAAATCTACTGTGTCTTTATTTATATCTGCAAGCATTTCTGAAGATATCTTGGAAAGCCTTGCTTCCGTATACCTCATGGCTGCCGGCGGATCGCCGTCTCTGGAGCCAAAGTTTCCATGTCCGTCAATCAACGGATTTCTCAGTGAAAAATCCTGAGCCATACGAACCAGACTGTCATACACGGCTGCATCGCCGTGAGGATGGTATTTACCAAGAACATCTCCGACAGTAGTTGCACATTTACGGTAGGGCTTTTCCGAAGTAAAACCTTGCGAAAACATCGAGTAAAGGATCCTTCTGTGCACTGGCTTCAAACCGTCTCTGACATCGGGAAGAGCGCGGTCCACGATAACACTCATCGCATATTCAATGAATGACTTTTTCATCTCCGCCTCTATGTCTACCGGAATAACCCTCTGCACATTCAAACCTTCAGTGTCCGCCATTTTTTAATACCTCTTTCTGAATGTCATGTTTTAAGTCTTGCCAAAATTACTAAAGATACTTTCTATATTTTAATAAACTTTTATAACTATGTCCACTTTTTTCAGGTGTATCAAAATTATCCGAAAAAAAGTAAAAAAAGGGCTGCTAATAATTGCAGCCTCACAAAACAGGGGTCATAACGATTTATATAGTCTGTTGTAACGATGCGTTACAATCAAGTTTTAGGAACTCTCACAATGAATTCAATATATTCACCTCTGTCTATCTGGGCAGCCTTTGCATTAACACCCGATTTCTTCATGAGATCTATGGCCTGCCTTATAGTATTCACAAATATCCTAATATCCTTGATCGTCTTTGTAAGCTTTCTTTCAATATTTTTGTCCTTGTTTGGTCCAAGATACTTATCGATCACTCTTTCTACCAGCTCTTCAGTCCTCTTAACATTGAGTCCCTTTTCGCAAACATGCCTGAGCACCTTTAGCTGGAGCTGCTCGTCATGCAGCTTGAGCAATGCTCTGGCGTGTCTTTCGGTAAGATTGTTGTCGGACAGGATCTTTTTAACGAGGGGAGACAGCCTGAGCAGCCTTATTTTGTTCGCAACTGTAGATTGGCTTTTTCCTATTTTCTGAGCTAGCTCCTCCTGTGTCAGACCATGCTCATTTATAAGATTGTTATATCCCTCCGCCTCTTCCAGGTAATTCAGATCCTCCCGTTGAAGGTTTTCAATCAGTGCCAGGACAGCTGAATCATTATCATTTATGTTTATAATTATGGCTGGTATCTCTTTCAGTCCGGCCATAACGGCAGCGCGCAGCCTTCTTTCTCCGGCTACAAGCTCATAATTGTTATTGGTGATCTTTCTTACATTGATCGGCTGTATGACGCCGTACTGTTGAATGGATTCACATAGCTCCTCAAGAGCGCCTTTGCTGAACTGCTTACGGGGCTGGTAAGGATTGGGCCTTACAGTATCAATATTGATATAGGTAATGTTCTTTTGGTCGTTTCCTTTTTCCTGTTTGGAAAATTGAAGCTTATTCTCCAGCATACAGCACCATCCTTTTCAATGGGTATCGTACCATATGCACCTCAGCGGTACTTATCCCACGTATTTTACAATAATTACCTTATAACTACGTGAAATATTATTCGCCGCACCTTTTTTGATTTCCTTTTTTTTATAACAAGAATCGTTCGTCACATTAGTATATATTGCAACACAACACTACTTATACCAACGGTTCTTTTGACGGTTTGCCTGCTTTTCTTGGATATTTTGTCGGTGATTGTCGCAATTTTCTCACAATTATAACTTTTCTTTTTATATCACTCCCGGGCAAATTAAAATCCTTTACTTCTTCTATTTCACCACCGAGAACTTCCAGCGCCATCTTCGAAGCCGATATCTCTTCAGAATTGCTGCCCTTCATTGCCACAAAAATACCTCCTGTCTTTACAAGCGGCAGACAGTATTCCAGAAGAACAGGCATGGATGCTACAGCCCTTGCTGCGGCTGCGTCAAACGATTCTCTATATTTTGAAGCCGTTCCGGCATCCTCGGCTCTCATATGCACAGCTGAGATCCCTTTAAGCTCAAGAGCATCAATTACTGTATTCAAAAATCCCACTCTTTTTTCCAAAGAGTCAAGCAAAACGACATGAATCTTTGGAAGGGCTATCTTAAGCGGTATTCCTGGGAATCCGGCCCCTGTCCCCACATCAATTAGGTTATTTATTCCTTTAATATATGGCAGGATACTCAAAGAATCCACAAAATGCTTTAATATAAATTCTTTATCCTCTATGATAGCCGTAAGATTCATTTTTTCATTCCATTCCAACAGGATCCGTTTATATTCGAAAAGGTCACTGACCATCTTGTCGTCTAGTGACATTCCAAATTCAGCAGCTCCTTCTCTTAAGTGTTTTGTTTGCATTTGATCCATTCTCATTCCCTGCTCTCTATTAGTTCTGCTGTGTGTTATCTGTGCCGTCATGACCGCTGCGGCCAGATTTGGTACTGAGGTAAATGAGCAATACCGATATGTCCGCCGGAGAAACCCCAGAAATCCGCGATGCCTGCCCAACCGATAGCGGTCTTATCTTCGCAAGCTTTTGGCGCGCCTCCAGTCTCAGCCCGTGAATTGTATCATAATCTATATCCGCAGGTATGTGTCTGCGTTCCATCTTTCTGTACTGCTCAACCTGCATCATTTGCCTTTTTATATATCCTTCATACTTTACAGATATCTCGACCTGCTCCGCCAAAGGGTCATATTTAAGCTGTCTGTGTGTTTTGAAGTGAACTGGCCTTTCATTATCCACCGGCTCCAATGACCTGTAAGTCATCTCTGGCCTCTTTAGCAGTTCCGCCAATTTGATCCCTGTTTTTATGTTTGTACTGCCCATGGAAGACAGCAGTGCGTTGACCTCATTGGACGGCGGCAGGTATGTTTTCTCAAGACGTTCAATTTCTGCCCAGATCTTTTCCTTCTTATCTATAAAGCTTCTATACCTTTCCTCAGTGACAAGCCCTGCATCATAACCTTTTTGTGTCAGTCTCAGATCTGCATTGTCCTGCCGCAGCAAAAGCCTGTATTCAGATCTGGAGGTCATGATTCTATATGGCTCTGAAGTTCCCTTTGTGACAAGGTCATCTATCAGTACGCCGATATAAGCCTCTGATCTGTCCAGTATCAGCGGAGTTTTCTCCCTCAGCATCTGTACTGCATTAATCCCGGCTATAAGTCCTTGTGCTGCTGCCTCCTCATATCCTGAGCTTCCATTGATCTGCCCGGCAGAGAATAGTCCTGAAATATCCCTGAACTCAAGGCTCAGTTTGAGCTGAGTCGGATCTATGCAGTCGTACTCTATGGCATAAGCACTTCTCATGATATGAACGTTTTCAAGCCCCGGAAGAGTCCTTACCATCTCTGCCTGTACATCCTCGGGAAGGCTGCTGGACATCCCCTGAAGGTACATCTCCTGTGTGCCTAATCCCATGGGCTCTACAAATACCTGATGCTTCTCCTTGTCTGCAAAACGTACTATTTTATCTTCGATTGATGGACAATATCTGGGACCGATGCCCTCTATCATTCCTCCATACAGCGGCGAACGATGAAGATTGGCCTTTATCACCTCATGCGTCCTGCTGTTGGTATAGGTTAACCAGCATGATATTTGCTCCCTCTCAATTTTCTCGTTTTCAAAGGAAAATGGTATTATTGCTTCATCACCAGGCTGCTCAGCCATTTGTGAAAAGTCGATGGAGTTTTTGTTGATCCTTGCCGGTGTGCCAGTTTTAAAACGCAGCAGTGCAATGCCCTTCTCTCTCAGACTGTCAGAGAGCCTGTTTGCCGGAAATAACCCGTCCGGACCGCCGCTGTAGCTCACATCACCAATATGTATTTTACCTTTAAGATATGTACCGGTAGTCAGTATAGCTGCTTTGCAATTATATATTGCGCCTGTATGTGTTTTAACGCCAGTGACATGCTTGTTGCTTTCCTCTGTGAGCAGTTCAATTACCTCCGCCTGTTTTATGTGGAGATTATCCTGCCTTTCAAGAGTGTTCTTCATCTCTTGCTGGTACCATCTGCGGTCCACCTGAGCCCTGAGGGAATAAACAGCAGGACCCTTGGCGGAATTCAATACCTTCGACTGGATAAGAGTCTTGTCCGCGCACTTTGCCATTTCTCCCCCCAATGCATCTATTTCACGCACCAGATGGCCCTTTCCCGTACCGCCTATATTCGGATTGCATGGCATATTGGCAATACTGTCAAGATTTATGGCAAACACTATAGTCTTCATTCCCATCCTGGCACAGGCCAACGCTGCTTCGCAGCCGGCATGTCCTGCACCAACCACCGCTATATCATAACTACCTGCATCATATTCCATATTTCCTCCACAACCTGCTTCTCTAGACTATTTACCTATACAGAACTGCGAGAATATCTCATTGACAACATCGACGCTGACAGATTCACCGGTTATACACCCGAGGGCTTCTGCGCTCTCCTTAATATCTATGGTCGTAAAATCCAGCGGCAGGCCTTCCTTATATGCTGCTTCAGCTGATTCGAGGCTTATGATGGCGTCTTCTATATGCTGTCTGTGTCTGACATTGGTAATCAGTACTTCATCGTTTACATTTATCTTTCCGGCAGAAAACATCTCATCTATCATATCAACCAGTTTATCCATCCCCGTCCCGTCTGTCATTGATGCTACAACCACCGGAGGGTCCCCTGAATCTCTGAGCATTTTCGCAATGTCAGCGATCACCTCATCATCTGCAATATCTGTCTTATTGATAATAACGATTCGCTTCTTTTCCTCAGTCGAAGCGATTATCTCCATGTCTTCCTGCTGGAGGCCGGTCTGGCCGTCAAGTACTATTATAATAAGCTCCGCTTCTGACGCAGCCATCCTTGCTCTTTCGACTCCGATTGATTCGACCGGGTCGTCAGTGCTCCGAATCCCTGCAGTATCAAGTATCCTTACGGGAATCCCCTTTATATTTATATATTCCTCAATAATGTCCCTTGTAGTTCCTGGTATGTCTGTAACAATGGCTTTACTGCTCCCCGCCAGCGCATTTAGAAGAGACGACTTGCCTGCATTCGGCTTTCCGATGATGACTGCCGTTATTCCCTCCCGCAGCAGCCTTCCTCTTTCATAGCTTTCGTTTATCCTCTTCAGCTCGCCCTTTGCCTTGTGTACGCCTTTATATACCGTTTCCCCGGTAATGTCTTCTATGTCATGCTCCGGATACTCGATCACCGCCTCAATTCGAGCAATCAGTTCTATAAGCTGCCTTCGGACTATCCTGATACTGTCTGAAAGCCTGCCCTCCAGCTGTGCTGCAGCTGCCCTGGATGCCTCATCCGTTTTTGAATTTATTAAGTCTATCACGGCCTCAGCCTGAGCCAGATCAATACGTCCGTTGATGAACGCCCTTTTGGTAAATTCCCCGGGTTCAGCCGCTCTCGCTCCATGTCGGTAAATTATCGAAAGTACATTTCTTAATACGACTATACCGCCATGGCAATTTACTTCGACAATATCCTCTCCGGTAAAGGTGTGCGGCGCCTTCATCTTTATCAAAAGTACATCGTCTATCATACGGTTACTGATTGGATCGATTATTCTCCCATGGGTGACCGTATGACTCCTTATCTCACTAAAGCCCCTCCTGCTCCTGAAAATACTCTCTGCCACACGGAATGCCCCTGCACCGCTGATTCGTATTATACCTATGCCGCCTGTGCCATAAGGAGTAGAAATAGCTGCTATCGTATCAACATTTTCAAATCGTCTTTCACTACTCTGCATCATTTGCCTCTTGTATCAAGTAAAAATTTGATCACAATATTTACACTTTAATATTATAACGCATCGTTCAAAGAAAAATTTTCGATTGTAGAAAATTTTTCTTAATAAAAATTCATAAAACTCAAAGAGGACAATAAATTGTCCTCTCTGTCTTCGTTCCGTATTATGGTCATAATACTTACTTACAGCTTTTGACTGTATCGTATCATCTGGCGCCCTGCTTGAGTGTGATAACTACCTTTCTGTTTGGATCCTCCCCAACGCTGTACGTCTCTACATAGTCATTGTTCTGAAGTGTCGTATGGATGATCCTTCTCTCATAAGGGTTCATAGGCTCAAGCGATACATTCCTGCGATATTTTATTACCTTGTCCGCCAACCTTTCCGCCAGCCTGATCAATGTCTCTTCTCTTTTGCGCCTGTAATTTTCAATGTCGATGGTGACTCTCTTATATCTGTCGCTGCTCTTGTTGACTACAAGACTCGTCAAATACTGAAGCGCATCAAGCGTCTCACCGCGCCTTCCGATGATAATTCCGCTGTCCTTTCCTGTTACCTTGAGCAGTATAGATTCATCATCCTCAATCTTTTCGATGTCCACATCTACATTCATCTTTTGGAAAACGCTCTGTAGAAAGTCAACTCCGTCTTCGTTCTGTGTGGTTTTAATTGTGACCTGTACTCTGGCCATTTTGCTTCCGATACCAAACAAACCCTTTGAGCCTTCGTCTATAACGTTTACCTCAACATCCTCCAATTCAGCTCCAAGCTCATCCAGAGCTGAATCGATCGCATCCTGGACCGTTTTCCCGGCCATTTCAATCGCTTTGCTCATCTATTTCAGCAACCTCCTTTTAAGCCGCCTGTTATCAAGACAGTATACATCAGGCAAGTACGCTCATCTAACAATACCCATAATCATACTTGCATATCAACTCATTTCTTCTTCTTTCCGCCTTTTTTCTTTCCGCTCTTTTTTCCGCTTCCCTGGTTACCCTTTTTACTGCCGGAAGGCAGCTGTTTCTTCTCAGCAACATTTCCACTATCTATTGTACCATTATTTTCTGCAGATGATGACGTGCCATCCGTAATTTTTTCGTTCTTGTCTGTCGCAACAGCAGTTTGAACAGGTTTCTTATTCTTATTGAGAATATATTTGTTTACAAACATCTGCTGGAATATTGCAAATACATATCCTACCATCCAGTACAGAATAACACCTGCAGGCATCTGGAATGAAAACATCAGCGTCATAACAGGTCCAATGTAAAGCATTGAATTGGATGAACAGCCCATCGGCCCCTTTTGCTGATCGTTATTTGTCTTTGGCATTGAAAGCTTGCTTGAAATGAATGTGGTTACCGTTGCAAGTATAACAAGTATAAGGAGCGGTACATATGTCTTCCATTCGGGTCCAAACACAACATTGGGCTGATACGTAGCAATTTTACCCAGATGAAGCCCCAGGAAGCTCTGGAAATCTATTAGTTCGGATTTTTCCAGTAATCCAGTTACCTGTGACAGTGCTGCCTGATTTTCGTTGAAATAGTTCAACGTCAGCAGCTCTTTCATAGTGCCCATCCTTTCAACCACAGTATCCATGCCCTTAGCTGCTACTTCAACCAGCTTCGGTATTTGCGTAACCGGGTCCTTACCCAGCATAAATTTCAAGGGCTGTACGATGACCCAGTATAGTGTGAGTATAATTGGCATCTGTAGCAGCATCGGGAGACAGCCCCCGGCCGGATTATAATTATGCTCCTGATAGACCTTCATCATTTCCTGATTTAATTTTTCCTTGTCGTCCTTGTATCTTTTCTGAATATCATTGATCAGGGGTTGTATCTCCTGCATCTTTGATGTCGACTTGTACTGCTTAACTGTCAGAGGCAGCATGACAAGCCTTACAATAAATGTGAATATGATGATAGCCAGTCCGTAATTGTTAAATGCTATATCATATATGAGTTTGAGAAACTTGCCGAGTGGATATGCTAACAAATCAAACGACATATCGTATTTTTCCCTTCACTAATTTTTAAGAATATATCCAAAATTTCATTTTATTCAACGGGATCATATCCTCCCGGATGGAACGGGTGGCATTTTGACAAACGCTTCAGCGCAAGCCAGCTCCCTTTTAATACTCCATATTTACTCAACGCATCAATAGCATATTGAGAGCATGTAGGATAAAACCTGCAGCTCCTTTTTGCCTTAAGCGGTGAAATATATCTCTGATACAGACGTATCAGCGCTATCAAGATTTTTCTGAACCATCCCATTTTTCCCTGTCAAAAGCCCGTACCTTTTTTAAGAGGAATTTCATTTCCTTCCGGATTTCTGCAAACCCATACGGTGTTTCTGCATTTCTTGCAACAAATACGATATCGAGACCGCCAAGGATAAACGGTTCGTAATACCGATAGCTCTCCCTGATCAGTCTCTTGACCCTGTTGCGTCTGACACTCTTGCCCACCTTTTTGCCTGCAGTGATGCCAAGTCTGTTAGCGCCGGTTCTGTTCTTCATTACATAAATGACTATATGTTTCCCCGGAAAGAACGTGCCCTTCTTATATATACGCACAAATTCATGATTTTTCTTAATCGGTACAGTCTTTATCATTTTCTCCTTATTTCCGACATCTTCTCTTATGCCGGTGACAAAGCCAATGAAAGAAAAAGACCACACTTATGCGGTCTTACGCTGAAAGCACTTTTCTTCCTTTTAGCCTGCGTCTTCTCAAAACCTTTCTGCCATTGCTCGTTTTCATTCTTTTTCTGAAGCCATGCTCCTTGCTTCTCTGCCTTTTTTTCGGCTGATATGTCCTTAACACAGTTAACACCCCCGTTCTATGCTCCAGGTAAGCTGCATTGCTTTCCCCAATAAGTATTTGCTAATATATATTTATTTAAACAATAAACTAACCACCAATGTCCATAAAGTAAGACATCACGCCAATTATATATTATAAGTTTCTGTTATGTCAAGAATCTCTTTTTGATTTCCTTAATTTCCACATCAGGCACACATCAGTGACAATACACCAGTGTAGACAGAAATATTCCATTGAACACAGAAAAACAGTAGGATAATTACAGTATAAATATAAAGCATCAGCTCACACAAATTTATCCACAGATTTATTAACACAATAGCTTTAAGCTCTATTCAGAATTTGTCACCTGTGAAGTGCCACTTTATACACATTATTCAAAAGAGAAATTTAAGTTAATGGGGATTTTTTGTTTTATCTATGCCATTCAGCGCAGCTGGCTAATATACATAACAATAAGGAGAAGCGCTCTGCGCCTGAGGGAGAAGGTACCCGCCACCAGGTGTTTTAAAAGCCTGAAGTGATGAAAATATTCAAGGATGCAAGGACATGTGTCTCTCTATATTATTTTAATGAAGACAAAAAGTTTTATTAATAACCGAAGTATTAATCTGAACTAACAGACTGTGGATAATTGAAGATTTTTTATCCTAATTGTGGATAACTAGTACATTTGTCAATTGAATATTGCCCGAAAGTCTGATATATTATTTATGCTTACAGATGAAGCGAAAGCAGAAAAATTATTGCTCAGATATTCAATTTTTGCATTGAAACTAGATAGCAGTTATGCATTACGCCATCGCTGTTATGTCATTCTTCTATACTATTAACTAACCTTTTGGAGGAAACACAATGAATACGCCGATATACAGTCTTTGGCCCAGAGTTCTTAATCTGTTAAAAAGCGAACTGACAGAGATCAGTTACAATACCTGGATCAAGACCATCGAGCCCATATCTGTGAATTCGAACACCGTAGAACTTGGAGTCCCAACGGACTTTAACAAGGGTATACTGGAATCTAGATATATAACTCTGATATCAAACGCAATAAAGCAGGTATCTGCAAGGGATTATTCAGTCAGGATCACTATTCCATCCCAGGAACCGTCCGCTGCCCGCATACAACAGAGCGAGACATCAGTAAATGATGAGTTATATAATTCTATACTTAACCCAAAGTATACTTTTGATACATTTGTCATAGGAAACGGAAACAGACTGGCACATGCAGCATCGGTTGCAGTTGCGGAAGCACCTGCTCAGGCATATAATCCTCTTTTCCTGTATGGTGGCGTCGGCCTTGGCAAAACCCATCTGATGCATGCGATAGGTCATTACATATTAAGCCAGAATCCATCTTCTAAGGTTTTGTATGTGTCATCAGAGAAATTTACAAATGAATTGATAAACGCTATAAAGGACGACAGAAATGAAGAGTTTAGAGGGAAATACAGAAACATAGACGTGCTTCTTATTGACGATATCCAATTCATAGGAGGAAAGGAGCGGACACAGGAAGAATTTTTCCATACCTTCAACGCATTGTATGAAGCAAATAAGCAGATAATTTTATCCAGTGACCGTCCTCCCAAAGAAATCACAACATTGGAGGACAGGCTTCGTTCAAGATTCGAGTGGGGCCTGACAGCTGATATCCAATCACCTGATCTCGAAACAAGAATTGCGATCCTTCAAAAGAAAGCGCAGCTTGAGAATATAACCGTACCAAATGATGTCCTGGCATTCATAGCAGATAAGGTAGTATCAAACATAAGAGAGCTGGAGGGTGCTCTGAACAGAGTTATAGCATATTCGTCACTCACTGAGACCGATATCTCTACAGACCTGTGCGCAGAAGCATTAAAAGAAATACTTGCTGCCTCTAACAACAGAGTGATAGATACCAAGCATATAATTGAATCTGTTTCAAGGTACTTTGATCTAAGGCCGGAAGAATTTCTTTCACAGAAAAGAAACAGGAATATATCCTATCCAAGACAGATAGCAATGTATCTTTGCAGAGATATTATTGGTCTGTCACTTCCAAAAATCGGAGAGGAATTCGGAGGCAGAGATCACACTACTGTAATACACGCTATACAGAAGATTGAAGATGATATGAAGATGAATCAGGAAACAAAACGCACAGTAGAAGAGCTTAAACGCAATGTCACAGGAACATAGTTCTTATCCCCAGAAAATGTTGATATGGGGATAAAAGCTTGTTGGTAATATGTTGATAAATACATTAAGTTATATAAAGCATAAATTTAGCAACAATGTATCAACATCATAATCAACAGGCAAAACATAGAAGTATCAAGGCTTTAACATAGTTATACACCGAATCAACAACACTTACTGTTATTACTGATTTTTATATTATATTAAACTATAACGGAGGTAAGAGATGAAAGTCATATGTTCTAAAGAAAACCTGCTTGATGGAATAAACATCGTTCAAAAAGCTGTATCGACCAAAACAACTCTGCCTATTCTTGAGGGGATACTTATAGAAGCCGGAGAAAAAATAAAAATGACCGGCAATGATCTCGAAATAGGAATAGAATGCTATGTTGATGCAGATATTAGACGTGAAGGTTCCGTTGTCCTCAATTCAAGAATGTTCGGAGATATTGTAAGAAGGCTTCCTGATTCTGAGGTTTTACTTGAGGTCAAAGAAAATAATACGGTTATCATCGAATGTGAGAACTCATTATTTGAGATAAGAGGACTTCCAGCGGATGGGTTTCCTGCATTACCTTCTCTTGAGAAAAATGATGGGATCAGGATAAGTCAAAAAATACTAAAGGACATGATAAGGCAAACAATATTTGCCGTGAGTGCAGATGAAAACAGGCCGGTGCTTACAGGTTCATTATTTGAATACAAGGATGGCAAATTTACAATAGTTTCAATAGACGGATACAGACTTGCTATGAGATGTGTGGAGCCTGAAAATACCGAGGAGGGTGAATGTACAGAACGAAGCCTGGTGATACCTGGAAAAACTCTCAATGAAATAGCAAAAATTATTCAGCCTGTTGATGAAGAGCTGTACATATACGCAGCAGGAAATCAGATCCTTTTTGATATGGGAAAGTGCATAATGACTTCAAGGCTTCTTGAAGGAGAATACCTCAATTATATGGGTATTATACCAAAGGAGCATGAAACAAAGGTGTCTGTTAATACCAAGGATCTTCAGGCTTGCTTTGAAAGAGCTGCTTTGGTAATTACAAGTGAAGAGAGAAGATATCCTGTAAGGTTGGAAATATCAGAAGAACTCATGGTGATCACAGCTAATACCGAAGCAGGAAATGTGCGGGAAGAGATCAAGATTGAGATGCAAGGAAAAAAGCTTGACATATCATTCAATCATAAGTATTTTATTGACGCTTTGAGGGTCATTGAAAATGAAATGATAGATATATTCTTTACAACAAGTATCGGTCCCTGTACTATCAGACCTCTGCAGGGGAATGATTTTGCATATTTGGTACTGCCGATAAGAAAGTAAAGCAAAAAGAAAGACACTCAGGTACAAGAGACAAACCTGATAGATAATAGTTGCAATGATATGACATATGAAGGAAGCAGGAGAATAATTGGATAAAGTAATAATTACGACTGAATATATAAAGCTTGAACAGATGATGAAATTTGCAGGTCTTGCTGAAAGTGGAGCAGACGCAAAAAACATTATATTGGGAGGAAATGTAAAAGTAAACGGACAACAGGAGATGAAAAGGGGAAAAAAGCTCAGACAGGGTGATATCGTCGATTATGAAGGAAAGAAATACATTATTGGCAAGAACTAAAACGGCAGCTAAATATATGAAGGAGTATATTTTTGAAGCTTAAAAGTATCGTTCTGAAGAATTTCAGGAATTATGAAAGTGCTGAGATCGAACCGGCAGATACATTTAATATAATATATGGAAACAATGCCCAGGGAAAAACAAATATCATAGAGGCTGTTTTTTTGTGCGCCTCAGGTAGATCTCACCGCACATCTAAAGATACAGAGCTGATGAAATATGGGAAAGAGTTTTTTGAAGTAAAGGTTTTGTATGAAAAGGTCAGCAGAGAAGAAGAAATAGATATTACTTACAACAATGAAGAAAGAAAAAAAATAAGAATAAATGAGATACCGCAAAAAAAGATAGGCAGTCTAATGGGGCATCTTAATGCCATTATATTTGCACCTGAAGATTTACTTGTAATAAAACAAGGTCCTTCAGAAAGAAGAAGGTTTATAGATATAACGATGAGTCAGCTGAGACCTTCTTACTTTTATGATTTACAGCAATATTCGAGAATACTGTTTCAGAGAAATAATCTGCTTAAAAATATAGCAAACAAGAAGGAAAATGGTGATACTCTGGAAGTATGGGACTATCATCTTGCTAAGACAGGGTCAAGGATAATAAAGCAGAGAAGGGAATTTATTGAAAGGATGAATGTTTTAGCTGGTCCCAGGCATGAAAGGCTTACAAACTGCGAGGAGAAACTCGATCTTAAATATAACTGTTCTTTTTACATAGATGGAGAAAATGGGTGTGACAGCATTGAACAGACATTCATGTCGAATATAACGAAAAACAGAGAAAGAGACATACAAAGAGGAGCAACAATATACGGTCCTCACAGGGATGATATAGATATAGTACTTAACGGAGAAAGTACAAAGGTATATGCATCACAAGGACAACAAAGGACAGTAGTGCTGTCAATGAAATTTGCGGAAATTGACTTAATGAAGGAAGAATCGGGAGAATATCCAGTATTGCTGCTGGATGATGTATTGTCAGAGCTGGATGACAGCCGTAAAGAATATCTTCTTGATAATATCGAGGAGATTCAGACATTGATAACCAGTACGGAGAAAAGATTCTTCACAAGAAAGAATGAAGGATCAGCTTTTTTTTATGTAGAAAACGGAAAAATAAGCAGGAAATAAACAGAAATTCATGATTCAAGTTGAGATAAAAATCGATAAAAAAAAGAAATGTTGGCAATCATTTGCACATGAAAAGTATTTAAGATAGAATATATTAGATAAGAAATTACAGGAGGATGGACATGTTTTTGCATATAGGAGGAGATAAAGTAATACCGGTAAAAAATGTTATAGCAATATTTGATATTGAAACAACCACATTGTCAAAAGACACAAAGGAGTTTTTAAGAACTGCTGAAGAGGAAGGCTTTATAGAATCAATATCAGAAGACTTGCCCAGATCCTTTGTAATAACTGAAGCAAACAAAAAGAGCAAAATATACCTTTCTCCGATATCGTCTGTAACATTGCAAAAAAGATCCGGTTTCATAGACGGCATATCGAATACTTGATAAAACTAAAGACAGTTAGTTCGGGAGGATAAAATGAGCGGCATAAACAGTGAAAACCACATTAATTATGATGAAAATCAGATTCAAGTGCTTGAGGGACTTGAAGCTGTTAGAAAAAGGCCGGGAATGTATATCGGAAGTACATCTCTCAGAGGACTTCATCATCTGGTATATGAAATAGTGGCAAATAGTGTAGATGAAGCGCTTGCGGGAAGATGTGACAGTATTGAGATAACTGTTGAAAAGGATAATTCAATTACTGTAAGGGACAATGGAAGCGGAATACCGGTCGGCACACATCCAAAGATGGGAATACCTACTGTGGAAGTAGTACATACAATATTACATGCAGGGGGTAAATTTGGCGGTGGTGCGTATACTGTATCCGGAGGATTACATGGAGTCGGTGCATCTGTAGTAAACGCACTTTCGGAATATCTGGAAGTACAGGTAGCAAGGGAAGGCAAAATATACAGGCAAAGATATGAGAGGGGAAAAACTGTGACTCCTCTTGAAATAATAGGTGAAGCTGATTATACAGGCACAAAGACAAATTTCAAGCCTGATCCTCAGATATTTGAGGATATTCAGTTCGATTTTGATATGATGATAACAAGATATAGAGAAATGGCCTTTTTAAATAGAGGAATACGCCTGATACTTGTAGATGACAGGAAGGAAGAGAGAATAGAAAAGAATCTTCATTACGAAGGAGGCATAGTCTCCTTCGTAGAATACATTAACAAGGACAAGGAAGTACTGCATGATCTTCCCATATACGTTGAGGGAGATAAGGACGGCTCATACTGCGAGATAGCTATGCAGTATAATGACAGATATGTTGAGAATATATTCACTTATGCAAATAATATTGCAACGACTGAAGGTGGAACACATCTGACAGGATTTAAAGCAGCGATAACAAAAGTGGTCAATGACTATGCAAGAAAGTACAATATGATAAAAGAGAACGAGAAGAATCTTATGGGTGAGGACGTTAGAGAGGGTCTCACAGCGATAGTCAGTGTAAAGCTTTTAAATCCACAATTTGAAGGACAGACAAAGACAAAGCTTGGGAATAGTGAAATAAGAGGTCTTGTTGAAAGTATAGTAACAGAGAAACTCGCATATTTCTTAGAGGAGAACCCGACAGTAGCAAAAATAGTATTGGATAAATGTTTAACTGCCTCAAGAGCAAGAGAAGCTGCCAGAAAGGCGAGAGAGCTGACAAGAAGAAAAACAGCGCTGGAAACTACGACTCTGCCAGGAAAATTGGCTGATTGTACGGAAAGAGATCCTTCGCTCTGTGAAATATATATTGTTGAGGGTGACTCAGCGGGTGGATCTGCAAAGCAGGGAAGGGACAGAAAGTTTCAGGCAATACTTCCTCTTTGGGGTAAGATGTTGAATGTTGAGAAATCGCGGCTTGATAAGGTATATGAAAATGAAAAACTGGCACCAGTCATAACGGCTTTAGGTGCGGGCATCGGTGATGAATTTGACGTGACAAGGTTGAGGTATGACAAAGTAATAATAATGGCTGATGCTGATGTCGACGGATCACATATAAGAACATTATTGCTGACATTCTTCTATAGGTATATGAAGCCCCTGGTCGAAAATGGTCACGTTTATATTGCAATGCCGCCTCTTTTTAAGGTATATAAGGGTAAGGAAGAGTATTATGCATATAATGAGAAAGAAGTAGAGCAGATACAGATTGAGCATAATTGGAAAAAGGAAGATAGTGACATTCAGAGATATAAAGGTCTGGGGGAAATGAGCTCTGTACAGCTGTGGGAAACAACGATGAATCCAGAAACAAGAACAATGATGAAGGTTGAGCTTGAGGATGCTGTAGCTGCAGACAAAATATTTACAGTATTGATGGGAGACAAGGTAGAACCAAGAAAGGAATTCATACAAGAGAATGCAAGATATGTAACAAATCTTGATGTATGATGCACCAACGGATCAACAGCAGTGTTTCACGTGAAACATTTTAAGACAGGGAATAAATCCCTGTCTTATATATTTTAACGCATCGTTCACAGAAGAATTTTCGATTAGGCGATAATTTACTTCGTAAATTACGCTTAGTAGAAAATTTTTCCTACCTCTGCGTGTTTCAACGAGGCTGGTCGCAAGTAAGACTTGCTGCTCGCCTATGCATCCAAGGCGGGAGATATGCTCGCATAGTTATCTTTCGACTAGTCGAAAGATAATATCTTAAAGACAATCGGTACCCGCTACCATGCGTTTTTCAGCCTGAAGGCTGAAAAACATAAAGAGGTGGAGGACATAATTCGTCTCGTTATAACGATGCGATTTTTTACAACGAGGCGGTATAGTTGAAATTAAAAAGAGTTAACCGTATTTTGTTACTGATCGGGACAAATGAGATATATGAAATTAATGAATGTCTGTTTAGTTTCTATATCGGATGAGATTAACAGTGAAGGTCAAGACGATGTATTATAAAATGAGCTTCATTGAACTATAAAAACAAGATACGCGGGTATTGAGAGATTTTTAGCTAATCTATAAATGTTTCACGTGAAACATTTCTGTAGATATAAGATCTCTATAACAACTGAAAGCGTATCTCTTAAAACACTTCTACCTAAAGAATATTTTGACTGCATATGCATCCCAGGCGGGAGATATGCTCGCACTTTTTCCTTCGATTATTCAAAAGAAAAAACATAAAAGGTAAATCAGCACCCGCAATCATGCGTTTATCATTAAAGGGCAGATAGTACGTTAAGAATCGGTAAATACAATTAGGCCCGTTATAACACTTCGGTTCAAAGTAAATTTTATATGCATTTGAATTGATTCAGCGATGCTAGCTTGCGGCGGGGATTATCTCTCGCATTGTTTTAACGCATCGCTCAAAAAATTCGTTTGTATAAAATTTTCCTAACAGGTCACAAAATGTACTAAGAATATTTTGCAATAATACAGCGTTTCAACGAGGCTGGTCGCAAGAAAGGCTTGCTGCTCGCCTATGCATCCGGGCTGGTCGCAAGCAAGGCTTTCTGCTCGCCTATGCATTTCAGACAGGAAATATACTCACATCGTTTTTCTTACGATTAATCCTAAGAAAATATTATAAGATAAATCTTTAAGCACCACATAGCGTTTTTCAGCCCGAAGGGCTAAAATACGTTAAGAGGTGGGGTACAAATGACACCCTGTTATGCAGAGCAGGAAACAAATATGTTTCACGTGAAACATAAGACTATGAAAAACTGAATTGAATAAATTATATTAATTCTATACTTGGCCATTTATGTACTTGAACAAGTAAAATGTGTGTTACATTTTATCACTTTATGTTATAATTACATAGACCATAGTACATATCTGAGTTAGGAGTGAATGAATTGGCCAAGGTGATAGCTATTGCAAACCAAAAGGGCGGAGTAGGTAAAACTACTACAGCGGTAAATCTCAGTTCCTGCCTGGCTTACAAGGGTAAAAAGGTGATCATAATCGATGTGGACCCTCAGGGCAATACTACCAGCGGCCTTGGAATAGAAAAAAAGAAAATAAGCAAATCTATATATGAAGTGATCATCAATGATGAAAGCATTGAAAATGCAATGATGAAAACGATGATAGATAACCTTTCCATATGCCCTTCTAATATTCAATTGGTTGGAGCAGAGGTGGAGCTTGTATCGGTTATTTCAAGAGAGACCAGAATGAAAGCTGCAATAGACGAGATAAGAAACAAATACGATTTTATCCTTATAGACTGTCCTCCATCTCTTGGTTTGCTTACATTGAATGCACTGACAGCTGCTGATACGATCCTGGTTCCTATACAGTGTGAATATTATGCACTTGAAGGTCTGAGCCAGCTTATGAATACCGTTAAGCTTGTTCAGAGACACCTAAATCCTTCATTGGATGTTGAAGGTGTAGTATTAACTATGTTTGATGCGAGAACAAATCTTTCTATACAGGTAGTAGAAGATGTAAAGAAGTATTTCAGGAACAAGGTATACAGGACTGTCATTCCCAGAAATGTACGACTGAGTGAGGCTCCAAGCTTTGGATTACCGATCATACTGTATGACGCAAAGTCAAAAGGAGCAGAATGTTATCTGGATCTTGCACAGGAAGTAATCGACTATTCCGAGGAGGGTAATTATAAATGAAAAAAGGACTTGGAAAGGGACTTGGTGCTTTGATCTCATCTGCAGATACTGACGACACCGGCGTTAATGAAATAAAGATCAATGATATTGAACCTAACAGTGAGCAGCCGCGGAAAAATTTCAATGATGCAAAGCTTGCAAGTTTGGCAGAATCAATAAAACAACATGGTGTTGTACAGCCTTTGATAGTGCAGCGGGAGGGAAGTTCATATAAAATAGTAGCTGGCGAGAGAAGATGGAGAGCTGCCAGATTAGCTGGACTACAGACAGTTCCGGTGATAATAAGAGATCTCTCAAGCAAACAAATAATGGAGATAGCACTGATTGAAAATCTTCAGCGAGAAGATCTAAATCCTATAGAAGAAGCTGAAGCGTATGATAGGCTGATAACTGAATTTGGTATGACACAGGAAGAGGTATCTGTTACCGTAGGACGCAGTCGCCCAGCTATAACCAATTCAATGAGGCTTCTTTCTCTGCAGGACAAAATAAAAGAAAAACTCATATCAGGTGATATTACAAGCGGTCATGCTAGAGCACTGCTTTCACTTGAGGATGAGGAACTTAGGATTAAGGCTGTCGGGGAAATCATTAAAAAAGGAATGAGTGTAAGAGAGACTGAGAACTATGTAAAACAATTAGCAGTACAAAAGAAGCCAAGAAAAAAGAATATTCAAGATGCAGAATACCAAGCCATTGAAGAAAGATTCAGAGAAGTGTTTGGTACACGGGTCAGGATCATGAATAATAAAAAGAATGGTAAAATAATGATTGAGTACTACTCTCCCGATGAACTTGACAGGATCATAAGTCTGGTGGAAAAAATAAGTAAAAATACCTAAAAATAACCACCTCACAAAATCGCTATTTAGGCCTCTTTCTAATAGTGGCAATATGATTTTACATAAGTGAGATAAAACCTGAAATAGAGAAAAATAGACAGCAATATGAAAGATGTCTTTTATGAGAGCAACGTTTCACGTGAAACATGAAGTTGTGATAGATAAATTATCGCAAAAGGAGAAATATGTATGAGCATACTTGGCATTCCATTTGAATGGGCAATTTTAATAGGTGTGAATTTCTTTCTGATATTAATATTGCTTCTTATGAATATATCTAATAGATCAAAAATAAAGAAGCTTAAGATAAAGTACAATAAATTTATGAACGGACTGAGTGGTGTAAGTATAGAAGAAGTTCTTGAAGACTGTTTGGATAAAGTAAATGGTGTCATTAATAAGAATCGAGAAATTGATTATCAACTAAATACAATTAAGAGAAATATGTATTATTGCACACAGAAAGTGGGGATCGTTAGATATAATGCATTTGATGATGTCGGAAGCGACCTTTGCTTTTCAGTAGCTTTACTTGATAACAATGATGACGGTGTTGTGATAAGCAGCTTGTATGCAAGAGACAGCTCATCGACGTATGCCAAGCCTATCATAAGGGGCAAATCCAAGTATGCTCTTTCTGCTGAAGAAATCAAAGCAATAGACAACGCAAGAAAGACACATACCACAAATGCATTTGATGAATAGCATTATGAAGGCTATTTAGTGGAAGAGACTTAATAACATGTATTCTCAGTTGACGTTTACATAATGTTGTCTTAAAATAGATAAGAACGTTAGTTTTTATCTATTTTATATTGTTTGATTATAGTCAAAAGTGCATTATCACTAAATATTCTTTGGATATATTTTGACTTGGTAAGAAAAGTTTCTACTAAGCGTAATTTACGAAGTAAATTATCGCCTAATCGAAAAATTTTCTCTGAACGATGCGTTATAATTTCGCTGAAAGTTTACGATGGATGTGCATTCGGGGCTACATAATTATTGTTGGAGATGCAGCTTATGAATCCAGGAAGATACAGATTTAAAGTTTACCTGAATGCAAGGCACAAAATTAGTTTTCATAATTCCACTTCAAATATTCACCCCCATACATGGGAGTTAGTTTTGTATGTCAACAAAACTTCTGAGAATTTCATTAGATTTTCTGATATAGAGAATATAATAACGGACTTTCTTTCGGAATATGAGGGCAAATGTATCAATGAATTGAAGCCATTCGATGAAATCAACCCTACAATGGAAAACATAGGTGACAGCATAGCTTCTGATCTGTCTGAGATTTTATCAAAAAACGGTTGGGCGTTATTTTCACTTGAAATTAGTGAAAATCCAGCACGCACCTATATTGTTCAAATAAATCCGGTTAACCTAAAAACTGCACTAAAAGAAAATAATAGTGAAGATGAGGAGGTTTGTTCAACTGCTTCTATTGGTGAAATGTGTTCTGCTTATGACATGGCAGCAGTAAATAAACAGCATTTAGGATCATTATCAGCTGATAAAACGGAAGAAGATGATCTTCATATTATTAATGAAGCATATGCAGCGAATGAAGAAGATACGCTGCCGTCTGAAGAAATATCAGGAGGCAGACCGGAAGATGTAGAGCAGAACGATAATAAAGCAGAAAAATCTGTTAATGATAAAAAAAGAAGCGTAATACTGAAGCGCCCCAGGAAAAAACATAAGAGGATCAATAATTCTTCGTATATCATACTCGGAATGCTTTTATTGTTGACAGCTGGTATAACCATTTACCTGTATTTAAATCGTGAAGGGAGCTTTCCATGGGGATCGGACAGCTGGTACCATCTGTTTAAAGGTCATATGCTCTATCTTTCTGGTCGGGAGGGTAATTTTTTCCCGTTGTATTCGGAGATATGGTATAACGGAATTCAGCCGCTGAGGTATTGGGCTCCGTTGCCTCACTATGTTCTCGCTATATTTGAATTAATTACAAACGGCGATATAGGGCTGGCTTACAACCTTTTTATTATTTTTTGTTTTATAGCCGGAGGTACAGGATGGGTCTTGTGGGGAGCTAAAACGGGCAGACGTACACTGGGCTGTATTATGGCAGTTTTATGGAGCCTTCTCCCTGATAACCTGAGGGTCATGTTTTCGGAAGGTAATTTGTCCAGAGTTGCAGTTACAGTGATTTTTCCGTATTTACTGCTGATGGCTTCCATGCATTTTATAGAATACGGCATTGTGAAGACGAATAAAGACGCTTCAATTGGAGTGTTGACAGATAAACATTTTCGAACTAAAGCAAATATTTACAGAAGTAAGGTTGTCTATTTGTGCGGTGTTTTCATTCTGATGTTTATGATTACATTATGTCACGCTATGATAGCTGCAATGGCAGCCATTACTATAACCCTTTTTTCGGTCATTACGGGGTTAGTTGAAAAAAAACTTGCAGCTAGTATTGAAATAATAGCTGCAGCAGCATGCGGAATAGCTGCTGCAGGTATATGGCTGGTCCCAGCACTTACCGGCGGACTCTTGTCCATGAACAGCGAAGCTGTCAAGGAATTGGCTGAAGGCTTGACATATCCCGTACTGGAGACTCTTGACCCAATGAGACGTCTGGCAGATCCCAATGTCTTTTATTTTGGTACAAGCATAGCGGCAGCGGCTCTTATTGGAGTAATTTTTGGAGAGAAAAAAACCAAGGCGGCATTTGCTGTAACGCTTATCATATTCACAGGAACCACGAAGCTGTTGCTGCCGGTTATTTTGAAGCTTCCGCTCAGCCAGGCCTTCTGGATGATGAGGTTTACACCAATGGCAATGGGGACATTCTTTGCAGGACTGTTCTTTTGGAAGAAGCTTAACAGAAAAATTCTCGCAGTAGTCATTGCACTGGTAATTACAGACAGTGTTGTTTCATTTAGTCTGCTGGCTCACAACAGCGACATGCCTCAAAAAAATGTTGACATCCTTAAACCGGGAGCTGCTTTGACAGACAACAGGATCGCACTTATAGATAACAGCAGGATGGGATCGTTTCCGAGCTTTTTCCTCAGCTTCAACGAAAGCGGAAAGATAGTAAAGCAGGTATTCGGATCAGGCTGGCAAGGCGCTGCAACAGCGCAGAATATCATGCTTCTGAATACAGCTGCAGAAAAGGGATGGTATGAGTACTTGTTTGACAGATGCCTTGAGCATGGAGCTGATGTGGTCGTTATTACCGGGGAAATGTTGTCAGACGCCAATAAAGCAGTTGATGCTGCACGCAAAGCTGGCTATATACTTGTCAATGGATACAATGATAGCAAAACCGGCAGTCTGGGCAGTACAGACAATAAATTGTCCGAATCTGTAAATATGCCAAAGCTTAGCTATGGTTTACTGGATGAGAGTTTGAATGAATATGTTTCTGAAAATGTTCCTGCCGATACTGCGTTGGTATTCAAATACCCTATAAGCGGAAGCTTTGGCTCGATAGCAAACTATCAAGGAATAGGCATAGGAAGATACGCTTCAAATCTTTCTCTTGTATTTCCTCAAATAGAGACAGGCAGAAGCTTTTATATAGATGATTATTCTTTTGATGAGCTGACGGAATACAAAACTGTCTTCCTGTCAGGGTTCTCATTCAGAAGCAGACAGGCAGCTGAAAAGCTGTTGATGGATATTTCTGAAAGCGGCACAAGGGTTGTTGTTGACCTTACAAATGCAGATGCGGAGCTGTTGTCGTCAAGAGCGGGACTATTTGGTGTGTTGGCAGAGAACATAGTGTTTGAAGGAAAACTCCCGGATATGGAGGCGCCGCTAAGGAAAATATCCTTTAGTCGCAGCATACCTGACGAATATGAAAAATGGAGCACCATATACTTGGAGAACTTAGATAATGTACATGTGAGCACATACTATGAAAACCACTTTATGGACATTATTGGTACAAAAGTGAATGACAATTTATTTTTTGTTGGTGTGAATCTTCCATACTATGCTATGCTGACAGGTGATCATTCAGCGATTGAGCTTTTGGAGGATGTAACCGGCCTTGATGCAGGAGATTTGCCTGGAAGAAGAACGGTAAAGCTGAAAAATGAAACCAGATCGAACATGATTGCTCTCAGTACAGAAGAAGAAGGGGTTATTACCGGTGTTGCTGCGTTGGATTCGTTTCATGTTGTTGAGGGGGGATATTCTGTTACTCACAATTTAGTGAAGATGGACTCAAAAACCCTGATTCTGAAAGCAGGATACCCCGTACTGGGGAAAGGGCTTACATTAACTTTAATCGGTCTGACAGCTATGCTTGCGCTTGTTGTTTTCTTGAAAAAAAGAGGGGGTAGAGCTAATTGCTCAATAACAGACGTTTATATAGAAGGATGATCATGGCTTTGTTTGCAATTCTCATGGCAAGCCTTATTCTAAATGTGCCTGCAATTGGAGATGATGCTGGTTATCAAATGCCAGCAGCAACACTATCATCTCCTATAACTGTCGATGGATTGTTTGATGACTGGAGCGATATGCCTGGTGTTACAGACAGGCAGGGTGATGCAGCGCCGGATCATGATATTGTCAGAGCAAAATGGTATCCTGATATGTCTTCCTCCAGAATGTATATGTTCTGTGAGAGACTCGACGGATTAACTGGTAAAAATAACAAGCCCGTAGACTGGGATTTCTTTGTTTATTTTGACAATGCGTCAGAAAAGGTGTCTGCTCACATACATTATCATCCGGAAAGTGAACAGGTCGATGTAAATTTGTATGATGAAAGCGGCAATATGATATGGAGAAGCAAGGGAAAGTGGGGAGAGGACAAATACTCTGCAGATAAAGTTGAGTTTTACGTACCTATATCTTATATTGCCGGTGGAGTTGAATCAGGCTTTCAGACGGATTTTCATCTGGAGAGCGGTTTGGACCGGGTACCTGACAATGGTTATATCACGATTTCAACTGCTGGAACGTTTCCATGGTTTACGGGGCTAATGGTGCTGGTGTGGGTAGCACTGCTTGTTTTTCTTCACAAACAGAAGATGCATTTTTATAAGTTTCTGGCAGGAAGTGTAGGCGTTTTTGTTTTTGTCATGCTGCTAGGTTCGAGTATAGGAGAGGAGATACTTGAAAAGGCTGTTTCATGGGGAATGTGGGCACTGTCCGGTATCATGGACGGATTCAGCGTACTTCCTTCAAATTCAATGGTTACAGTTAACCATGGTCAACAAGCTGTTTCGTTTATTATTGACTATGAGTGCTCAGGATTTATTGAGATATTGGTGTATTTGAGCATTCTACTGTTTTATCCTCTGCTCAGCTGGTGGAAGAAGCTTATGTATGCTGCCCTGGGGTGTCTTTTCATATATGCGGCAAATTTAACCAGATTGCTGCTTATCAGCTATAGTATCAGGCTGTTCGGAACGACGGTTTTCTTTCTCAGCCATACTGTTTTTGCCCGGATATTATTCTTCGGACTGATGGTATTGCTTTACTATTATGTGTTTACAAGAATGCATATTAGAAAGCAGAGAGTAGGTGATATCGCATATGATAGATAATAGAATGTTGACTCAACTGATTTTCTGGGGAGTATGGCTGGTTATACCGCTGATCTGGGAGATACTCGGATCTGCCGCAGCTGCAGTTTTAATATTTTACATGCAGCTAAAAAGAAGACGAAAATATTCAAAGGAATCAGCCAGGAGTAAATGTGATAAGGGTGCTGGCATGCCTTATTTGAACGGAATGGCTATGCCTGTGGCTGCAGATATAGAAGGAGAAGTACACTCAGCGGGACAAAATGAGATGGATTTTTATCCGACAGTAAGCATAGTCATCCCCGTCTATAATTCAGAGGCATCACTGGAAGTATGTCTGGAATCTATTGCTGGTCAGTCATATCCTGTCGACAGGCTTGAGGTTCTGCTTGTAGACAATGGCAGTACTGACCGAAGCAGAGAAGTCTTTGAACATTTCCAAATGAAACACAGAGAGCTTAAGATATGGTGGAATTCCTCTGAGAAAGGGAAATCGCGCGCACTCAATATGGGAGTATTCTCCGGCTCAGGCCGATATATTGTGAATATTGACAGTGACGGGTTTCTCGATAATAGTGCGATAAATAACATAGTAAGAAGATTTGAGTCTGACTGCAGTATTTCAGCAATGACAGGAGTTGTGCTCACTGATTACACAGAAATAGGAAATGGAATCAAGGCAAATGGCACACTATTAAGCAAAGTAATGAAAACTGTCAGGAAGTGTGAGCTTTTTGAATACTGTGAGAGCTTTCTAGTGGGCAGGAGTTTCGAGTCAATATATAATCATCTGTTTACGATGGCGGGAGCGTTTTCTTGCTTCCGTCGGGCGACTTTGCTTAAAACGCAGCTTTACAATACTGAAACTATAGGCGAGGATGCCCATATGACCAATCAGATACGTACAATGACAGGAGGAAGGATCGAGCTTTGCAGTGATGCATTTTATTTTACTGAACCTATAGAGGATCTGAACAAGCTCTATGTACAGAGGCAGAGGTGGCAGAGAGCAGAGCTGGAAGTGGCCGGTCTTTTTCGGAAAAGTCACTCGGGAGGAATTATTTCCTTTTTCAGAAAGCCTGATATGAGAAGGCTTATATCATCGCATACACTTGCATTTCCCAGGTTGATATGGATGTTTGCGATGATATATCTGTATTTTATTAACTACCCTCTGAAGCTTCTGGCAGGTGCAAATTTGCTGCTTTATACGACGTATGTATTGCTGAGCCTCTTCAATATAGCTACGGCATGCATCTTTCTCGGAGATCAGAAGGAGACGCGGTCATTTGTTATCAAGCATTTTTACATTTGTGCTGCCATGCCGTTATATCGTATAATGCTCTACTGGATGAGGCTTGCAGGAATCATCAACAGTCTTACCACCCCATCGAGGTGGAGGACGAAGACCTTCAGCGAAGAGATCACGGATATCAGGAGCGAAGCGGCCTGTGAACTCCACAGGAGATTTGCATTTATATTCAGACTGAAGAAAATGATAAACAGCAGAAGTGATTAACAATTTGTTGAAATACTAAATACCTTTTTGTATGGCAAAGTTGGAATTATTTTTTTCATTTATCAAGCCATAATGTGTCAAATGCACAGTGTTGACAAAGCTTTGGGCATATAGTAGAATATACTACGTCGCTCGATTAAGATACGGAGAGATGGTCGAGCTGGTTTAAGGCACCGGTCTTGAAAACCGGCGTAGTCGTGAGGCTACCGTGAGTTCGAATCTCACTCTCTCCGCCAATTAAATAATGAGGGACGTGGATGAGGGATGAGAGTCTCCATATCACGTCTCATTATATGGAGAAGTACCCAAGCAGGTCGAAGGGGACGGTTTGCTAAACCGTTAGTAGGGGCAACTCTAGCCGGGGTTCGAATCCCCGCTTCTCCGCCACAATTTGTCCGGAAACCCGCTATTTTAGCGGGTTTTCAGCGTTTTTACACAATAATTTTTAGTGCGCTGCACAACTCTGGTTTGCGTCCTGTTCAGTACACACTTAAAAAAGATTCCAACTCTGTAGATAGTCTTCATAATTTGATTATTAATCAGAGCGAATTACAGCAGAGCATTACGAAGGAAACTGCCACGGCTGCTGTTGATGAAAATCTCATTATATGTTAGAATTACAGCGTTCCGGGTGTTTATAAAAGCCTGGTACCATGTGTTTTTTGAAGGGAATATATATGATATTTTCATCATACGCTTTCATTTTTATTTTTTTGCCGATAGCCTTCACAGGTTACTTTCTGGCACAAAAGTTTATAGGAGACATGCCTGCAAAGGCATGGCTGGTAATTGCTTCACTGTATTTTTACGCACATGGCAGTTTGTCCTTCCTGCCTTTGTTGGCCGTTACTATTGTTTTCAATTATGTTATCCTTAAGCTGTTGAGAAAATATCGTCACAGACCTGTAATACCAAAGCTTTTGATAGTGATGGCGGCGGCAGAGAATCTTGGGCTTTTATTCTACTTTAAGTACATGAATTTCTTTCTCACGAACGTAAATTATGTTTTCGGTACAGATTATATCTTTTTTGACATAGTACTGCCGATAGGCATATCTTTTTATACGTTTCAGATACTGTCACATGTTATCGATACTTACAAAGGGGAGGGTGAAGACAGCAGTTTTCTGGAGTTTGCGCTGTTTGTGTCATTCTTTCCGCAGCTGATAGTCGGCCCTATAATCCGCCATGGAGATATGGTTGAGCAGATACGTTCTGCGAAAATACGGTGGATCAACACCGATAATATAGTGAAGGGCATAATGTTTTTTTCAGTGGGCTGTGCAAAGAAAATACTCATAGCAGATCCTCTTATAACGCATGCCCAGAACTTTTACAATGTCATGGGAAACGGGAATTTTTTCGAGGCTTGGGGAGCGGTCTTTGCATATACGTTCGCATACTATTTTGATTTTTCAGGATATGTGGATATGGCTCTTGGCCTGGGAATGTTTTTCAACATCAGGTTGCCTGATAATTTCAATTCACCATATAAAGCCCGTAATTTCGCAGACTTTTGGAGAAGATGGAACATTACTGTCTCCACTTTTTTCAATGACTATGTATTCAAAAGGATATTCAAGTTCGGCAATGGGATACCTAAGCTTATACTGGCGACAATAATCACCTTTATAGTGTCCGGACTGTGGCATGGAGCCAGCTGGCATTTCATCTTCTGGGGTGTTGCAAACGGTGTACTGGTCTGCTTTGCAAACATAATGACACTGAAAAGAAAAAAGCTGCCATTCTCACTGGCATGGTCGCTGACATTTTTCTTTATACTTGTCACAAGGGTTCTGTTTGATGCCAATGGTACGACACAAGCTTTTAGCATATATAGGACGATGTTCGATATAAGGCCTGCCTTAGGTGGCTTGAGCGCATTTTTAAGTTCAGGTATCATCTATGTCAGAGATAACATAACCGAGGTTGGGTTGATTATCGCAGGGGCATGTATAAGCTTTTTTGCGCCTAATACCCGGGAGATGTTTTCAGAAATGAAACCCAGGTGGTACCATGCCGTTTTCGGTGGTGTAGTATTCACATTGTCGCTGTTTTTAATGGGAAGAGTTTCCAACTTTTTATACTTTCAATTTTAGCCTGCGCATGAGTAGAGAAAAGAGACTTTGAAAATACGGATAAGAAAATTGCGCAGGGCATGAACAACCGGATAGAGGAGTATGTGATGGATTTTAGAAGGTGGATCACTTTATTCATATCAACAGTTTTCGCAATAGGATTATTGATTGCAGGATTCAATGCTCTTGTGGATCCGTTCGGTATTTTTGGTGACGTTGTTTTTGACTGGTATTCATATAATATGACGCAGAACCCGAGGATATCCAAAATAGCCTATCTGGACAGAAATCACGATAAATATGATTCATATATCATCGGCTGCTCAAAGACAAGTTCGTTCTCAACAGATGCACTGAACCGGTATTATAAAGGCGCCAGCTTTTACAGTATGCTAATGTACGGAGGAGATATGTATGATATCGAGATGACAGCCAGATACATATTGGAAAATTATGATCCAAAAAACATCATAGTCAACATGGGTCTTGAGGAGACTGTGAGGTACGATACACAGGCGGATGATTTTAAGGCAAATCTGCATGCAAAGGTAGACGGATCGCCGTTGTTGACGTTTTATGGGAAATACCTCTTTGCCAACCCGTCTTATGCCGCCGAAAAGATTGCTGCATGTTTATCTGATGGATATCTTGTCAATGAAAATGATGTGTTTATTCCTGAAACGGGAGTGTATGATAAATCTGTCAGAGACGTCGAAAGAATTGGAAGTCTTGAGGATTATCTCGGCGACTATCCGAGCTTTAGAACAGTACTGAAAAAGGAAACCTTGGGTGCAAAGGACAAATGCCTGGAGTCCATAGCTCGTATCAAGGGCTTGTGCGAAAATAATGGCGTGTCCTTTAAGATGATAGTATCACCAATATTTCACACTGAAATGGATATGTATGATAAAGGACAGCTGGAGGAATTTTTGCAAAGACTATCGGAAATCACAGATTACTGGGACTTTTCCGGATATAATTCAATCAGCTATGAAGCAAGATACTTTTATGACCCATATCATTTCAGGAATGCTGTTGGGGATATGGCACTTGCGAGGGTATTCGGAGATGAGAGCTCTTATGTACCTGCCGATTTTGGCTTTCGTGTGACGAAAGAAACAGTTGATGAGCATCTGGACTCGTATTATGGTTTGCGGACATCAGAGGCTGATCATAGCGGAAAGACAACTTCCGGTATGGTCATGGATCAGATTCCTTATAATAACGAGATCTATAGCAGTGAAGTACCCGTCCTGATGTACCACCATCTGGCGAATGATGTCTCGGGAAGTGCCGTGATCACTCCGGAAAGATTTGAAGAACAGATAGCTGCGCTTAAGAGAGCAGGGTATAATGCAATAAAGCTGTCTGAGCTTGTGGCCTATGTCGAAAACGGGACCGAGCTGCCGGAAAAACCAATAGTCATAACCTTTGATGATGGTTATAGGAGTAATTACGAATTAGCTTTTCCCATTTTGAAAAAATATAGTATGCCGGCTGCTATAAATATGATAGGTGTAACTGCAGGAGCAGACACATATAAGGAAACCGGCACCCCGATCATTCCTCATTTCACATATGAAGAGGCGCAGGAAATGATCGAAAGCGGTATTGTTGAAATACAGAGTCATAGCTATGATATGCATAACAGCCAGGAACTGGACAAAGACTACCGGCAAGGCGTGTACAGAAAAAAGGATGAAAGTGAGGGTGAATATATAGAAGCGTTTAAAAACGATTTTCTGAGATCTAGAAGGGAAATAGAGGAAAACACGGACAGTATAGTGACAGCATTCGCTTACCCTAATGGTTTCTATACAACTTTGAGTGAAGTTCTACTCAGTCAGATGGGTGTTAAGATAACAATGACAGTGGAAGAGGGCATGAATACAGTGATAAAGGGTCTGCCCCAAAGCCTGAGGGCAATGAAGAGGTATAGGATCAGCGAGGATATTTCAGGTGATGAAATTGTAGAAATGCTTGATGCTGCTCGAGCCCAGGCAGTTCCGTGACGGTTTGGAGATAATCAAAAATCCAATGCTGATATGCACGTTACTACATAATAATTTCATTTGTATAAGAAAAAGATGGCGTGCTCAATATGGAAAGGAGATTTGGATGGATACAAGAGAGAGAATAATGAATTTTTTCAAAAGCCGTGGCAAGACGGACGAACTGAAGTATGATACTGACCTGTTCAAGGGAGGGTATATAAACTCTTTGTTTGCGCTTGAGATGGTTGTGTTTATTGAGGAAACCTTTAAAATAAAGATAAAAAATAAGGAAATAAATGAGAAAAACTTTAGAACGATAGACAGTATAGCAACTGTAGTTGAAAGGTCAAAACAGGGAGCATAGGGTACAGGTGCAGAGATCGTAAAGATGACGATGAAGGTTGTTTACTGAAATTGCTGCAATTATGGCTATATGTTGCTTATTGGTATAAGATGTATTATCAGAAAGGAAGCAAAAATGTCTAAAAAGATAAAATGCCTTGTGTGGGATCTGGACAACACCCTTTGGGACGGTATACTGCTCGAGGATGGAAATGTATCGCTAAAGGAAGGTATGTGTGAAATATTGGAGGAACTGGACAGACGGGGCATCCTGCTTTCCATCGCCAGCAAGAATGACAGGGAGGATACGCTGAAAAAACTCCGTGACCTGGGTGTGGAAGACTATTTTTTATACCCTCAGATCGGCTGGGGCAACAAGCCTGATGCTATAAAGGAGATAGCATCAGCTCTTAATATAAATATCGATACATTTGCATTCATAGATGATCAGCCATCCGAGAGGGAGGAAGTAGCCTTTGTGCTGCCGCAGGTAATGACTGTCGATGCTGCGCAATATAAGCTTCTGCTGGACATGGAAGGATTTATACCCAAATACATAACAAAGGATTCAGCAATGCGTAGGAGGATGTATCAGGCGGATCTGCAGCGCAAACAGGCAGAGGGAGGATTTAAGGGCTCAAGTGAGCAATTCTTGTCAACACTGGGCATGGAGCTTACGGTCGCTCCTGTGGCAGAAGGGGATTTGGAACGGGTCGAAGAGCTTACGGTTCGGACGAACCAGTTGAACTCGACGGGAGTAACATATAGCTTTGAAGAGCTTGAAGGCTTTATTTCTTCACCGGATCATATTTTTCTGATCGCTGATTTAGAGGATAAATACGGTTCATACGGAAAGATCGGACTTGTTCTGCTGGAGGAAACAAAGGATACAATATGGATAAGGCTGCTTTTGATGTCCTGCCGCGTCATGACGAGAGGGATTGGATCGGCACTGCTCGTACACATCATCAGACTAGCTGGCGGTAAAGGGAAAAGGCTTGCAGCGGATTTTATCGATACCGGCAGGAACAGGGTCATGTATATAACATATAAGCTTATGGGCTTTGAGGAATCAGAGGAAGAGCATGCTGCTGGTGTGGAAATGTCCGGCAACTATATCATCAGCAGCGCCAGGCAGGATGAGAGCGGAGATAATGACAGAGACACAGACAAGAGCATACTCGAATACAAAGGCAGCCCTGATAAGGAATATCCACCTTATCTGAAAATATATTTCGATAATGGGATGCATAGGCGAGCAGCGGGCCTTGCTTGTGATAAGCCTTGTTGAAACATCGCTATATCACAAAAAACATTTTTTATGCAAAGCAGCTTTTTTAGCTAATGCTGGATATCTTGTTCAGGACTGTAAACAGGACAACAGCAATGTTTGATATGCTCGAAAGCAATATCTGAGGCTTATGCTCATTCTTGTCAAACGTATTGTCCCTTTTGCGGACCTTTTTTATGATAAAATGCACCTGCAATAATATGGATAATGCTGCAATCCCTTTTAAAAAAACTGTATCAAGGAAAAACGCACAGTAGCATAAAAAGAGTATTGCTATAAGATTTATTAGTACACTGAGTCCTGCTCCGAACTTTCTAATATCAATGTCAATTAATTCTTCAAGATCCTCCTCCAGATCTTCGTCTATCTCATGCTCTTTGAAACCATTTAGCATCAAAAGGCTGTATATTTGCCTGAAGGACGCTAATGTAACGGCTGCTGCAACAACACCAAAGAATATATTGTGATTCGTCGATATGGCAATTACCGGCAGGGCGAGTATTGCCATAAATATCAAAACGCTGCCCTTAGATTGCATTTTGCCCCCTGAACCATACTGTTATGATGATTTTTACTGCTTCAAACTATTATACAATAAAATAGCTTATTCAGATACAAAAAGTTTATGTCGGTAAAATAATAGAAGCTGATATTTAGTTAACTTCACATAAAAGAATAATTAGCAGTTAAAAAAGTCATGCTAACAATGTTGTTCTATAAAAATTTATGACAGAAGGAGGAGGGCATATGTCAAAAACCGTAGTTGGAGTTTTTGATACACAGGATCATGCGGAAGTGGCCGCACGCAGTATCAAGGATCAGGGACTGCGCACTGATGACATTTCAATTGTTGCAAAGCGCGGCGATACCGGAGATCCCTATGACGCAGGAGCAGCAGGCGGCATTGGTGATACCGGCGGTTCCGACGGTGGTGGAAGCCTTGGCACTGGTGCTGGTGTAATGAGTGGAAGAACTGGTTCAAATGCAGAGATGAGCGGCCGCACCGCTGTAAATGACAATATTTCAGATGGTGTCATATCCGGAGGATTACTGGGAGGGTTGGCAGGCTTGCTAATTGGGGCAGGCAGTATGATCATCCCCGGGCTTGGAATTATAGCAGCTGCAGGGCCGATCACAGGCTTACTTTCGGGAGCGGTGACCGGAGGTATCGTAGGAGGCCTGATCGATCTTGGCATCCCTGAAAGGGAGAGCAGGCAGTATGAGAGCGATATAAGACAGGGCAAGGTTTTGTTCAGTATGAAGACAGATGACGACAAGGTAGATCGTGTAACTGAAGTTTTGAGAAACAGTGGAGCAAGGAATGTCCAGGCATATTAGACAGCTATGGTGTCATAAAGACACGGCGGTTTTTATTTTCTCCCTAAAATACTTTTAAGTGATCTATCATGAAGAGGGCATGGGTATACAAACCTATGCCCTCTGGTGTTGTATAGATATTCATCAAAGGAAATCTCGGCATAATCCTCCAACCATGCAGAAAGATGAATGGGCTTTTGTATGTCTTGAGTTGTATCAGAAATCCGGTGAAGAGAGTTATGGCCGGGTTTCATATGACGCCGGTGTACCCGGTTCAGCCTGTGTTTCAGATTCTTCCGGAGCAGCGGTCTTATCCGGGTCAGCCGGGGTTTCAGTTTCCTCCGGAACCGTAAATGTGTCTGGGTCAGCTGGTGTTTCAGTTTCCTCCGGAACCGAAAATGTATCCGGGTCAGCTGGTGTTTCAGTTTCTTCCTGTTCCTCTGGTTCAACTGGGGTAGAGGGATCTTGTGTGGTGCCTGGCTCCGGTGATGCCTGCTGTTTCATCATTTGTTCAGCCAGTCCAGGGGTTATAGTCCCATCAGGCATCAGTATACCGACAAGGAATTCTTCATCACATGGCTTGTATCGGCTTGTGTGCAGCTTCGTCTGTGAAATTACGTCATTTCCCATTTTTACAGTTTTGTATGTTTCCACCACATATCCACTGGTTCCGTATTGACTTTTTTTGACAGTACCAGCATGGAGATTGGGATCATCGACATATCTGGTGTTGAATGGTGTCTGACTCAAAGTCTTGTTGCTGATAACGATAGATTTTTCAGGTGATATTTGGGTCCCTTTGAATATTATATTGACATTATTATCTTCAACCCAGGAAATGATCTTTATCGGCCAGCCTGTTGTATTGACAAAACGGAAATCAGTACCGCCGTAATACGCGGTGGCATCCTGGCCTAATGGAACGTATGTGACTATGAACGAATGATTTTTTCTTTCGAGCACCTCCAGATCTGACATCAACACCGCATTATAAAGTGTACTTACTGCCTGGCAGATACCACCGCCAACACCGTCTTCGACTCTGCCGTTGATATAGATATGGGCTTCCTTGTAGCCATATTTTTCGTTTCTGGGGCCAACCACCTTGTTGAATGAGAACTCTTCATCCGGCATCAGTATAAAATCGTTATACTTGCTTGCGGCCAGGTTGATATTGTGCATCCTGTTTTTTTCATTCTGTGTTCTTGTTTCAAAAGGAGTGCTGAAATTTGCCAGTTCATCTCTAAACAGCATAGATGCAGCATCTTCAGCCGTAACATCAGGTTTTGTGAAAACTACCGGCAGCAAACGCTCCTGTTCCTCTGTTTTACTATGTTCTTCAATTATTCTCCCAAGCTCAGCTTTATCGACCTGCCGGCCTGACTTATGAGGTACAAGCACCAGTTCGTTGTTTTCGAGAGTATAATATGCCTCCGAAGGAGAACTGACTATACGGCCGTATATTTCGTCCGCATTGAAACGTGATGTTTCAGTAACTGTTACTTCAGGTTCGATCACTCCGCCTTTACCTGATTTTATGGCTTCTATGACCAGTGACCTGGTCTCTGCTTTATCGATACTCTCTCCATGCCTTCCTGATTTGATTAAAACCTTGTCGTCAGCTATCAGCAGTGCGCCTTCCTTGACCCCCTGGAATGCCATAATGGAAAAACGTGTGACGCACTCATTTATTTTCTCCTCATTGTAGCTTTGAGGCACACTGAAAACTACGCCGGAAAGTCCTGCGTATGCTATATCATAAAGACGATCGAATATACTCCCGGTTCGGCCTAGAGAATATGCAGCTTCGGCAGCAACCTCCACATCATAGTGGACCTCCAGCTCGGGGTAAGACACCTTCAGCTCCGCCAGCTGCGTTTGTAAAGTAATATCGAGCTCGCTGGCAGGTATACTGTATATGGACTCAAGCTGCTGCATCATTTCCTGCCTGCTCATGCCTGACACATCAAGATTGCCGATGCAAATACCTCTATATACATTGCTGTATTGTAAAGCGATATATGAAAGAACAGATGCTGCTAAAATCATCACAGCAATAAATATAGTCAGAATAACCAATACAGTATTTCTTTTTCTGGTTTCGGGCTTATTGATTTGTACCTCGGGTCCCATAGATCCACCTTTGAAATATTTATTTTTATGGCTAATAGAATATATATATATAACAGACGATTTAATTATCTCAATTGTTTCGAAAAAACTCAATATAGTTATTAAAATATATTAAGTTTTCGTTACTGAAATTTCAAATTTTCAATACAATAGTAGAAAAGGGATAAGAAAAGTATTAATATTAAGGAAAAAGGACATGTAAATATCCGATTTGTTGCCATTTGAAAGGATCTAGACAGATGAACATATTTAGTGAGGCCGAATTTATTGATATATGCAAAAAGTTGGATGCTGACGGTACTATAAAGGATGTGACGTTAAGATATGCCACTCCGAGCTATTTTAACCGGATTAGGAGCGTAGTGCAGCGTGACAGAAGGGGTGAAGTGGTTTTTTGTGTAATTAGGCCGGACGGGAAAATAATAACCGCCACCTGCAGTGAGTACCCTGAGAATATATACAGGATACCGACCGGAGGTATTGGCCACGGAGAGGACATACTAAATGCTGTTTACAGGGAAGTTAAGGAAGAGCTTGGCCTTGAGGTAAAAATAAGGGCATTTGCCGGTGTTGTCAGAATAAGGTTTGAGTATAAGGATGAAAGTGTCATGTTTTATTCTTATATTTTCATTCTTGATGAGATTGGCGGACGGCTCCTTAAGGATGCCAGCGACGATGAAATCAGTGAGATCAGGGAGGCAGACCTCGAGGAACTGGGGGATATCGTACAGGCACTCGATTCGATAGACGGGAAATGGCATGACTGGGGCAAATTCCGTTACATAACATCAAATGCTGTACTGAGTTATTTGAGAGATAAACGTATATAAGACGGAAACTGTGCCTATACTTATAGTAAAAGGAATATGCTGTAAGAAGGTGCAGATAGTGGATACCGAATTAGTAAAGTACAGTCAGCGGGAAGCTGACGCCCGGATAAACGCAAAAAGCCGCAAGAGGCGCATTGTTGCCAGAACAGGAATGCGTACAGCTCTCACTGCAGAGGAACTGCAGCTGATTGATGTAACACTGCAGGCCAGGGATGAATGGCTGGAAGCAGGGATCAATTTCGATTATGTTTGTGATGAACTGCTTGTGGATTACTATATTTACAGAATGAAGGCCTGTGAATTAAGATATACCTACTTTTTAAGGCTTGCAAAGGAGAAAGGCCTTTCTCGCTATCTATAGTGCGGTGTATATGCCATCTATAGCGCCAACGCCGTGATGGATGTTTACCATGTCTTAACTAATTTTCATTGCTGCAGGCCCATTAACGCCTGATGGCGTGTATACTTTGTCAAAACCAAAGTCATATTTTCTGTGTTGTACAAGTAAAATATAACGAGGATAAAGATGCCTACACTCATTACGTATTTCAGATCTTCAGGTTGAAATACGCTTGGTGCGGGCCTTTTGATCGGCCTCGTAGAACACTGCTATATCACAATATATCCTTGGATGTTTTGTGACTTGGTAAGAAAACTTTTATGCAAACGAAAAGTTTTCTATGAATTAAGTATTATAATGATTTAGCTTTCTGATTGGGAGATATGGCTGTGGATTATGGAGTTATTCTTGCTTTTGCAGCGGGCATAATCTTAATGATTGTTCTTGGCAGACTTTTTCTTGCACCTCTTAAGGTCGTGCTGAAGCTTGCCCTCAATGCACTGCTTGGAGCTGTTGCATTACTGCTGGTCAACTGGATCGGTGGTTTATTCGGATTCCATATCGCATTCAACATATACACAGCATTTATTGTCGGTACTCTCGGCATACCTGGTTTTATTCTTCTTGTAATCTTAAAACTGCTTTTTGGCATAGCCTGAATGTCGATGCAGTCC
This sequence comes from Bacillota bacterium, assembly GCA_023418915.1. GTDB lineage: Bacteria > Bacillota > Clostridia > Acetivibrionales > DTU013 > DTU013. Next base: position 40,002 of record JAEZYU010000063.1, read on the forward strand.
GTTTTTTCATTTCACTAGTAGTCCGTTTTTTCATTTCATAAAAAGTATGTAACATATGAAAATCTCTTCATGATATGTGGGTTACATAATGTAACAAAGAAGTGAACTGCTAAAATATTCAAGTAATGGGAAAGATAATTGGCAAAAAAATGATTTTTATCTATGAATGTTTTACATAACTTGTAGAAGTATTGTGTTATCGACGGGAAACATTGAAAAAGTTCAATATTGGTTTCCCATTACTTGCATAATTAAACAGTATGAACTGGTATAATACGTTAGGCGTCCAAAATCTGTGATTTCTCGTTTTTTCGTTCAGTCTTTTACATTATTCATCCAAAAATATGCTAAGTTTTCGTTTTGGGATAACTAATTTTCTGTGCGAATAGCAGAAAAACAATAAGATCAGTATATTTTATTCGGTTGGTGCATTATTTACTTCACAAAATCAACGTACAATGTTAAAATAATATCAGGCTGTATGTTATTATATTGTATACAGTATACAATATTTAAGTTTTTTGATATAATGATAAAGCCCCCTGATCATCTTGTACTGTGAGTTTTCTATCAAATGATCAGTATTGATATAAGAATCAGCAGTAATATAAGAATATAGGGGAAAAGTAAAGGGGAGATAATAATGGGAAAGAACATGAAAACGATGGATGGAAATACCGCTGCGGCGCACATAGCCTATGCCTTTACGGATGTAGCAGGTATTTATCCGATCACTCCTTCGTCTGTTATGGCCGAACATGTCGATGAATGGTCAGCTAACGGAAGGAAAAACATTTTCGGTCAGGAAGTAAATGTTGTGGAAATGCAATCAGAAGCAGGTGCAGCTGGAACAGTACATGGATCACTGACTGCAGGCGCATTGACCACCACATTCACAGCATCTCAGGGCTTGCTCCTTATGATACCGAATCTATACAAAATTGCCGGTGAGCTTCTGCCGGGCGTATTCCATGTTAGTGCCAGGGCGGTGGCAAGCCATGCGTTGTCAATATTCGGAGACCATTCGGACGTAATGGCGTGCCGTCAGACCGGTGCTGCTCTGCTGGCTGAAGGAAGCGTGCAGGAAGTCATGGATCTGGCTCCTGTGGCACACCTCAGTGCAATAAAGGGAAGAGTTCCCTTTATCAACTTCTTTGACGGCTTCAGGACATCACATGAGCTCCAGAAGATCGAAGTGCTGGATTATGATGACCTTGCAAAGTTCCTGGACTATGATGCAGTTAAAAAATTCAGGAAGAGAGCACTAAATCCTGAACATCCGACAGTAAGAGGCACCGCACAGAACCCGGATATTTTCTTCCAGGCACGCGAGGCTTCAAATGTCTATTATGATGCACTGCCTGAAATCGTTGAAGAGTACATGAAAAAGATCAGCGAGCTAACCGGCAGAGAATATGGCTTGTTCAACTATTATGGAGCACCGGATGCAGACAGGATAATTATTGCGATGGGTTCTGTATGTGAGACTATAGATGAGACTGTAGATTATCTGACAGCTGCGGGAGAAAAGGTTGGTGTTGTGAAAGTGCACCTTTACAGACCTTTCTCTGCTAAGCATCTGCTTAGTGCCATTCCTGAAACTGCCAGGAAAATAGCTGTCCTTGACAGGACAAAAGAACCCGGAGCTCTTGGAGAGCCCCTGTACCAGGACGTATGCACTGCGCTTTATGAAAACGGAAAATCACCGGTCATCGTGGCAGGACGCTACGGACTCGGATCGAAGGATACGACTCCGGCACAGATCGCAGCGGTATATGATAATCTCAAGGCAGATGCACCAAAGAGCCACTTTACAGTTGGTATTATCGACGATGTGACAAAGCTTTCACTTCCCGTTGGAGAAGAACTGGATACTGCGCCTGAAGGCACTGTCAGCTGCAAATTCTGGGGACTCGGTTCAGACGGTACGGTCGGCGCCAACAAGAACTCGATAAAGATTATAGGTGACCATACAGACATGTATGCGCAGGCTTACTTTGCATATGACTCGAAGAAGTCCGGCGGCGTTACCATTTCACATCTCAGATTTGGAAAGAAGCCGATACGTTCCACTTACCTTATAAATAAAGCGGATTTCGTGGCATGCCATAATCCTTCATACATTGGGAAGTATGATATGGTCAGCGATCTCAAGGATAACGGTACATTCCTGCTGAACTGCAGCTGGTCTGCACAAGAGCTCAACGAGAAGCTTCCCGCTGACATGAAGAGATTTATAGCAAAGCATAATATCAAATTGTACACCATAGACGGTGTTTCAATCGGCAAAGAGATAGGACTTGGCAATAGGATCAACATGGTAATGCAGTCTGCATTCTTCAAGCTGGCAAACATCATACCACAGGATGATGCAGTCAAATATATGAAGGATGCCATACTGAAGACCTATGGCAAAAAGGGCGAGAAAGTCGTCAACATGAATTACCTGGCAGTAGATAAGGGTATCGACGCACTGAATAAGATAGAAATACCGTCAGACTGGAGCAACGCAGTCGATGAAGCTGCAGCAACAAATGATGTACCTGGTTTCATCAGCAAAATCCTTGAGCCTATAAACAGGCAAATGGGAGACAAGCTGCCTGTCAGCGCTTTCTCAGGCATGGAAGACGGCACATTCCCGAACGGCACCGCAAGATTTGAAAAGAGGGGTATAGCTGTTGATGTTCCTGAATGGCAGATCGACAAGTGTATACAATGCAACCAGTGTGCATATGTATGTCCGCATGCTGCAATAAGGCCTTTCCTTCTTAATGAGGACGAAGTTAAGAAAGCCCCTGATGGATTTGAGACAAAGAAGGCTATAGGTAAAGGCATGGAAGGATTGAGCTTCAGGATACAGGTATCTGCTCTCGACTGTGCAGGCTGCGGAAGCTGTGCAAATGTCTGCCCGGCGAAGGAAAAAGCTTTGATAATGAAGCCTATCGAAACTCAGTACGAGCAGGAAAAGAACTGGGATTATGCCATGACTGTAGAGCCTAAGAATCCAATGGGCTCAAATACCGTCAAGGGAAGCCAGTTCCAGGAGCCGATGCTGGAGTTCTCGGGCGCATGTGCAGGCTGCGGCGAGACGCCATATGCAAAGCTGATAACGCAGTTGTTCGGAGACAGGATGATGGTTGCAAATGCAACAGGCTGTTCATCGATTTGGGGAGGAAGTGCTCCGTCCATGCCATACTGCGCAAATAAGAAGGGCTTTGGCCCATCCTGGGCGAACTCTCTGTTTGAAGATAATGCCGAATTCGGTTATGGCATGTATCTGGCCGTTAAGCAGATCAGAAACAAGATCGCAGACAACTGCTGTAAGCTGCTGGAAAAGGGAGCTCCGGAAGATGTAAAGGCTGCGATTGAAGGCTGGATCGGAAGCATGAATGACGGCGAAGGCTCCAGGACTGCATCTGAGCAGCTGAGGGCAGCATTTGGTGTATATTCCGGAAAGGCTGATGCCCAATCGAAGGCATTGATAGAGGATATACTTGAAAATGAAGAGTTCCTTGTAAAGAAATCACAGTGGATCCTGGGCGGAGACGGCTGGGCATACGATATTGGATTCGGCGGGCTGGATCATGTTTTGGCTTCCAATGAGGATATCAATGTTCTCGTATTTGACACTGAAGTATACTCTAACACAGGCGGACAGTCCTCCAAGGCAACTCCTGTCGGTGCAGTAGCTCAGTTTGCTGCAGCAGGCAAGAGGACGAAGAAGAAAGACCTGGGCATGATCGCAATGTCTTATGGATATGTTTATGTTGCACAGGTAGCTATGGGCGCGAATCAGTCACAGCTCATAAAGGCAATGATTGAAGCGGAGAAATACAACGGCCCGTCTCTGATCATTGCATATGCACCATGTATAAACCATGGTCTCAAGCTCGGCATGGGGCAGTCTCAGCTTGAAGAGAAGAACGCAGTCGAAGCAGGCTACTGGCATCTTTACAGATACAATCCTGTGCTGAAGGAAGAGGGTAAAAACCCATTCATACTTGATTCCAAGGAACCCACTGCATCCTACAGAGACTTTATTATGGGCGAAGTAAGGTACTCATCGCTGACAAGGACATTCCCTGAAAAAGCTGATGAGCTGTTCGTCGAAGCTGAAAAGGATGCTAAGGAACGTCTTGAAACGTACAAAAGGCTGGCTAACGGCTGATATAGGAAAAGATCAAAGGAACACGGGACATATCCCGTGTTTTTTTGATGGAAAAATTATTTATATGTTTTAACCGGATACTTACTGAAAATGAACTGATGGATTCCTTATGTGTGATTCCTTCTACAAAGGCACCTTTGGGCATATAATTTAACGTGCTGTGCCGGAAATTGAAACCAGGCACCCAAAGTGTGTATTTGAGGCTGCTTCTGTCGGCACAGGGGCTTGTTTGCCCAATCAGCGACAAGGACATAACTGGAGGGGATGACATGCAGGGCATTGAAAGAGCAATAGCAGAAAACTATGGATTTGATGTGAAAAACTTTGTTCAACATAGAGATTCGATAATGGTTATAACGACAGCAGGAAAGAAACTTGTAAAGAGGATTCCGTTTTCTCCCGAAAGACTGATGTTTGTGCACGGAGCCAAGAATCATCTTGCGGCAAATGGATTTTCCGGTGTCGACAGATATATTACAACACTCTTGGGTGAAGCAGGCTTTTATTGCAGCGGCAGCTTGTATGCTATGACCGATTTTATTGACGGCAGGGAAAGCGGCTTTGAGAATGACAATGATATCAGACGGGCTTCGGCGGCATTGGCAGCGCTCCATCGTGCTTCTGCGGGATATAATGCCCCGGAGGGGTGCAAGGTTCAGAATGAATTGGGAAAGCTCCCGGGTTATTTTGCAAAACGCCTTGATGATATTAAGAAGATGAGAAAGCATGCTAAAAAGGAAAAGGGCAGGTTTGACCAGTTGTTTCTCAAATATGCTGATCACTTCATTAACGCAGGTGAAGCTGCATCTGAACAGCTTTCATTATCCAGCTACGAACAGCTTGCTGAAAGAACGCTGAATGAACGGTCTTTCTGTCATCACGATTATACACATCACAATATCCTGGTGGATGGCAGCAGGGTCATTGTCACCAATTTCGATTACTGTTGTTACGAACTCAGGGTGTATGATGTGGCAAATCTAATCAGACGAAAAATGCGTAAATCTGGCTGGGATATTAAAAAAACCGAACTAATAATACAGGAGTACAATAGCGTAGCGCCTCTTAACCATGAGGAAATGAAGATTATGAGGATAATGCTTGTATTCCCGCAGAAGTTCTGGCGTGTGGTTAACCGCTACTACAACAGCAGACGCAGCTGGTCTGAAAAAATCTTTCTGGGAAGGCTGCAGGAGGTCATTGACGAAATCGAGCCCTTTGAAGCGTTTATAAGGGCATATGACGGGTCATTCCTATGATGCATGCATTATTTATGGTTTTAAGAAAAAATCAGAATAATCCCGTTATAACGCCCTTCTCGTCAATGTCTATCTTTTCTGCGGCTGGTGCCTTGGGCAATCCGGGCATTGTCATGATCTCTCCCGTAAGTGCCACGATAAAGCCGGCACCGGCGGATATTTTTATCTCGCGGACAGTTATTTCAAAGTTTTCGGGTCTGCCGAGCAGCTTTGGATTATCTGAGAGCGAGTATTGAGTCTTTGCCATGCAGATGGGAAGATCATCGAGTCCAATATCTGCGAGCCTTTTAATCATCTTGTCTGCGGCGGGAGAATAAGCAACACTGCCTGCACCGTATATTTCCCTTGCAATCGTCTCGATCTTTTCCTTAACCGGTGCTTTTACATCATAAAGGAGCCTGAACTGTGAAGGAATTGTATCCAGCACATGGACCAGTTTTTCGGCCAGTTCTCTGCCGCCTTCTCCGCCTCTGGCGAAAACTTCGGAAAATGCCACATTTACGTTCATGGCTTCGCATCTGCTTTTTACATATTCGATTTCTGTGTCACTGTCTGTATCAAAGCGGTTGATCGCAACAAGCACCGGAACGCCGTATTTTTGTATATTCTCTATATGCTTTTTCAGATTTGGGAAACCCTGCTCGAGTGCCTTTATATTCTCGTGCCTGAGGTTTTCTCTGGAGACGCCTCCGTTATATTTGAGCGCTCTTATGGTTGCCACAAGTATAGCGGCATCGGGTTTGAATCCTGCATATCTGCACTTGATGTCAAAAAACTTTTCAGCACCCAGATCAGCTCCAAATCCGGCTTCCGTTATCACATAATCAGCCAGCTTCAATGCCAGCTTAGTGGCATTTATACTGTTACAGCCGTGAGCAATGTTGGCAAAGGGGCCTCCGTGCATCAAAGCAGGGGTGTTTTCCAGTGTCTGAACCAGATTGGGCTTGATGGCGTCCTTCAGAAGAAGCGCCATGGCTCCTTCTACTTTCAGCTGTGATGCTGTTACCGGTGCGCCCGCATAATCGTATCCGATTACTATTTTACCAAGTCTGTTTTTCAGATCTGTTATATCACCGGCAAGGCATAGTATAGCCATGACTTCAGAGGCTACTGTTATTACGAATCCGTCTTCCCTGGGAGTGCCGTTTATTTTTCCGCCGAGACCCACTACTATATTTCTGAGCGCTCTGTCGTTCATATCCATTGCCCTTTTCCAGGCTATCTGCCTCGGATCGATACCAAGCTGATTCCCTTGCTGTATATGGTTATCTATAGCTGCAGACAAAAGGTTGTTTGCTGTGGTGACAGCATGCATATCACCGGTAAAATGCAGGTTGATATCTTCCATTGGAACGACCTGCGCATATCCGCCACCGGCTGCACCGCCCTTGATGCCCATAACAGGTCCGAGGGATGGTTCTCTCAGAGCAATAACGGCTTTTTTACCGATAGCCGCCATGGCTTGTCCAAGGCCGACAGTGGTTGTTGTCTTTCCTTCGCCGGCAGGTGTGGGGTTGATTGCGGTTACAAGGACTAATTTACCGTCTTTCCTATCCTTGATCTTGTCCCAAAGGCCGGTGGACAGCTTCGCCTTATACTTGCCGTACAACTCGAGATCATCCGCATCAATGCCTAAATTATCAGCGGTCTCTGCTATCGGCTTCATATTGCATTGCTGTGCGATTTCAATATCTGTCAGCATCTATCTATCAACCTTTCCTGTAAACTTTTGTTGCTTCATCATTATACCTTCCCGATTGGCACATTACAATAGTGCCGGTCACATTAGTACATAGGTTTACATATTATGAAACAGGAGGTGCGGACTGTACTCTGCAGCTGTGCAGCGAATTCCGCAGCAATGATGCGAACAATGGTGGTGAGTGGATGAGTGGATTGAAAGTTGGCGATATCGTTGCAAGAAAATCGTATGGTTATGATATTTTTTTCAAGGTCATCGACATAACAGAAGCCGATGGAGAGAGGGTACTTACTCTCAAGGGTATAAGCTACAGGATAGAGGCAGATGCTCCCGAATCGGATCTTGAGCTCCAGCCTGAAAATAAGGTGAGGGAATACAGGGATAAGTGCTGTCATGATGCAGAAACCTGTGTTGCGGACAGGATGCAGGAGGTCAGGTATTATGGCCGGTATATGCCGAGAAGCAGAGGTTGGAGAAAAAAAGCATATCTTAGAGATACTTCAAATGATGAAACCGAAGTAATGAAAAAGCCGGGAAAGGTACTCCATTTGGATGGTGACAAGGATTATCTGGAAAACTGTCTGGCAGAATATAAAAAACTCGGGCTCGATGTCGTTGGAGAATACGTGCCTGAGAAGGAACAGCCGCAAAAGGTGGCAGAGCTGCTGCGTGAACATATGCCTGATATATTGGTGCTGACGGGGCATGATGGTTTCATAAAAGGGCAGGACAGCTATACAAACCTGTCTTCATACAGAACCTCGAGATATTTTATCGAGGCAGTAAAGGAAGCCAGGAGATTTAATGGAGATATGGACAGTCTTGTGATTTTTGCCGGGGCGTGTCAATCACTTTACAATGAGATCATAAAAGCAGGCGCAAATTTCGCCAGTGCTCCGTTCAGAGATCTGATACATGCACTGGACCCTGTCAGAGTATGTCAAAAGGTCGCATTCACCGGTATCGATACGATTCTTGATGCTGAGGATGTTATAAACAACACAATAACAGGGAAGACTGGTATCGGTGGTATACAAACCAGGGGAAAATATCGGGAAGGCTTTCCAATTGAGCCTTATCATTAAGATAAAATTTACGAATTTTTTGAAAACACTTGACATAATTAAATTTCCCTTGTTATAATATATAAATTTTTTGACAAGCTATACCGCTTGTGATATAATATATAAAACAGAAGATGAGGTGATCCCATGGCAGAAAAGAGCGACCTTTTTCAAATAAAAAAGAACATTGAAACCTGCATAGGCGAACGTGTACAGCTAAAAGCCAACAAAGGCAGGAAGAAGGCTTTTATAAAAGAGGGAATAATTGAAAATTCATATCCCAGCATCTTCATCATCAAGTTTGAGAACGAATACGAGACAACAAGAAGAGTATCCTACAGTTATACAGACATTCTTACCAAGGCGGTAGAACTTGTGATTTATAAAGATGATAAACGAATACTTGTAAGCTGAGACAGTTTAGGATAAACAGTAAAAGCCTTTAAGAAGCCCGGTCGAAAGACCGGGCTTTTATTCATTTTACCGCAGTAATCACAAAGACATGGAATCTGTCCTTTTACGATATATTTCCAGTAATAATTAAGACATCTTGTCAATATACATTTAGAGAGGATATACGCATAAAGTCATGCGGGGGGAGGATTTCAAATGTCTCTGGAACTGGTAAAAGAGGCCGTAAGGCTTAATAGACCGATAGGTGAGGATTCCACACAGACCATAGTTGAAAATGATATCATAGTACCCGATATAAAACCGGACATAGCGCGCATATTGCTGCTTGACGGCGATGCCTGGATAAACGGAGCCGAGACTGCAGCGGGTAAGGTACTGGTTAATGGTACAGTCAGATATAAGATACTATATATCTCTGACGATCCTGACCAACTCGTTAAAAGCATAACCTCAGCCACAGGGTTCCAATACACGATGGACATACCTGATGTGAGACAGGGAATGCAGTGCAGAGTAAAATGTGATATCGAGCACATGGAATATGAAATACTCAACAGCAGAAAGGTCAACGTAAAGGCAATACTCAGCCTGTCAGGAAAGGTGACGGATCAGATAGAACAATACATCACCAAGGACTTTGAGGGCTCGGAAGGTGTACAGATCAAAAGGGATACGATAACTGTCAATTCATATCTGGGCGACTGTCAGGCACAATGCCCAGTGATAGAAATAGTTGATATACCTGCAGGAAAGCCGGCCATATATGAAATATTGCGCAATGATGTAAAGATAACCGGAAAGGAGCATATAGCCGGTGAAGACAAGATCATAGTAAGAGGCGGACTGAACATTTCGACATTGTATATTGCGGACGATGAAACACGGAGCATTCAATTCATGGAGCATGAAGTACCATTTACACAAATGATCGATATGCCGGGTATTGATGAAACGTGCCACAGCAGCATTGATATAACGCTTGGTGAGTCATCCTTCGACGTATATGAGGATGGCGACGGAGAACTAAGGCGAATGAAGTGTGATGCGGTACTGGACATTTATGGACAATGCAGCGGGCGTAAGGAGATAGAACTTGTCGATGATGCATACAGCCCTTACTCCAGAGTGAGCATAGAGAAGGAGCAGCTCACTCTGGAAGAGCTTGTTTCTGAGAATGAAAGCCAGTTGACGATCAGGGAGAACATAGATATAGATGAGAACGCTCCGGACATATCAGAGCTGTTCAATGTGCTTGGGAAGCTTTCGCTTTCTGCCGGTGAAATCTCAGAAGAGCGGGTTACTATCGAGGGTGTTGCTGTTTGTAATCTGCTGTATCTGGCAGCAAACGATGGCCAGCCCGTCCATTGTGCGGACAGAGAGATCCCATTCAGGCAGACAGCAGAGGTAAAAGGAGCGGGACCCGGTATGGCTCTTGACGTAGAAATGGAGATCGAGCATTATAGCTATAGTATCGTCACAGCCAGAGAGGTTGAGGTACGACTTGTGATCGGTCTCAAAACAAGGGTAAGCCGGCAGATATCTGTACCTGTTATCACTAAGGCTCAAGAGCAGTCTATAGATGAAACGAGGTCTGCTCACGAGCCCAGTATCACTATTTATTTTACCCAGCCGGAGGATACGCTTTGGAAAATAGCAAAGAGATTCTACACAACGGTAGATGAGATAACCAGGAGCAATGAAATAGAGGATACGGAACAAATTGAGGCGGGAAGCCAGATCATAATTATGAAAAAGGTATAACGAGGCGCATAAATTTCCGAAGATTTTCCTCTTTATTGATTCGATATAACGAACGGTATGTAACAGCAGCTGCTGTATTTTTCCTGAAATTTCAGTAAATAAAAAGTGCCTGAAGATAAGAATTCAGGCACTTTTTATTGTAAATGAAGTGTTTTTTGTATATAATATACTTTAAAATGTATCTGCCGAGGCATACGATGTCTTACTTGGAAATACCTGCTTATGCAAAAATAAACCTATCGCTGGACGTTATACGAAAAAGGGACGACGGTTATCATGATGTGAAAATGATAATGCAGACAGTATCTCTTCATGATACAGTATGTCTTGATACATCCGATGCAAAGGGCATCAGACTGGAATGCGGCAGCAGATGGGTGCCCGAGAACAGGACAAACACCGCCTGGAAGGCTGCGGAATTAATGATGGACAGCTATGGCATTAAGAGCGGTCTTCGAATCAGGATCATTAAAAGGATTCCTGTAGCTGCCGGCCTGGCAGGAGGCAGCGCTGATGCGGCAGCAGTGCTGAGAGGCATTAATGAACTGTTTTCGCTGGGGCTTGACAATGATGAGCTCAGAAAGCTGGGAAAGCGTATCGGAGCTGATGTGCCATACTGCATCGAAGGCGGGACCAGACTGGCAGAGGGTATCGGTGAGGTGCTGTCCCCACTGCCCGATTTCAGCGGGATCGATGCCGTAATAATCAAGCCTGATATAGGAGTTTCGACACCATGGGTATACAGGAACCTTGATCTGTCTGAGATAACAGAGCATCACAGGCCTGACACCAATCGGATTATAGAGTTGCTGCATAAAAGTGATGCTACAGGTGTCGCAGCAGAGATGAAAAATGTATTAGAGCTTGTGACACTGTCCAGGTACGGCAAAGTCAGGCATGCAAAATACTGCATGGCTGAGTCGGGAGCAGCAGGCAGCATAATGAGCGGAAGCGGCCCCTCGGTATTTGGGCTATTTACTGATCGAGGCACGGCAGAAGAAGCATTCGAGACACTTTCCGCCTGCAGGAGCTGGAAGTGCCATATTGTAAAAACTACTTAAATGGCGTGAGATGTCCAAAAAAACATAAAGGACAAGTTTAAAAGGAGATGTGTATAAATGGCAGGCAAGCTTGCAAAGGTCAATTTGAATGACTATAAACCCCTGAGGGATGTTATTTTTGATACATTGAGACAAGCCATAATCGTCGGCGAGCTCAAACCCGGAGAGAGACTCATGGAAGTCCAGCTGGCCGAAAAGATGGGCGTCAGCAGGACACCGGTAAGGGAGGCTATCAGAAAGCTTGAGCTTGAAGGTCTTGTCGAAATGCTGCCAAGAAAGGGAGCTCATGTTGCGGATCTTTCCGTGAAGGACATAATGGATGTACTGGAGGTTCGGGCGACGCTGGACGGATTAGCATCGTCGCTGTCAGCATCACGTATCAACGATGATGAGATAAAAGAGCTGAGGCACCTTCTGGATCAGTTTATCAACTATGTCGAGAAGGAGAATCTGCAGGGATCGATCAAAAAGGATGTTGAATTTCACGATGTTATATATCGTTCTTCAAGGAATGATAAGCTGATCCAGATATCAAACAATCTCAGAGAACAGATACAGAGATTCAGAGTGATATATATCAAGGATTACAGCAGTACAAAAGAGCTGATAAGAGAGCACAATGTGATATATGAAGCTATTACGGGCAGGGATCCGGAAGCTGCCATGAGGGCGGCACAGTCCCATATAAAGCATCAGGAGGAAGCGATCATCAGATCTGTAAAAAGGAACAATATGATTGAGTAAGGGATTGCCTATTGCATCACCTCATAACCCAGTTCTGCGATTTTTTTCCTGATATTACGGGGCTCCTGAAGATCAGGGTCGTATGAAACTTTTACCATCTGGGTTTTCAGATCGATATCAACACCATTAACGCCCTCAAGACCTTCAAGTTCGTTTTTTATACGGCCTGAGCATATACTGCAGGTGATCGAGGGTACTGTAAAGGTTGTTTGCATGCAGGTTCCTCCAAAAAGTATTATTCTGAGAGTATTGTTTGCAGATTAAGCCTAAAAAATTAGTATCATAATAAACAATTATCACAAATTATCGTATAATTGTTTGCATCGGTAATTTAGCGCAGTGACCGGCAGCAGCGGGATCACTTTGCCGCAGTGAAAGGAACGGAGGGATCGGAATGTCATCCGGGGAGTTTTGGTATGACAGTTTTTTAAGTAAGTACAAATCGGGTATTTCCCATGAATTCCTGTTTTACTTCAATGTAAGGGATCTTGTCGATAATTACCGGTATATGGACAGGTACATTTACGAGGAGTTCATCAAGAAAAGGGGCTTTGGCGTAATCGCATTCTATGATATATCCAGAGGACTGACCTTTTTTGATGCAGGTATGGAAAAGGAATTTAATATAATCACCGCCAATGAAGCTGCCAATTTGATGAGTGCCATGCCGTCTAAGCTTTTCCCGCATATAGACAAGGCGCTCAAGAACACAAAAATGGTGCTTTTCATAGATCATGTGGAAAAGATGATACCTGCAGGAGATATTGCGAGCATGACCCTTGAGGAAAGGATGGCTCTGATATGGATCTGTGAATGGTCTGTCAGTCCCAAGATATCCTCCGTGGGCAGCTGTATCATGATGCTTTCCGATAATCTTGCAGATGTCAGCAGGGAGCTGCTCAAATCATCATACAGAATCGAGCCCATATTCGTAGGCCTTCCCGACGAATCACAGCGAAGGGAATACATCGAATATCTGCTCAAGGACAACGGCGTCAAGGCTGACATAACTGCCGATGAATTCGCAAAGCTTTCCTCAGGACTCAGCAAGAAATCAATTAAGGATATAAAGCTGAAGTCGGAGGCTGAGGATATACCGATAAGCTTTGATTTTATAAAGGACAAGAAGCATTCAGTGCTTCAAAAGGAATATGGAGACGTTCTGGAGTTCATTTATCCCGAGATAGGATTTGAAAATATCGGGGGGATGGAGAAGGCTAAGGATTTCTTGCTGAAAAACGTTGTAAAGCCTATTCTGAAGGGTGACCTGAGAAGGGTACCGATGGGCATACTGTTGTGCGGACCATCCGGCACAGGCAAGACGCTTCTTGTGTATGCGCTTGCGAAAGCCAGCGGTTTCAACTGTGTAAAGATCGATATGTCAAGGATACTCGGTCAGTATGTGGGTGAAAGTGAGAAGAATTTTAAGAAATGTCTGCTGGGGGCACAATCACAGCACCCTGTCATAGTATTCGTCGATGAGATCGATACGGCCTTCCGGAGAGGGGACAGCGGAGACAGCGGAGTGGGCAGAAATATATTCAGTGAATTTTTGCAGTTCACAGGTAATACAAATAATAGAGGCAAGGTCATTTTTATCGCCGCGACAAACAGACCTGACCTGATGGATGCCGCTCTTAAGAGGGCAGGCAGATTCGACAAAAAGATACCGATCTTGCTGCCGGATGCAGCAGAGAGAGCAGATATATTCAAGATAATTATCAATAAGTACGGTTTTGAGACGAATGTAAAGGATTTTACGGCCTTTGCCGAAGAGACTGAGAACTATACAGGGGCTGAGATCGAGACTGTGGTAAGGAAGGCATATGAGCTTGCCAGCGAAGATGACAGGGAGGATACCATACTTACCGCTGAGATCATATCAGAAGCCGTAAAGAGGTGCAGGCCCAGTACGCAGCAGGTGCAGTTCATGACCATGCTTGCCATCGACGAGTGCGATGACAAGGACCTGCTTCCCGACAAGTACAAAGGCCTTTTGGACACTAAGAATCTGTCTGACAGCAGATGACCGGCGGTACTGTTCGGCAAACCGGGAAATACAATCATATATGCTTTGTACACAAAGGGTTTATTTCACTTTACATCGGGCATTATTTATTATAAATTAAATATATACAGAATTGACGAATCATTACAAATAAATAAACGGGGAGGCATTTATTATGGGTTTTTTCAGTAGACTGGGCGCATTAATAAGAGGATTTTTTGGAAGATTACTGGGGGGCATCGAAGAGAGCAATCCTGAGCTCCTGTTCGAGGACATCAAGATGCAGATAGAAAGAGCCAGAAAGGAAGCGGAGCAGCAGATCCTAGAGATACAGACCAACGCTGAAATGATAAAGATTGAAATGAAGAATGCGGAGAAGAACCTCGCAGCTGTCAAGGCTAGAGTAGAAGCTGCGCAAAAGCAGGGCGACAAGGATCTTCTCATAGAGCTGCTCATGCAGGAAGAGGAATACCAGTCCACCTATGATACGCACAAGGCCACCTATGAAACAGCAATGGCCGAGGTGTCAAAGATCCGTGAGGATTATAAGATATTCGAATCCGAAATGAATGCCAAGCTGAATGAACTCAAGACATTAAAATCCCAGGCAAAAATGGCCCAGCTCAGGGAGAACATAAATTCAGTAAATGCTAAATACACCTCCCGCAGCAATACTGTCGGCAGTGTAAACGAGAGCATGGACAGGGCAAGGGATCTGGTAAACAAGAAAACAGCACGTGCAAATGCCGTGGAATCGCTTGGTGATACGAATATGGATCTGAAGCTTAAGAGGCTTGACATGAATTCTGCCAGAGACAGAGCAAGAGCGAGAGCCGAAGCTATGCTTGGAAGTGAACAGGGCTTCGAAGTAAAGGAAAAGACGGAGAACAAGGTATCGCAGTAAGCAGCCTGACAGAACGGTAAAGGCGTGTTACCTGAATGAGGTTTGTTTTCTATTCATGCGGAAATGGTGGTTTTAGCTATGAGAGCAAGGATGGTTTTAAGTGCATTATTGAAGATGAGGAACATTGGCGTGCTTGCAGCAGCCTTGATATTGGCTTCGCTGTTGAACGATACGTCTGCTCTGCCGGCATTGTTCGGTTACGGGAGGGCACTGCCCAATGAACTGATGGTTACCGGCAGTCTGGCGGTTTATATTGCATTTGTACTTCAAACTCTTATGAGCAAAAAATTCCATGCCGAGTTCATACGAAAAGAGAAATTCAGAAAAATTCGCGAATTGAACCGGATGGCAAGCCGCCTTGCCGCTGAAGCAAAGAGGAACACCAACAACACCTATATGCAGAAGCTCAGGAAGGTGATGGAGGATAAAAACGACATCTTTGCGTCCTATTCGAGCGGGGAGCACAGCTATCTCAAGGAAAAAATAGTAGAACAGACGCTGAATCTAGTCATTGCATATCTGAAGCTGCTCAACAATTTCTGCATCAGGAGCAGGGAATTGAGCAGCGTGGATGTGGGCGCCGTCTCCGCAAGGATAAATGCGAACAACAGGAAGCTAAGCTTTGCCAGAGATGTCAGGATGGCTGACGATGTCAGAAAGATAATCGAAATGGATGAAAAGCTGATCTTAAGGATGAAGGATGAGAAAAAGGATCTGGAGCGGATCAATGCGAAGCTGGATTACATGGAAAGCACAGTCAACATGTTCAAGCACCAGATCATGTCCAGCATTGAAAATGAGGATATGCTTGAGCAGCTAGAAACAGCAGTGAATGAGGCGGAAGCCCTGGATGCTGTGCTGGAGGACAGGCGAAAAAGCAAACTCAGAATATGAAGCTGGACTTTTCGTGTGATCAGGAATAGATAGCAGGGGACGGGAAATTGAATTATATGATTTCACGCCCCCTGTTTTATTATATGTGATATATCCATAAAGGAACTGTAGGATGTTGACGATACGTCTATCGAAAGGTATTGAACAATGATGTAAAGAGGAAATTGGAGTACGCTAAAAAAAGAGAGGGAGAAATACGGAGAAAATTATGGCTATACGATGCGGTGTTGATATAATTGAGATCGACAGAATAAAGAAATCCTTAGATGAGCTGGAGAGCTTCAGAAACAGGGTTTTTACCGAAAATGAGATAGAGTACTGCGAGAACAGGAACAGAGCTAAATATGAAAGCTATGCGGCCAGATTCGCAGCTAAGGAGGCCGTGCTGAAAGCATTGGGGACAGGCCTGTCTGAAGGGACACAATGGAAGCATATAGAGATCACAAATGATGCAAGAGGCAAGCCCTATGTGACCCTTTCTCACAGAGCTCTGGAGCTTTTCAACGAAATGAGTGCAAAGACTATCGATATAAGCATATCACACTGCAGCAGTTATGCTGTGGCATATGTTGTTATCGACATTTGAGGGGTGAGCGCAAATGAGAGTCAAACTTCTGCAGTTCGGCGATCTTCATATTGACGCTCCTTTTACTTCGCTTTCGGATATCGAAGGGATACCATCGCAAAGAAGACAGGAATTAAGAATGGCATTAGCAAGGCTGGTAGATCTGGCTGACAGTGAAAATGCGGATTTGGTACTTGTATGTGGTGACCTTTATGAACATGGATATACCGGTAAAAGCTCAATACACTACATATGTGATCAGTTTTCGAAAATATCTCGAATACCTGTACTGATAATACCCGGCAACCATGATCCAAAGCTGGCCGGATCATACTATACTGATCATGAATGGCCGTCGAATGTACATATACTGGGGAGTACAGATGTGTTTGAATGCGGGGAGCTGCGTGCAAGGATCTACGGGGGTGCGGATCACAGTGCTGTTGATCCTGCTTTCATTAATATACTCATGCACCATGGCACATTGGATATGCCCTTCAGTACCGATGCTTTCCAGCCGATATCAAGCAGAAAAGCGGAAGAGGGGGGCTTTGATTATTGTGCCCTGGGACACTTTCATTCAACCATTTGCGGAGCGGGAGCCGAAGGTATTTTTTATAATGCGGGAAGTCCCGAACCGTTGGGGTTTGACGAGGAAGGTGACCATGGGGCATTTCTCACCGAGATAGAGAAGGAGCCCGGTAAAAAAGCTTCGATAAATCCGAAATTCATCAATATATGCTCAAGGCGATTCATAAATATGTCAGCTGACATCGGCGGTTCCCTCACCAATGAGCAGGCGGCAGAGATAATTGCTGCAGAAATGGGAAAGGCAGGGCAGGAGCGTGACCTTTACAGGATCACAATAGTTGGGCATATACCAACAGGCATTATGATCGATACAGGTGAGATCACTCGTCAGCTGGCGAATAAAGCCAACTATCTGAAGATAATAAACAACACCATGCCGGATTATGATCTTGCGCAGTTATCACGTGAACATGGGCTCAGAGGCCTGTTCACCAGAAAGATGATGGAGAAGGTGTCTTCTGCTGTGGATGACGAGAGTGGCGGAATGATCATTCAGGCGCTTTACTATGGCCTGGAGGCTATTGACGAGGGCAAGGTATGCATATAAACAGGATTGAGATCAAGGGCTTTGGCAAACTTAATAACAGGGTATTATCGTTCGGAAAGGGGATCAATCTCATTTACGGTGAAAATGAGGCCGGAAAATCAACTGTCCAGTGGTTCATCAGAGCAATGCTTTACGGACTGAAGAGCGGCAGACGGTCATCGACCGGTCTTCCGGCCCCGCACAGGAGGTATATGCCATGGGATGGATCCTCATATAAAGGGGCTATGTCATATACTCTTGATGATGGTTCATCTTTTCGTATAGAGCGGGATTTTGAAAAAAACACTATCAGAATATTTGACAGCTTATATAATGATATAACAGAGACTTTTGAGCATGGAAGGGACAAGCTGCCGATGTTTGCCGATGCGCAGCTGGGAATTGATGAGGCAGCATTTGACAATACGGTTTTCATCAGGCAGATGAAGGTGAGGCTGGATCCCGACGGCTCATCAGATCTGGCAGCAAGACTTGCAAATACGGAAAGCTCTTGCGCTGATGGTTTATTGTACCAACGGGCGGAAGCTGCATTAACAGATGCTCTCAGAAACAGAGTCGGAACTGACAGGACCAGGACCCAGCCTCTTGATAAGCTGGAGGCGGAGCTGAAAAAGCTGGAGTCCGAGCATGTTGCACTTGCCGGAAGACAGAAACAAAGAGAGAGCTTGAGATCCGAGTTGACGGAAGTTAAAAGGCGGCTCAGCAGATTGGAAGAATGTGAGCATTGGCTAAATGAATTGGGCAGGCTGATAGAAATCAGAAAGAAAATAGATGCCGGTATGAAAAAGGAGGCGTGTCTTTGTGAAGCAGCCTCAAACCTGGAGGATGTGGAAGGACGTCTTTCAAGATTAAGAGCGGATGCATCCACCTTGATAAAAGAGTCAGACCGCAATAAAGATCCTGTTAGCAGCCTGAAAAAGGGAGAGCTTGCTCTGAGGAGCGAAATAGACCGCAATACACAAGATAGCACCGGGAGTAAGGTAAAGAGCAGGGCATTCACAGGAAAAGCTTTGCCTGTAGTATGCCTTGCTGCAGCTTTGGTATCAGCCGCACTGTTTGTGCATTATCTGACGGACAGTGGTCTAAATGACATTCAGTTGATTTCTTTCATTTATTTGCTATTTACAGGTATATTTGCGGCGGTCGGTATTCACTTGTTCAGGAGAACGTCGGCCAGAGAAAAAAATGAACAAAACGGCATGGCAGCTGATCCGAAATGCCCGGAGCCAATTTCCGCATACGAATCCGGAGTATACTCCATACATGAGAAAACAGAAGCGCTTGAAGAACTTAAAAAAAATCAATTGAACAGTGTGTCTCTTATATTCGGTAAAAAAATGGAGTGCATAGCTGATATCAGGCATGCGCTCGGCAATGTGCAGGCTGAGCTTGAGGAATTGAGCCGCAGGCTTCAGTCCGGATTAGATGCAGCAGACAGAGATAACCTTCCGTCGGATGGCTTTTTTGCTCAAAAAGAACTGGATATCCTGATCTATGATATGGATATCGCAAGTCTGGAATCGGAATGGAAGGCCGAGACTGAAAGAGTAAGACAACAGCTGCTTGAGACAGCGCTGAGAGAAAAATATTGCGAGGGACAGCTGGATGACAGCTCAGAGGAAGCTGACAGGCTGCAGCGCGTGGAAGAAGAAACCGTTGCGGTAAATGAGAAAATAACGTATCTTAGAAATAAGGGAAATGCACTTAAAATGGCTCATGAGGTACTTACTGAAGCAGCAGCTGAGATTAGGCGCACTATTGCTCCTGAGTTGAATATGAGAATGAGCAGCACTATTTCAGGCCTGACTGGGAACAAATACTTCGATCTCAGGGGCGATGACAAGCTTTTGCTTAAGGCAGCGCTGCCAGGAAGCGGGGATGTGAAGGAAGTATCCGCATTAAGCGGCGGAACAGCGGACCAAATGTATCTGGCGTTAAGGCTTGCAATGGCCGGATTATTGACCAAAGGCTCGGAAAGCCTGCCATTGATGATGGATGAAGTATTTTCTCAGTATGATGACAAAAGGACTAAACTTGCGTTAGAATATTTAAATAGAGAATATAAAAACAGACAGATTTTACTTTTTACCTGCAAAAAGCGGGAAGTAGAGATGGCCGGAGAAATTATCGGCTGCGAAATGAATTTTGTGGAGTTGGGGCATGAGAATCCTTAACAGGCGTAAATTGATCATTTTTAGAGTATTGTTAGGTATGCTGCTGGTGTTGCTTTCTATGACTGTGTTATTCGGATGTGAAGGCAAAACTGAAGATGCTGCTGTGGACGGTGAAGGTGAACCGGAGGAAACAGTGCAGTCCATAGACTATATATATGGGATACCCATGGATGAAAATGCAGCTGTTGCAGTGGATAGTACAGCCGATGTGTATGAGAAGCCGGATGTGACGTCAGCGCGGCTCACTCAGGTGCTTTGCAATCAGCCGGTACACATTTTGAACAATGAAGGCGGATGGTCAAGGGTAAAGACTGTAAGCGGCATTACCGGCTGGATCAAATCTAAGTTCATAAGCAGCGATGTATCAAGCATATCAGGCAGAGTCTATACCTACAGGATCATAGTCACAAGCAGGGAGAAAACAGTTTACTCCGGTCCCGACGGAGGCATCACTATGGTCAATGCACAAATGGGGACAGAGTTCTACGCCTTCAATAACATCGATGATGCATATGAAGTTTTCTTGCCTGGAAACAGGACTGGCTGGCTCAAGGGAAGCGGCATAATACGCATTCCTGTTGGAGACGCTATACCTGTTACCAATGCAGAGGATTTTGCGTCGACTGCGTTGAAATTCAAAGGCACGGGGTTTATGCTCAGTGGGCTTAGTTCTATGGGGATCGATTCACCGGGTCTTGCATATATATGTGCTCGGATAAATGGCATCAACCTTCCAATAACGATCGAAGCGCAGCTCAATACAGGCACGGAGATCAGAATTGACAGAACACAGGCGGGGGATCTTGTATTTCTTTCGGAAACCGGTGATGAGGAGGATACTGAGATAACCACTGTTGGTGTATGCATCGGAGGAGGCAGTTATATATACGCAGGAAGAAAAACCGGCTATGCCGCCATCGGAGATATATATCGCGAGAATACCGACGGTATCGTTGTTGCGGCCAGAAGGATATTCAACTGATAAATACTGCCCCTGAGAGTGTCAGGTACTGTGCACAGCTATTTATCAAGACAAATTTGCTTCACATAGAGGATATTTTCCTATTGCCAAGATGTATCCGGCTATTTGCAGATGGGATGAAAATCGTATCCTTATGGATCATTGATTCGTCTTTCCATATCATGCGCGTAACCAGTCTGGTGATATCTTCACATGCATTGAGCTTCGCAAGCTTTCCCGCCGATTCTGACATCCATCGCAGCATCATTGGGTTATCAAGTATGCTGCTAATTGCTGAATTTAGGTTTTTGCCCTCAGGAAGTCTGCGTGCAGCGCCTGTTTCTATAAGGAATGCGGCATTTCTTTCCTCCTGACCGGGGATCGGGTCCATAATGAAAATTGGCAGTTTTTTAATCAGTGCTTCTGAAATGGTGACGCCGCCCGGCTTTGTGATTATTATATCTGCATTCTCCATGAGATTATATATATCGTCTGTATAGCCAAGCACTCTGACCTCCTTTCCGGAGTCATCAGACAGTTTATTCAGCTCCGTTTGAAGCTTGAAATTATGTCCCGTGACAGCAATGATCCTGATATCGTAATCAATCTCCAATAATGATGTGAATACATCACGCATACTGCACAGTCCAAGGCTGCCTCCCATCAGAAGGATTGTTTGCTTTTTGGTTCTGGCATACACAGGTTCATCATATCTGCTGCAGTTTTCTTTAAATCGTCCGGATACAGGGATTCCATATGCATATATACGGTTTTCATCGATCCCTATCCTCGCCATATCTGATTTGATGCGTTCGTGGGCTACGATGAGTGCATCCGGTTCATTGAGCTTCCAGAAGTAGTGGCTTGTATAATCTGTGACTATGCCTATTACCGGAATATCCGTAATGCCGTTCCTTTTAAGGTATGATACCATTTGCAGCGGAATTGTGTGTGTGCATATGATCGCATCAGGAGGATCGTTTCCGAAGATCCTTGTCAGCCCCGGAGCTAATCTATTATTTATAGCCTTAACCAAATCAGTTATGGCTTCACTTTTCTCTGAGAGTCTGTACAGCTTGCCATATATATTGGGAGCTTTTTTTATCGTTTGAAGGTATGTTCCGGCTATGAGCCTGTCAGCTATCGGGTTTATGTACTTGAGCGCATCCACCAGTACTGTTCTGCAGCCCGGGACGTTTTTCTCCATGTGCTCCATTAGTGCCTGTGCTGCCTTGATGTGCCCGCCGCCTGTAGACGCTGTAAGAAAAAGTATATTCATTCATTGATACCTCCGGTAATCATTATTAGCAAATCAAACCTGCTTTATAACATTTTTAACCTAAGACCATGATCTCAGGGAATATTTTTTTGGTGATATGCGGAGAATAATTCAGACTGAAACAATAAAATCAATGAAAGCATACAGAGTGAACTACTATGATGATTGGAGGAGGGTATGTCTTGAAGAGCAAAAAAACCGTACTCGTGGTTTTGGTCATTGCTTTGATTTGCGTATGTTCGCTGATTGGACCTGATCCGCTTTTCAGACTGAGCGGCTCATATGCTCAAAACAGAGGTGTCAGTGATGAGCAGCTGCTGGCCAGAGCGATAAATGGCGAGGCCAGAGGTGAGCCGTATGAGGGACAGGTTGCTGTTGGAGCCGTAATCCTGAACAGAGTCAAAGATGCTGATTTTCCAAATACCATTGCCGGAGTTATCTACCAGCCGGGCGCTTTTACAGCGGTGGATGACGGTCAGATAAATGTGCCAATTGATACGGCCTCTACTGTCGTCAAAGCGGCACGGGATGCACTGGACGGCTGGGATCCGACCAATGGCTGTATTTATTACTGGAATCCTGCGACCGCAACAAGTTCATGGATATGGAGCAGAAAAATCGTCTCAAAAATAGGGAAACATAATTTCGGAGTATAATTTACACTTCGATCAAAGCACACAAAAAATTAATAAAACTCAAAAGGTTTCTGCGTAAAAGAAGCAGTAATGGACAAATTGCCTGAAGGAGGAAATTGATTTGCGTATACGGGATAAACTTCTGGATTTTAAAAGGAGATTGTCAGATAGAAAAATGTACAGCATTGTTGTTGTATTGGTAGCAGCCGTGGCTGCATGGGGTATATATCAATACAAGCGTGTAGGTGATCTGAGGCAGGAGCTGGACAATCAATACAACAGGGCATTCTATGAAATGGTCGGGTATGTAAACAATGTGGAATCTCTCCTCGCCAAATCGATGGTGAGCACAACTACCGACAGGACAGCCATAACACTGCAGGAAGCATGGAGGCAGGCGGGACTTGCACAGACAAATCTTGGGCAGCTGCCGGTTTCACAGCCTGTACTGGCAAGCACATCGAAATTCCTTACTCAGGTCAGTGACCTCAGTCTGACGCTGGACAACCAAAACATCAGAGGCAAAACGCTGAACGATGAGCAATACAGCATGGTTGAAAAGCTTTATAAGTACTCCGAGTCTCTGAACAAAAACCTGAGAGGGCTTCAGGACGACCTGAATGCAGGAAGGCTCAGATGGGGAGAGCTTGCTAATAAGGGGACGAAATTGTTCAGCAAGACTAAGCCCGGTGAAATGATGAAGAAAGTAGAGGCTGTAGGAGAAACCTTTAAGGACTATCCGACCCTGATATATGATGGCCCGTTCTCTGACCACATGACTTCAGCCGAGCCGCGCGGGCTCACAGGAGATAATATTAATTCGGAACAGGCAAAGGAAAAGGCTCGTGAATTTTTTGGGAAGGATCGGGTACAGGAAATAACCGATTCAGGAAAAAATGACCACGGCCAGATCAAGACCTATAGTTATCAGGTTAAGCTCAAAAATGCATCCGATGATCAAACTGTGAATATCAGTGTGACTCAGAAGGGCGGACATATAAACTGGATGCTGAACAACAGGAATGTCAATGATGAAAAGCTCGACATGGATAAAGCAAAAGCAGCCGGCATCAAGTTTTTAAAGGAAAAGGGCTATGACGGCATGGAGGATACTTATTACCTTAAGAATGATAATACCGCTACAATCAATTATGCCTACAGACAGGACGACGTTACCATGTATCCTGACCTCATCAAACTGAAGATTGCTCTGGACAATGGCGAAATAGTTGGAGTGGAGGCAAAATCCTACCTGTCAAACCATACTGAACGCAATATCCCCGAACCCAAAATATCCATGGAGGAGGCTCGTAAAAAAATCAACGGAAAAATGAAGGTCTTCAGCTCAGGTCTGGCCTACATTCCCACAGATTACAAGAAAGAACTATTTTGCTATGAATTTAAGGGAAAACTAAACGACAAGGATTTCATTGTATATATTAATGCTGAGACCGGGGAGGAAGAGGACATATTGATGATCGTTAACACACCGAATGGTGTACTGACAATGTGATGCAACATCGACGCTGATTTGCATTTTCTGTGGGTAAAGTATAAGATAATATTCAGCGAACCGATTAGATAAACGTGGCCGCGCTACCTGGACGAAGCACGGCCATTTTTTTGGAGGTGCAGTGTGAAAGCAGGCAGGATCAAGGATGGAGGTTTGGCTGGATCGAATGCGGTATCAAGGAGGCCGGGTGTTGTCGGTGCCTGCATTTTATTTTCTATTACGATAGCCCTTCTCATTTTTTTAGGGTACAGAATACAATCCAGAGATTTCTATTCAGGTATTTTAGTAACGGAATTTATATTAATATTGCTGCCGGCATTACTGCTTGTACTGCTCTCAAAGCTGAATCTCAAATATTCGCTTCGGATGAGCATTCCCAGGATTGCTAATTTTCCTGTGATTTTCGGCATCATGCTCTTTGCGATCCCTTTGGCTGCGGTATTTAACCTGCTGAACCTCTTCCTGGTGAATTCAATATTCGGTAAAGTTGTGATTGAATCCATACCAGTTGCTCAAAACGGCACTGAACTGCTGGTGAATATACTTTTAATAGCAGGCAGCGCAGGTATCTGTGAGGAGTTTCTGTTCAGAGGAGTAGTACAGGGAGCGTTTGAGCGTTTTGGTGCAGCAAAGGCCATAATAATTGCGGCGCTGTTATTCAGCTTTACACATCTTGATTTTCAAAAGATCCTCGGAACTTTTATGCTTGGTGCGCTTATAGGATATATAGTTTACAGGACTGATTCATTATACTGCGGCATGTTTGCGCATTTCACAAATAATGCAGCTGCAGTGTTTGCAGGATATATCTCAAACAAGATGCTGCATCTGCTGCAAGGATCACAAGAAGCGGTATCAGAAGCCGGTGATCTGAGCGGTGTTTTCGACGCTTTTGCTGGGATGGCACCGGAGCAGCTTATTTTTGTGGTTTTGACTTATGGATTTATGATAATTTTTGCAGCGATTATATTCATTCTGCTGCTATATCTGCTCTCGAGACTAAATCCTTCCCCAAAGACTGTAAAGCCTTTATTGAAAAATTTTGCCGAGAATGACTTCCATCCGGAATTTACAGGCAGGAGGCTTTTGTGGCTGCTGCCTGGGCTTTTGGCAATTGGCCTTTGGTTCTATATTGAGGCATGCAGTTTTGCGGATATGCAAAATGCGGTTACTGCAGTCTTCCGCATTCTAATCGGTGCATAAGCAGCTGCTAGTCAGTATTTCTTCAGACTGCGGATATCGTCGCCGGCAAAACGGAAAATATCAAAGCTTCCGGTTATTCTAGAAACGATTCTCTCGTCGTAGTATTCGAAAAGCTTTTTCAGATCAATGTTTGTGGCAATGATGGTTTTGCAAGGTCTTCTTGTATCATTGGAAGTCCTTGTGTCCAGGATGTTCAGCAGTTCTGCATACCGCATTGCTGTCGGCGATTCCGTACCCAGATCGTCAATTATGAGGAGCTCTGTTTCGAGAATGCTTTTATATGTTGTTGAGTCCCATTCATCATTATTGCTGGAATTGTACCTGTATTCATATATGGCGTTAAAAAGAGCCGGAGCTGTTAAATACAGCACTGTATGACCTGTTTTCATTAGTTCCATGGCTATGCACGCAGACATAAATGTTTTTCCTGTTCCCGTAGGACCGCAGAAGAATAGATTTTTTACTTCCTGTGCCTCAAAACCGGACACAAACCCCTTGCAGATATCCAATATATTTCGGATCTGCCTACGAGGAGAATTTTTTATTCCATACTTTTTTTCGTTGGCATCATCGGGATATAATTCTGCATCGAAGCTCGTAAATCCGTCGTTGGCCGCTATACAGAGGTTTGATCTGTCGTAAAGATGATCCAGCAGGAGCTGTTTGTAGCATATGCACATCTTATCGCCTTCATTTTCCAGAGAAGAGATGAAGCCTGTGTCGGAGCATTTCTTGCATTCGAATACAGGAGTGAGGTAATCTGCGGGGTAATTGTTTTTGGACAAAATATCAGAGCGCTCTCTCTTAAGCTGCTCTATTGTCTTTGAAAGCTCTGAGGCAGCGTTGTCTGCAGGTACCGTTCCCAAAAGGATCGCTTTATTGTATTTAAAGCCTGCACTGCTTATCTCACTGTCTATTTCTTCAAGGCGGGGAATAAGCCAATAAAGCTCTGACTTTCTTGCTTCCAGATCATCTACTGCCTTTTTGCGCTTTTTTTCATATTCATTTTTTATCATTAGATATATGTTGTTACTCATACCGATCAATATCATCCTTTCAAGACCATGCATGCTGCTGCATCGATGTGCGGCAATTACTCCGGCGAATACATATATGCTATGCTACGCTGAATCCAGTGCATCAAACCTTGTAAAGTTTATCGAAATATTCGTCGTCATATTTGCGTTGGTCGAAATTGCCCTTTTGGGGGATAACAGCTTCCCGTCCCTTTGGCTTTGCTGTCTTTGCCGTCTTACTGCTGCCTTCTGCCGCTGCGATCTCCTCTTTCGTTTTGTAGCCCTTTTCATGCCAGTTGGACAATATCCTGTTGATATATTCAAAGCTTGGCTTGACGGCTGATGTAGTACGTCTTAAGGCCTGTTCTATTATGTCGAAGTCAAAACCGAATTCAGACACCCATTTCTCCACATACGCTTCCTCATATTCTGTCAGGTATCCTTGCTTCCTGAGCTTTTTCATTATCATGCTCCGGATGTCCTTTATTTTCTGCGACTCCATAGAGTATTTGTCCAGATCGAAGCTGTTGCGTATATTTTTACTGTGCCAGTTGTCGGCCACCTTTGTGATATACTGCCGCGAAAGGCCTTTATAGTCATAACAGTGCTTGAAAAGCGCATACATGACGTCTTCCTCAAACTTGTATTTATCGAACCAGGAATCTATGTCCGTGTACCAGGAAGGCGACATGACGCCCTGGAAAAAGGCATTGTTTATACTGGAGATGAATTTGCTGCGCCTTTTGCTTCTGTCGCTGCTGAGCACTGCTTCTTCCGGCGTGGAGGTGGTTTTGGCCCTGTATACCTTTTTTATTTCTCTTTCCTTGATATCGTTTATAATTATTATGTTTTCATTTACAGTCCTTGATATCAAGCCAAGCTCTTCCAGCCGGGCCAGAGCATCTCTTACGCGTGATGACTGGAGTTCCAGTTTTTTAGCGATTTCTTCAGATGAAGGATTTTTCTTATATTTTCTGAGGAACAGGCAATATACGTATACTTTTATAAAGTCGCTTTCCAGCGACGGCATGTACTCTGAAATAAAAACGTCCGGTATGAGTGTATCGGAGTATAGTATGGAGAAGTTTGCATCAAAAACCATATTAAAATGACCTCACTGCTACATTGATTTGATCTCTCAACCTATTATAGCATATACGGAGTACTATAAAAACTAAATAAAAATAATAGTCTGTGTCAAGTAAACGCGGGCAAATTTCTCATTCACCTTGTAGTCTGTATATTCGTACCCCATTTGTCTATTCCGTTCTATATACTACATCAGGGTCTGAATTCTCATTAATAGTGACGCCTGCTGTCGTATGTGGAACGAAAACCACAACCACTCCGTCTGTGACCCCGCTTTCCCGGACATCCTGCCTGACCTGTGAAGTGATATTTATCATCTGATCAGATGAAGTCGTTTAATTATATGTTCTGCCATTTGTTTTCCCACCACTCCTTTACTTCAGATAGTGTTTTACACCGTTTTTCATAAGCTACTTTACACTATCCCTTTTTATTGGATCATTTGTCTTACATCAGCAGTGTTATTGTAGTCTGGCAATATAAACTGCTTGCAATGGACAAAAATTCGAGTTTGGGACGTTTTAGTCAACATAATCCGGTGTTTTACTCTTTTATTCACAAGAAATTCACGTTTATTTGAAAAAATTCGTCCCATACTCGAATTTTTGTCCAGTTCGCTTATTGACACCTCTTTATGCGAACCATCCTTTGCCTCGTTATGACACGTATTTCAAAGAAATAATTTCGTTTGTAAAAATTTGTCTTACATCAGCAGTGTTATTGTAGTCTGTCAATATAAACTGCTTACAATGGACAAAACTGCGAGTATAGGACAAAAGGGCCCAACCACACTTTTGGTCAAATGATAAGGATCCAGTTGGAACAGGCTGCCTTCCGTGTCATGTCCCCTTCGTAATCCATGCCGCCCCATCACCATTTAGTATCCGATACCGGATCTCATCCGTATTATACTTATCAGCTATCACCGCATCTCTTAGCGCTTTGAATTCATCAGGCTTCATATATCCGGCAAACGCCGTCTTCTTGATGGTTCCCAAGAGCTTCATCCAGCAGAAATATATATTCTGGATCTCCGGCTTCGTTTACCCGCCTGTATAAGGTTCGTTTCATCGGCACCTCGCCCATCAGCGTCTTGATGCCTGTAGCCCGAGTACCCTAAATAAAAATAATATAGCAGGTTATGGGCGATGACGGGGACTTTTTGTGAAATCCACATAAATACAGTTGATTTTAGGGCAGGAAAGTATTATTATATATATGCACTGTTGGTATCTCGTGCTCTTTATTCTTGGAGGTGCGAACAGTACGTGCGCCCATAGCTCAATTGGATAGAGCGTCTGGCTACGGACCAGAAGGTTGTGGATTCGATCTCTGCTGGGCGCGCCAAGGGTTTCAAGGTTTCTTGAAGCCCTTTTTTCATGCCAATTGTACTCATAAGTTTACTTATTGGCTTTATTTTAGAGGATCTCAATCGATTAAGCGCCAGGCAATCCTGTAATAGTTAGTGCCAGCAGTAGTTAGATGCCACCGGTGCTGGAAAATCCAAGAATAACCGAATTGAAAAAGGTCAAAAGGGCAAGGTGACGGGAAATAGTATGGCCGGAAAAATCATTTGCCTGGTCTTACACATCAAGCAGCAAATATTATTGAAGCCAGGGAAATTATGTGAAAGAGTTGCTATTTACTCACTATTAATTGTAGAATGTATGTATATACATAAATACATTTAAGGTTATTCGCAGATTACAGGGGGTGTTCTTATGCAATACAGAAGTTTTGGAAGGCTGGATTTTAAGGTATCTGCTCTTGGCTTTGGAGCGATGAGGCTTCCGACCAAGATGATAAAGGGAGTGGGTAACAGGCTTGACAATAATATTGATGAAGATGAAGCAATTAAAATGATTCGTCACGCCATCGACATGGGTGTAAACTATGTGGATACAGCTTATGGGTACCATGGAGGCCAAAGTGAGATCCTTGTGGGGAAGGCATTGAAAGACGGGTACAGGAGCAAGACCTGTCTGGCAACTAAATCTCCAGTGTGGCTGATACATAAGCCCGAGGATTTTGACAGACTGCTTGATGAACAGCTTGACAAGCTGCAGACGGATCATGTGGACTTCTATCTGCTTCATTCGCTCAACGGGGATTCATGGAAGAATACAGTACTCAAACATGATGTTCTCAAGCATGCGGAAGCGGCCAAAAAAGCAGGGAAGATAAAACACCTTGGATTCTCGTTTCACGGAGATGTCGATTCTTTCATTGAAATAGTAGATGGTTATGACAAGTGGGACTTTTGCCAGATCCAATATAATTACATGGACATCGAAAATCAGGCGGGGGTGAAGGGCCTGAAATATGCCGCATCAAAGGGCTTGGCTATTGTAATAATGGAACCATTGCTTGGCGGGAGGCTGGCAAACCCGCCAAAGGACATAAAGACCATAATGGATGAGGGCAATTCAGAAAGATCAGCGGCGAACTGGGGTCTGGACTGGCTGTGGAACCAGCCGGAGGTTTCTGTAGTATTAAGCGGCATGAGTACTATGAAACAGCTCCAGGAGAATATTGCATCAGCTGACAGATCCGGGATAGGGAAACTGAGCAGAAAAGAAATGGATATAATAGAGCGCGTGCGCAAAAAGTACAATGAGAGAGCAGCCATACCATGCACCGGGTGCAGCTATTGTATGCCCTGTCCTAACAACGTTGATATTCCAAGGAATTTTTCCATATACAACGACGCAGTGATACATGATGATTTTAACGGAGCCGGTGTATCTTACAATAATTTCTTTGACAAGTCCAATCATGCCAGTGAATGCGTACAATGTAAAGTATGCGAAGATAAGTGCCCTCAGAGTATAAAGATAAGCGACTGGCTGCAGAAGGTTGACAAAGCATTTAGCAAATAGGAGAGCAGTGACAGTATGTATAAAGCCTGGAGGTACGAAAACCTTCAGGCTTTATGTGCTTCTTCATTCTACTTTTATTTATTGCGGATCAGGCGATTTTTTCGTCACTGTACCGATCGATTACGGAATAAAGAGTGTGCTCTAAACAATAGGAATACTACAAAGCTGATCAACAAAATCTTAATATGCTATGCCCTGTGCATACATCGCTGTTGCCACTTTTTCGAATCCGGCAATATTGGCACCCGCCACCAGGTTATCACCATATCCGTATTCCTTTGCGGCAGCGCTTGCGTTCTTGAATATGTCGATCATTATAGCCTGAAGTTTTGCATCTACCTCTTCAAAGGTCCAGGAGTATCTCATACTGTTCTGGCTCATCTCGAGGCCTGATGTAGCAACGCCGCCTGCATTTGCTGCCTTTGCCGGACCAAATACGATGCCATTCTTAAGGAAGACTTCGATTGCTTCCGGTGTAGACGGCATATTTGCTCCTTCTCCGACTGCAAAGCAGCCGTTTGATACAAGCGTCTCTGCTGCATGCCCGTCCAGCTCATTCTGAGTAGCGCAGGGCAGTGCTATATCGCATTTTATGTTCCAGATGCCGGAACACCCTTTGGTATATACGGCTTCAGGATGGTAATTGACATATTCGCTGATCCTTTTTCTCTCGATTTCCTTTATTTGTTTTATTGTATCTAGCTTTATGCCTGTCGGGTCATAAATATATCCATTGGAATCGCTTAGTGCAACGACCGTTCCTCCTATTTGGCGGACCTTTTCTGTCGCATAAATTGCTACATTTCCAGATCCTGATATTACAACAGTCGCACCTTTGAATGACTTGCCCTTTATGTTTTTCATAGCCTCTTCCATGAAATAGCACAGACCATATCCGGTAGCCTCCGTTCTTGCGAGGCTTCCGCCCCATGTGAGGCCTTTTCCTGTGAGTACACCTGTAAACTCGTTTCTCAATTTTTTATACATGCCATACATAAAACCTATTTCACGTGCACCGGTCCCGATATCTCCTGCGGGAACATCGGTGTCAGGACCGATATGTCTTGACAGCTCAAACATGAAGCTTTGGCAGAATCTCATCACTTCACCGTCTGATTTACCCTTGGGGTCGAAATCGCTTCCGCCCTTTGCCCCACCCATGGGAAGACCTGTCAATGAGTTCTTAAAGATCTGTTCAAAGCCAAGGAACTTAATGATACCGGCATATACTGAGGGATGCAGCCTAATGCCGCCTTTGTATGGCCCTATGGCACTGTTGAACTGTATCCTGAAGCCTCTGTTTACCTGAACCTTTCCACTGTCATCCACCCAGGGTACTCTGAATATGATCTGTCTTTCTGGCTCGACGATTCTGTCGAATATACCGGATCTGACCCACTCAGGATGCTTTTCAGCAACCGGTTCCAATGATTCGAGTACTTCTCTGACTGCCTGATGAAATTCCTGCTCTCCGGGATTCCTTTTTATGACCTGTTCCATTACGTTTGACAATATATTCATATCGACACCTCCAAATAACTAAATAAAGTCACAATGATCTGCATTATTGCGATATGTGCATTATTGGAATGGAATTCCTTCAATTCTGCATTGCTGCCAATTAACGAAAAAGAATTGCGATCCAATAAAAAACGCATATAAATACAGTTGATACCTATATTAATATATACGTTTGTATTATACATTGTCAAGCAAAAAATGAAGGAATGCATAATAAAAGTTGCATATTTGCCATTGAAAATAATAGAAATAATGTGTAGAAAAGTTTCACTTTTTATATAATTTTGGCAGTACATGTGATAAAATAATGTAGTACAGCAGGTGCGGCGGCAGCATATGAAAAAGGCCGGGTGTCAGTAAAGCCGGGGTCAAAGAGGTGAGAGATTGTTTAGGATAATGCTTGTTGATGATATGGAAATCAGCCGCAGGCAGGTAAAAAGGCTCAACCTGTGGAATGGTGAGACAAATTTCACTATTGGTGCGGAAGCACAAAATGGGCAGGAAGCTCTGAATATATTAAAACAGGAACAATTCGACCTATTAATTACAGATATCAAAATGCCTAAAATCGATGGTATTGAGCTGCTCAAGGAATCGACGGAAAACGAGCTTTGCTCATGTGTGGTTCTGCTAAGTGATTATGAAGATTTTTCATATGCAAAACGGGGCATACAATACGGCGCATTCGACTATCTTGGTAAACCACCGGAATACAGCAGCATGTTGGACCTTCTTAAAAGGGTGGAAGAATTTCTCCTGAAAAAAAGACGGGAGGACGGACTTGTTAAAAGTCTTTCTGAAAAATTGGAAGAGAAGATGGAGGACTCATTCCCGCAGGCTGAACTCGAGCAGATGATAGATGCGGTTAAATCTAATCAGCCTGATATATCAGTTGATATCGACAGGCTTGCCAACGTCATTGCCGCCCTATATGGGAATGATACTGTGAGAATGGGCACAGCTTTTAAAAAGTCAATGTCTGAGCTAATAACACAGTTAAAAATCCATTATGGGTGGATCGGAAGGTTTATAGATAGCTACAAATATAAAAAGTTGGATTTCTTTGAGGAAGACAATACCCATTCAGCTCCGGAAAGTTTTAGAAAAGCAGTTGCAAGCTTTTATGAAGAAGTCAGGAAGCTTGAATACGGCAATGCTGAAGATCAGATAGAAAACAGGATATGTCACTATGTGCTGGAGAATGTTGATAATGAAGTCTCAATAGAAGGCATAGCAAAGACTCTTTACATGAACAGGAAATATATCAGTGAGGTTTTCAGGCAAAAAACAGGAGAGCTTCTGATTGACTATATCACGCGGGCCAAGATGGCAAGAGCTGCAAGGCTGCTCTGCGAAAGCGGCAGGAAAACCTATGAGATAGCACTGCAGCTTGGTTACAGGGATACAGAGTATTTCAGCAGATTATTTAAAAAACATATGGGATTTACCCCTTCTGAATATAGAAGCACATCAAGTAATTCATAAACTGACAAATTTCTAGGTAAATACAGGAAATAATTCATTCAACTACAAATTTCGTCAAGGTATCATTATTAAGGGGAAAAATGATACCTTGTTTTATTTAGCGGTCGTATAAATGGAGAATGGTGGATTGCATATGAATAATGGGACAGTACTGTCAGTAATCGTTGTGGAGGATTCACAATACTTTGCGGATCTGGCTGTAAGGATACTGAAAAGAAGCGGGCTGAACCTGACTAGCAGAATAGTATCGACCAGATCTGCGCTGCAAAAGGCACTTAGGGAGGAAAGGTTTGATATTATCCTGAGTGATAATGTTATGCCCGGATTTAACGCATTAGGAGCGCTGGAAATAGTAAATAACGTGTGCAGTGAAATTCCGTTTGTTATAGTTTCTGAAGACGTTAGTCAAAAGGAACTTGATGAAGCTTTTGAAAAAGGCTGCGACTCTTATCTGCCAAAGGACAGGATCGCAGACCTGCCGGAGGTCGTAAGGCAAGTGCTTGGTGTTTCAGAATCTGATGCACGGGCATCTTTATAACGATGCGTTATAACAAGGCTTGCGTGGAATGATATAGGTATTCTGTGCTGACAGACTACTGAAAGGAGGTGACGCTTTGAAGTCAACTGGTATAGTGAGAAAGGTTGATGAACTGGGCAGAGTGGTATTGCCCATAGAGCTTAGAAGAACTTTAGACATAGCGGAAAAGGATGCGCTTGAGATATTCATTGACGGTGCTAACATTATATTGAAGAAATACGAACCGGCATGTATATTCTGCGGCGATGCCAGAGACGTGATCAATTACAGGGGCAAAAACATATGCACTGCCTGTATGAAGGAGCTCAGAGGCTGAGATTGCGTTATCCACAAAAATGCATCATGCATTTGGAAGCAATTTGTCCAGGCCGTTTCTTGGGCAAATTGCTTCTATGTTGTGAAATATATTACAAGTAATTGTTTGTCATAGATTTATTTTTTAGCTAGAGGTGATTTTCTGAATTCCGGCAAAAGATACCCAGTAATTAAAAGAACTATACAGATAGCGTCGGTAGCCCTGATAGCAGGACTGATCCTTTATTATGCAGTTACCAAGATACTGATATTTGATATGGAAAATTCACTTATCAGGTTTGCTCAGCAGGGTGCTGCAACCGTCAGGGAGTACGTACATGGGCGTCTTGCAGAGACGAAGTCGATGGCGGAGAACAGCATTATTAAAGATTCTGCGCTGCCGATGGATCAGCGCCTTGAGGAACTGAAGGCACAGCTTAAGCTTGACAGTTTCAGGAGACTCAGTATTGCGGACCTCGAGGGGAACGCTATTACAACAGATGGCATCATGATCAATGTAAAGGACAGGGAGTATTTCCAGTCGGCTTTGAAGGGTGAGCCCTGTGTATCTGACCCTATAAAAAGCCGGGCGGACGGTACGATGGTAATAGTATTTTCAGTTCCTGTGTACGAAGCAGGCAAGGTGACGAGTGTGTTATATGTGACATATGATGCTGACGTGTTAAGCATCATTACCGATGACATAAAGCTAAGTGACACAGGATATTCTTTCATTATCAATGAAGATGGCGACACCATAGCACATAAGAACAAAGCGCTTGTATATGGTATGGTCAATGATATCCGGGATGCTTCACAAAATCCCAAGATCGTCAGGCTTGCGCAACTCGAACATAAAATGATAGCCGGTGAAAAAGGGGCCGGGGAATATTATTATCATGGAGAGAGTCGATACATGGGTTTTTACCCGATCGAAGAAACCGGTTGGTCTATTGCGGTAACTGCACCTAAGAGCGATATTTTCAGCAAGCTGAACATTGTTTTCCTAATTTTGTTCATTTTGATCCTGACAGCATCCTTTATATTTGCATTTATCATGTCACGTTCAAAGCTTCTTAAGATCAATTTGCAGAGACAGCAGGTCAATTCTCACAGGATCGCTGATTTTACGAATCTGATTGCACTGACTGTCAAGGACGACGGCGCAATTCTGACGACAAATAGGCATGCGGAGGATCTTCTGCTTTATTTCGATAGATTCGGAAGTGAAAAAGTAAGGAACATTTTTGAACTGATAACAGAAAATGATCGCAGCATGCTGGATAAGACTGTTGGAGCAACGCAGGAGCATGACTCAAGTTCAAGCTTCGAGCTGGCTCTGAGCAGAGGCGACAGCAGAGTAGTGCACATATACTGCAGTGCTATCACAGATAGAGATAACGCCGATATTATTGAAATACTTGGTATCGATATTACTGATAGGGTCATTCAGGAAAACATTCTTCAGGACAGCTTTGAAGAGCTCACGGTAGTATACGATGAGCTTGCGGCAAAGGAAGAGAAGATCAGGCAGCTGGCATTCAAGGATCAGCTCACAGGTCTGCCGAACAGAGTTGCGCTCTTCGCTGAGGTAGAAAAGGTGATATCCTGTCTCAGTGAGATTGATAAGTGTGCACTGTTGTATCTGGATCTGGACAACTTCAAGTACATAAATGACTCCTTCAGCCATTCAATTGGGGATATGCTTCTTGTTGAGATAGGCAAGCGCATCAGAGGAGCATTTCTTGGCAATGAGCTGGTAGCAAGGTTTGAGGGTGACGAATTTGTTGTGTTCATCAGGAATATCTGCTCTGTTGAAGAGCTGAATGAAAAGGTCGCAAGGGCAATGTCGGTATTTGACGAGCCGATCAATGTAATGAGAAATCATTTCCATGTGTCAGCCAGCTGTGGGATATGTATATACCCCGATCATGCAAACTCTATAGAAGAGATGATGAAAAGCTCTGATGTAGCCATGTATCATGCCAAAAAGGAAGGCAAAAATACTCACATCATGTTCAGGCAAGAAATGAATGACGAGTTTACCGAAAGGATCGAAATGGAAAACGGTCTGAGGCATGCAATAGATAATAATGAGTTCATTCTCTATTACCAACCGCAGATCGATCTTGCCACCGGTAATATTGTCAGCTTTGAGGCACTGCTCAGATGGGTGCAGCCCGAACAGGGAATAATACAGCCTCTTAAATTCATTAGTGTTGCAGAGGAGACCGGCCTTATTGTACAAATAGGCAGATGGGTACTCAAAACCGCATGTGAATTCATAATAAGGTTAAACAGCCGGTCATCCAGGAATTTTAGTATTTCAGTCAATATTTCTGTTGTACAGCTGATGCAGGCGGATTTTGTGAACATGGTCCAGGATATTCTTGAAACTACCGGGCTGAAGCCGTCCCTGCTGGAGCTGGAAATTACCGAATCCAAGCTGGTTGAGACTGTTGATATCAATCTGCAGAAAATATGTGAGCTCAGAAATCTTGGTGTTAGATTCTCCATAGATGATTTTGGAAAGGGCTTCTCATCACTGAGCTATCTAAAGCAGCTGCCGGTCAACACATTGAAGATAGATAAATGCTTTGTCGATGATATTCCTGAGAACGATCACAGCATGATCGAATCGATCATTCATATCGGCCATAGAAGAAATCTGGTCGTAGTTGCCGAGGGAGTTGAAAAGAAGGAACAGATGGAGTACCTTACGCACCACAAATGCGATATGATCCAGGGATATTATTATTCAAGGCCTGTCCCTGAGGATGATATTCATAAACTTCTGTAGTGACATCAATCGACTGTTATTTTTTAGGCTGTGGAAAGTTTTTGTGACAAAAAGCACAAAATCTACTGTAATCCACAGCTTTACATTGCCTAAAACAAGGTTATACACAGACTTATCAACATTATCCACAGATAAATTTCCACAAAACGAACGTTCTGACGAATACAATAATCATGTATTTGCTTTTAAACAATCAGACATATGAAGCGAATCTAAGTATTATCAATTAAAAGCAGTGTTAAAGCTGATTTTAAGCTATTACTGTAAATATAATAGTATTTGGAGGTAGTTTTATGAGAAGGAATAATTCATCCATCGGAGGGCTGTTGATAATCATAGGTGGATTGCTGCTTGCAGCGCGTATATTATTTAACAGATCCCTTTTCTCGCTTGGCGCCGACGATTTCTGGCCCATGATCATATTGCTGATTGGTGCCGGATTTGAACTGGCATACTATATTACAAATAAAGCGCCAGGTCTCCTTGTGCCCGGCGGAATACTTACAACCTATGGGTTGCTGTTTTTCTTTGAGGTGGCAACGAGCTGGCATTTTTCTGCCTTTACATGGCCGATATACATCTTCGGGGTTGCAGTCGGCCTGTTTCAGCTTTACGTACACATTGGCAGACCAAGAGGACTTTTGATAGCGGCAGGAATCATCAGCGGGATAGCTGCAGCATGTACTGCAGTGATCATCTTCAGGTTCTTCCTGGGCATAATCGATTTTGGTATACTGGTACCCATTGTGCTGCTATTGGCAGGTTTGGTACTGTTTTTTGGCAGACGTAACGGGGCGCAGTCAAGGAACTGGCAGTAAAAAACCAGACTTGTTTAATATTATATTACTGAAAAAGCGCAGAGGGATGTCGTTGTTGCAACGCCATCCTTTTTGTATTTACATTATTACCAAAAAAATAATTAATTACAGGAGGATTTTGTAATAATTTGACGAACTAGTTAATTGTATAGGTCTGCTTTTGGAGCCAAAATTCCAGGAGGTGTCAATTTATGAAACAGATAGTCCAGAGAATCCAGAACATTTTATCAAGTGTAATTAAAAGGATATGGGGTTCACTAAACAATTCCGGGAATGTGCTCAGAAAAATCAAAATACAGTATAGACTGATTGCTGCGTTTTTAATACTGTCTTTGCTGCCTTTGATCCTCATGGGCGTTATATCTTACTCCAGGTCTAACCAGGCAATTTCAGAAAGAATAGAAAAATACTCCATAGGGCTGATATACCAAACATCTAAAATTTTGGAGACAGAGCTAAGTAAATATGAACAGACCGTCAGGGAAGTCGGATATCTTGATTCGATCCAGGATGAATTTACTGATATGCGCAAGGCAACCAAGGATGAGTTGCTGACTCATGCCATTTCGATAGACTTATCGTCCAGAGAAAAGTTTTCGCCATATGATGAGATCATCGAAACTGGTTTTATTACTGGCGAGGATATTGACCAGTATCTGCTCAAAAATGCCAAGAATTTTACAGATGATGATATAAAAAGGATAAGTGAAAGCGCAAAGGCTGCAAAGGGTGCACCTGTATGGCTTTTAGTCCATACCGTGGATGGTTATTCCAGGCTTGTGACCGCAAGGGAAATCAATAACACCAAAGCAGGCGGAAAGGTAGGAGTTATTTTAGCTGCGATCACAACGGATCATTTTATGGAAGCATATAAAAGTGTAGATCTTGGAGAAGGATCCGAGCTTTTTATGTTGGATGCGGAGGGCACTGTACTTACCAGTAGGAATGATGATATTCCGCTTAATGAGAAATACAGCGACCTTAGCATACTAGAAATGTTAAAATCCAACCGGGAACAGGATATACCAACTTTCGACTTCAATGGCTGTCTTGTTACATATTCTTATATGAAGAATAACGACTGGAATGTTGTCGCAATGATTCCATACAGTTATATCAATGCCGGTGGAAAAGCGATCCTTACCAGTGTCATTGTTCTTTTTGTTATTTGTGTTCTGATATCTACACTGCTTTCTTTTATAGTGTCCTCCAGTATTTCAGTACCGCTGAAACAGCTTGTAAATATCATGCATGAAGCCAAAAGCGGAAATCTTGCCCTCAGTCTGCACGACAGCAGTAGAGACGAGATTGCCATGGTGACCCGCAATTTTGATGACATGTTGGCGAATATACGGAATCTTGTGACAAAAGTAAGGCAATCATCTGTAAATCTAATTGGGAGTATAGGAAAGATAAAGACGTCATCTGAAAGCACGCATTCTGTATCGGAACAGATTGCAACCACGATGCAGGAAATAGCAAAGGGTACCAGTGAGCAGGCTGAAGAGGTGGCATATGGTGTAGACTGTGCGAACAAGCTGGCTGACGGCATAAACAAAGTCGGCGAAAACGTGACCATTGTATCAGAGTTCATAAGCAACACAAAGGATCTGTCTGAAAATGGGCTTGCGGTTGTAAGGCTTCTGAAGAAAAAAGCGACACAGACCAACGATATTACCAAAAAGGTCGCAGATGATGTCCAAAGTCTGAATATAGATATGAAGCAGATCAAAAAAATTGTCAACGCCATAGGTTTGATTGCGGAGCAGACAAATATGCTGGCTCTGAACGCCACCATAGAAGCAGCAAGAGCTGGCGAAGCCGGCAAAGGTTTCTCTGTGGTAGCAACGGAAGTCAAGAAGCTGGCGGACAAATCCAAGGAATCGTCAGCAATGATCAATTCCATTATAAACAACATCCAGGAAAAAACCGACAACACAGCTGTTACTGCAGAAACCGGAAGCAAGATAGTGAATGAGCAGATGGAAGCAGTCAACAGTACGGATGAAGCATTCAAGAACATATATTCATCAATGGACAACATAATTGAAAATATGAATAATATGCGTGATTCCGTAGCGGATATGAATGAGTCCAAAGATGATACGATAAAGGTAATGGACAACATTTCGTCTGTTTCACAACAAGCCGCTGCGACTTCACAAGAAGTATCTGCCAGCACACAGGAACAGATGAGCGGCGCAGAGGAGCTTGCACAGCTGGCTGAGGGCTTGGATGAAATGGCTCAGGAGCTTAAGTCAGCAATAGCACTCTTTAAAATAGAATAACGAGGCGAAATATGTAGGACAAAATCTCGAACAGACTCGAGTATAGTGTACTGTGAGCATAAGCTGAAAAAAGGCAAAAAAGTTGGTTAGTCTGGCGACTAACCATGTAAAGGGGGTCAAAATGTATTTTGTGAGGTCACACTTATTATTGACCCCTTCAATACTTTTTTATACATACATTTAAAATATTTTCAAAAAAATTTCACTTATCTCTGTAACGATAGTTTCAATATGCTTTCTTGAGCAGTCTATCTCTATGTCTGCATATTTTTTATACAATGGCAGTCTTTCATTATAAAGCGATACAAGAGACTGACCGTGCTGCATTGCAATACCGCGTGTCTGTGTATTTTTCAGCCGCCGCTCCAGTTGATACATTTTTGTATTCAGAAAGAATAAAACGCCTTGCGCTTTGAGATGGCTTATGGCGGATCCACTATATATCACGCTTCCGCCTGTTGCGATAACATGGTTTTCCAGATCCAGACCCTTCACGATATCTTCTTCGATTTTCATAAAGCCATCGATGCCGTGTTTTGCGATCAACTCCTGCAGATAACTGTTTTCCTGACGCTGTATCAAAAGATCCGTATCGACGAACGGCATCTTTAAAGCTTTTGCCAGCAACACACCCACAGTGCTTTTACCTGCTCCCGGCATACCGATCAAAACAAGATTTTTACTGTCCGCCATGATTTCAGCTCCTGATATGATAAAATCAATGCTTCCTGATAATAATATACCATAGATGGACATATGACGAAATCACAGAAAATATTGATAATGCGGAGGGTACATCATATGGGTTATTCCAGAGACAGGAATCAATACAGGAAAGAAAAAGGCGGCTTTAGTAGAAGCGGAGAACAAAACCAGGTATTCAATGATGCCTGTGATGAAAGGATCATAAATGCGGAAAGTCTTCAGATAGATACAACGCTCAATGAAATATCAAAGGAGCTGAGACCTGGGGAAACGCTCATACTTGACATAGGGAACAATTATTTCGAGCAGACAGATGAAATATATGACACACTTGTGATGCGGGGTTATGATGTGAGAAAGTCCTTCAGAAACGGCAGAAATCAGATCATGGTCAGCAGAAAGGCATAATATCTGCAAAAACATCTCTTAGCTCTGTACACACCCGGTAAAAATTTTTTTTCAAACGAAAAATTTTCTTTGAACGATGTGTTATAAAATACGTCTGATCAACTGCCGATATATATATCGAGGCTATATACGCCCTCACCTCTTCATGCTTTTTTATACTGCAGATTCAAGATGATTGGTGGCGGGCACAGATACGGCATGACAAATATCAGGCGTACTGTAAGATTGGGGCGGAGGTCAACATCATATGAAATTTTCCAGGAAACCGGTTGCGGTATTAGTAGTTGCAGCAATTTTATATAGTATTTTCGGACTTTTTGGCATGACGGCATATGCCGCCTGGATGCCGGTCACGATTTCGGTAGATGATTTTGACGATGGGACACTGACATTCCACTGGAGCGCACTGTCAGGAGCAAAATCGGCAGAGATTATCTATCACAGGCCCGGTACTGGTGACACTGCCATTTATCAAAGAGAGGTCGTACAGGGCACGAGCTCATATGCCATTGATAGTATGAAAGCTGATTACATATATGATATCAGTGTCACATTATACGATGATCCGGATCCTGATACAGGTGAGGTCATTGGTAGGGGGCTTCTTTATTATCTGCCGTCCATATCATTCACATCGTCGGCTCTGAAGCAGGAAAGCACACCAATTGACGGCGGAGGCCGGGAGACAGGTGTGACGCCAAGGCTCGAACTGAGATGGATGAGGCCGAAGATATATTACGATCCGGACATGGAGCTTTACCCGCAGGACGATGAAAACCCGGACAATGGAGTTTTTATCGATGCCAACAGTGATGTTGCGCTTGAATATATGGAATCAACCTTCAACAGTATTTATGTCGATAACCAGCGAAGCATAAAATCACTTAATTACATAATAAATATTTCAACACATATGAACCAGCTTAATTCAGGGTCTGCACAGTCTTCAATACTGATAGATCAGTTGGATGAAGACCAATATGCTGCGTGTGTTTCCGGAAAGGAAGGAACAACTGCCGGTATCAGCGGCCCGAGCAGCAGCGGCTTCTACAGCTTTGAACTGCTTGGCAGGAGGGATGAAACAGATGTAATCGACGACGTGGATGATACCGATCATATACTCCCTGATAATGATATACTGCCGGGGACTGTATACTATATGAATATCAGGCCGGTATACAGAGATCAAAACAATTCAAATGTATCTGCTATAAGAGTCGGTGCGCCTGAAGACTATAACGCAAGCAAGCTGATGGGGGAACTGCAGTATGTCAGTACACCAATTCGTTTTCAACTGACAAAGGACAGTGCCAACAATATATATGTGAAAATATTCAGGATCAATCAAGGGAGTCTTGATCTTCCAAGGTTTTTCTATCAGATCCAGGCAGTAGGGGATGACAGCTTACCCGGCGACTGGCCTGTCAGAGGCACTCTCGATGATTCTTATTTTAGCGGGGACCATGCAATTACGGTGCTTACCGGGGTAGAGCCAAACAATAAAGTATATTATAGAATCGTAGTTAAATCAGAAGGAGCGGCAGACAGGCTTGAATCGCCGGCTTTGGAATATACGCTATCTGCTGATACAGACAGGCCTCCATTGCCTTCAGGAGTTGCAGTTATAAAAAGGACGCTTGACAGCAGAGATGATGTCATTGATCCGTCTGGAACAATAAGAACAGTAAAATCCACGGATATTACCCTTTCATGGGAAAAGCCACTTAACTGGGATGAAATAAAGGATGATTTAAGCTATCACTTTTTGCTCAGCACAAGTCAGTCAGATGACAATACAGGTGAGAGAGCCCCAATATATATCGATGGAAAGGTGTGGGGCAGACAAGAGGGTTATGAAAGCAAATACAGGCTTGCCAAATATATAAATGCAGATTCTGATAAGGTTACGGATGCAGGGAACAGACTGGAGTATACATTGGATGCATTTGAGCTGTTCGATCTCGATGACGACCCTGACACGCCTCCTGTGCTTGAAGTGGATGACGAAGGCTTTCCGACCTTTTTTGTCCCAAATGCAGTTTATTACCTTCAGATGTATTCAACAAAAGCCGAAGATGCCGGAACACAGGAACCACAAAAAATGTCGGACAGGTCGGTAGTGATCAGCTTTACCACACTGGCAGGCACAGAACTGGATGTGCCGCTCCCGATGAGCTTCAGCCTCAGTGGCAACGACAAGCAGATATCCGGTGAAAAGGCTGTGAATTATATTGACCTGAGCTTTGAGAAGGTTCTTGATCTCGACTGGACCAACTATGTCGGCAAATATGATGAATCGTTGTATGACTATGAGATCTATTATGATATATTCATGAATTCCGGTACAAATGCCGGCAGCTTCATTCCAGTGGGAACTACACAGGATCTGCAGGGGGACATCGTATTTGGCGGAGCAGATGATCCGAGGAGCGCTGTGATAACAGCGCGGGTATGCCAGTTCACTGATAACGGCTTTGAGAGGCTGCAGGATGTTTTGCCTGATGAGGCTGAAAGAAGTGCAATTGATAAATTTGGACCCAGTCTGCTTCCCAATACTGTATATTACTTTCTGGCCAGGACCAGGCTTGTTGTCAGGAACAAACAGGATGCAGAAGACACGGTGGAAAAGAAATCCATGTTTACATCGCTTCTCCCCGTAACAACTATACTGCTAGACGTAACTCCTCCTGACGACAGTCAGAGAAAACCGCTGGCACCTACTGATTTTAGCATAGCTCTGGACAACGAAGGAGAACAGCTTTTGTCAGGCAGCAGTGTGACTTTCTCATGGACGCGTCAGCAGGATGATGTGATATACCAGATAATCAGGACGACGGGCAGGATATATCCGACAGCCGAGCTGCATGAATACGAAAACGATCCGACATATACGAGCTTTCTCGATGAGTATGCTCCATCCGAGGACGGCGAACCAACCGATGAGAGGGGCGTTTATCTGGATCCTGTGGGTGATCCGGACCCAAACTTTCCCGGGAAATTCACCTATGATAGTGCAACGGACATATGCACGTTTACTGTGGACCGCGGTATGTTTCCGAACAAGCTCTATTATTTCAGCCTTAAAGCCATAAGGGTCGATCAGGACAGAGAGCCTCTGGAGAATCCATCCAACAGTGTTTGGGTATCGATGCCGGTAACTACTTCACTTATAGAGCCGCCGGCTATGCTAGAGGCTATACCGGGCGCAGAGCTTGGGTTCTTCTGGACTGACGGAGCTCCGGGATTTACTGCTGAGGATTATAGCATTTTTGTAAAGGGTCCGGGGGATGCAGCATATAAGACAACGACAAAAGCTCAGTCAACCGTGATCAAGGATCCGGACGGACAGACCTATTATGGGAGAATAACAGGGCTTAAGGCTGGAACTGCTTACGATATTAAGGTTACAAAGGGCAGCGGCACTACTGTTTATGAGAAAGCCGGGTTTATGACCAGGGACAGCTACCATGAAATAGAGATAAAATGGACAGGTAAGCTTCTGGATGACTATGCCGGGTATGAGATAGCTATTATGGAGGAGGGCGGATCAGAATATACAGCATTATCCGATGCCGACCTCGAATGGTACATCGATAAGAGGGGGGCTGTTCTGCCGTATTATACCGAAGAAACAGCCAGGACTGTTAATAACG
Organism: Bacillota bacterium; assembly: GCA_023418915.1. Classification (GTDB taxonomy): domain Bacteria; phylum Bacillota; class Clostridia; order Acetivibrionales; family DTU013; genus DTU013. Next base: position 84,943 of record JAEZYU010000063.1, read on the forward strand.
ACAGTCTGTACTATCATGCGAGAATCAGGAGTATGAATGTCAGGTTGCCGGGAGGTATCATGACAAAACAGCCGCTTCATTCAAATACCAAGTACTATATCAAAATCAGATCGGTAAAATCAGATCCGGTGGAGAAGGATCTGATATCTTATTCCAAATATATCGGTCCCGTTAATATAAGGACTGAATTCAATCAGGACGATTACGACAACGAGGATCGGGAAGAGCAGCAAAGGGCTGTATTTTTGGACCGGATGGAAGAACTTGAGAAGGGTTACTTCTGGAGGATAGCCATTGGGAGCAATGGAGTAACAAGCATCCTGCTGAAAAGCGACAGAGTGGCTGACGCAATGATAAATTTACCGGGAGACTTATTCACAATAGACATGTCAGAAATTTCAATCAACATTGACAGGGATGAGATATACATACCTGCATCACTTATCAATGTCATGAAAAAAGTCAGAAAAAGCCTTGTCATAAGAACAGCCGGAACAGAGCTGGTGATAAGGCCTCATACATTGGATACAACATTCGGTGAAAGTGTGAAGGGCATTCTGGAAAGGCAGGAGGTCAAGGAACTGTATGTGAAGCTGGATCTTTGTCATAGCGCCGGTACCAGCAGCGCACTTCCTTCCGGCATGCTGCCTGTATCTGCTGTGAACGCACTCGATGTCCAGGCATTGGGTTTTTCCATGGCATATGAAGAAATGGCCGGCTTATTTTACGACAAACTGTACAATGAAGATACAGGGCTTGTCAGTGAGAAGCTGGATATGCTTCTGAATGCCTATGTTGGAGGGGCGGATTCTGCAGCTCTGATAGACCAATATACCAAAAACCTTATAGAAATGATAGAGAGGGAATTATCTGTCTATATTGACAGTACGATAAAAACTACAAAGCTGACAAATACCATAAGAGATATCAACGTTTTTGACACTCCTGTCACTGCCAGTCTGCAGATTGGCAGTACCAAAGGGACTTTATCAGCATATGTTTTTTATAAGGGCTCGGACAACTGGCAGAAATCATCAGTCAGACAAGCCGGCTCTGTTGCAGCGGTCGACCTGATAAAAACCGGTACCTTTGTTATCCTTGCCGCAGATAAAAGTGTTGGAGGCGTACCGTCGGGCTATTGGGCAGAAGGGTATATTACCAGGGTAGCTGAAAAATATGACCTGGAAGACGTTTTCCCTGGAATCCGGAATAATTTCATGCCGGAAAACAGGGCGACCTGTAAGGATGTTGTCCTGTTATATGAAAAAATGACAGGACGGACTGCAGGAAATACAGGACTGGATATGAGGACAAGGCTTAAGATGCTTACCATGGAGAATATTATACACCCCAATTCTTTGTTAAGGGACGTAAACCGGCAGCAGACCGCTGCTGTATTAGTAAAGCTGTTTGCTGTGAAAAAAGGGTTGGATGCTTCCAGCCTGAGACCGTCAGCGGGGATATCGATTTCGGATGAAGGCAGTATCGATGACGAGTTTTATTTGCCGGTTGTCTTAATTGTTGATATTGACGTGATGCAGCTGGATGAAATGGGCAGGTTCCGACCTGTTGGTACTATGACCCGTGCAGAGGTGGTAGCTGCATTTGCAAGGCTGCTCGAACTTACAGGTGATATATAACGAGGCGACAGATGTCCCCCGCATTTTTACGTATTTTCAGCCTTCAGGCTGAAAAACGCCAATACGTCTTTTCAAACCATTCAGGTTGAAAAACGCTATGTGACGGGTACCGATTGCCTTTGAGGCAGAGCATTATTATGAGACAACAGGTACAGTTGATACAGGAAAGGGATACAATATGAAAATAAACAAGATGATAATCAGTTTGATATTGATTTTGCTGCTTTTAATGCAATATGCCTTTATAATGCCCGCTTTGGCAGCTGACTATATGCCTCAGCCGGCGCCGGAAATGCTCAGAGTAGAACCTATAAATGATGAACCGCCGAATGTACAGCCAGCCATCGGCTATAATGAATACGACAAATACTATACCGATCTTAAGAGTGACAAGGTCAACCGTCCACAGGATGTTCCATCACCCAGGATTTATTTAAATTACTATTTACAGGAGGTCAGCAAGCCGTATAAACCGGTAAAGCCTACGATACTCAAAGAGGGAGATATTGCTGCCGAGACTGCACAGGACAATCAGATACGTCTGAAGGAATTGAACTCTGGTACCGTTTACTATGCATACTCAAGAGCTTACTATAGCTACAATACGGATTCAGGCACCTACACCAGCAGTGAATCTGCACCTTCAAATACTGTCAAATTCCTGACAGACATAGACATAAATGCCTATTCCTACGGACCGAACCAGATCAAAATCGAATGGGACGATGTATGGAATTCAGGCAAAAGAATGGATTACAAGCTTTATGTTTCTGAAAACAGCACGTTTGCCAACACCCCTCCGATATATATAGGAAATGAACAGATAAGCCAGAACGGGCCTGTAACGGTCAATGAAGCGGCAGGTAAGCTGGAATACATACACACTGTAAGGGACCCGGGAAGGGTATACTACATAAAAATAGTACCTGATACTGCAGAGACAGAGCTCAAAAGGTCACCTGAAAGCCGGGTGATCGCAGTTGCCAGCTTCATACTTGCAAAGACGACAAAAATGTCGGTAACGCCCGACGGCAGCACCATCTGGAAGCTGGAATGGAGCCGTGTGGTCGCAGGCCTGAACATGAGCGATGTAAATGTCTCATATCAGATATACAGAGGTACAGGGGCGTCAGGCAGCATAGAGCAGTATGTTGCGGCTACAAACGAACCGATCCATGTTTTCACACTGGAGCCCGGAGAAGAAAACTATTATTACATTATTCGGGCTATAGTCACAAGAAACGGACAGGATCTTTATCCGGGGATAAAGATCGAATCATCGAGAATATATGTACGTGAATCAGAGGTGCCTTATGTGCCTTCCGCACCGGAAATCGTGAGTCAGCTTTCAGACGGCACTACCGTTACAGAACAGGTTGTAACTGCCAACAGTGCCACGGTTTTGTGGAGAGTGCCGCTCAAAGGAAACGGGGATGTTGACAGCGAGTTGATGTATGATATCTGGCTGATAAGTGATCCCAATTATATAGACGAGCCTCCGGCCGGATATAAAATAGCCTCGGATATTAAGATGAACCAAAGTAATTTTGTGATGAGCGGAAATATATTATTGGGGTACAAATATACAATTAACGACCTGGTTCCCAATTCAACCTATTATTTTAAAATAGTCGCCAAGAAAAGCTATGTTGAGTTCGTGGATAACATGCTCCAGAATATAACACTTCAGTCCGATGCATCAATGAGGGTTATCATTACACCTACACTCGGCCCGATAGATCAGCCTGTAGTACCAGGCACACCGCCGTTCAGTGTTAAAAAGGACAGGCTCGGAAAGGATAGGGTCACCAGTACGACAGTTGTTGTTACCTTGCAGAATAAGTGGTATGAGGAATACTCCGATCAAAAGACACCGGACTCTGAACCAGGTGAATGGTCCTGGTATTACAGGACGCCTTCGCAAATAAATGAAGCAGGCTCACTGCTTGATCCGCCTGTGGAAAACGTAACGGAAAAACTGGAAAATGGAGAAGAGGTGGTAGACCCGCCGAAATTCAGGAAGGTCGAATATGACAGCGGAGTGACGATCGACGTAGGATGTGTGGAGTATACTCCCGGTATGGATTACAATGATCTTAAAAATATGTCCGCCGACAAGATAGTCGGCCATCCTGTAACGCCAAACGACCCGGATGAGGATATTGATGCAGAGGATGCCATAGCTGACGGCCGCAGGCATAATGTCGATATCACGCTGTACGACCTTGAACCTAACAAGACATATGTAGTATGGGTCAGAGCGGCCCGCCGCAGTGTAAACCTGATCTCAGGGCCTTCCGATCCCATTATCATCACGACCATCCCCGATCTGCCGTCAGCTGTTGAGAAGCCGACAGTACCCGTATTTAACTACCATCATGCCGGAGATACATACATTGATCTGGGATGGGATTTCAACAGGCAATATGTGTATTACCTTACATATGGGACCGAAGATGACAGATCCAGGGGATCAGGTAGTATTACGATAACTCCGGAAGAGCTTGAATTTGCCACATTTTACAGAGTGAACGGCCTTACGCCTGATACGGTTTACTATTTTTGGATACAGGCTGAGGCAACTAATACCGCCGGAGAGAAGAAGCTTTCGGACTTCAGTGACTCATACCTTGTCAAAACCGAGAAGGAGATACCGCCGGACACACCGCTGGGTTTTGGTGTGAAAGGTACACCGGGTTCCATAACAAAAAACAGCATCACTTATGAATGGATCGCTGCAGACGGTATGGAGTACATACTCGAAATAGATGATGACATAAATTATTCAGAAAGCACAAGGTATCAGATAAGCGGAGTCTCAGAATTCACTGCTGAAAACCTGAGATCCAACTTCAGGTATTATGCAAGACTGTATGCATACGATCCCGCTAAGGAGCTGGCATCGGCACCGACTCAAAGCGTTACGGTGAGAACAATGCGTTCGAGTGATGATTATGACTCCAGCGAGGACACTGAGTATATTATAGACGGAGATTTCATAATAAAGGGAAGCACAGCAGTGAACGGCGTATGGACCATATGGATAACCGGTGTCAACGCGGATCGTTTCATACAGCATGTACAGACTGATGATATACTTGATTACTATGTTGATTTAAGGAGCATGCCCTATAGGACCAGCCGCATATCGGCTGTGATATCGCAAAGCGTATTCAAAGCGCTTGGAATGCTTGGTGAAAACCTTATAATCAGGACAGTCAACAATACATTGATAATAAGGCCCGGTGTGATGGCTGACAGCAGCGGTACCTATGGTACAGGGGCTTACGGATCCAACTTCACTATTGATATTACACTTACGGCTTCTGCTGCAGGAGATATCAGCAACATGACGTTCAAAACTGCTGTGTCGGAGCTGGAAGTCGGTTTGTCAGATGGCTTGACATACAAGCTCGACAAGTTTGGGAAACCGCTGAAAATCGAGTATGAATATACTGGTGCAGTATGGTATAAGCCGGATACCACGTTCGGATATTATCTGCCGTCAGGAAATAATGATTGGCAAAAAGCAGCTGTCACAAGAAACTATGACCCTGACAGAGGTATCGGAACCCTGGCCTTTGAAATGCCTGTTCCGGGAAGGATGGCGATAGCTGATCAGGGGCAGGAATTTTTCAGTGATATATCGACAAACTATGCAAGGAAGGCAATCGGTAACGTTGCAAAAGCTCACGAGCTAAAGTCGGTTGCCGGGAAAAAATTCGAACCGAACAAGAATCTGACCGTCGGTGACGGTGTCAAATTCATGCTTGACATAATGGATTATGATTATGGCACCGGTTATATGACCACGGCAGCTAAAGCGGGCATTGTAAATGCAGCGGATATTGGCAGAGCGGGCGAGTATTGCACAAGAGAGCAGCTCATATCAATGTCTGTGAGAGTGTGCGAAATAAAAACATCTGAGAGGGCCGGAAACGACAACACAGACCTGAGTATTTACAAGGATATAGAGCAGGTTAGCCCGGCTCTGCTGGCTAAAATCAGATATGCTCAGCGGACTGGTGTGATAACCGGCAGATTTTCAGACATGCTTGGACCAAAGGATATAGTGACCAGAGCGGAGGCTATGGTGCTGCTCGAAAAGCTGCTGCGCTATGCAGGCGAAATATGACATTTGTCGCTGGCTGCGGGTAGTTATGTGATGGGAAAAAACATGATTATCATCCATTAATCGTGCGAGACATAGAAATTTTTCATGTATACGCCTCATTTTATGAGGCAATAATCTTAATGTAACCTTACCGGCGGCGGTTTATGGTAAACAGAACTCCCCGGTACAATACGGCGGCTGTTTGGCTCAAACAGCTGCCGCAATGCGGAAAGGGGGCTGTACATGAAAAGGTTTCTATTTTTTTTAGTTATTTTTGTTTTAGTTATATCCGCTTTCTCGATAATGATACACAATGACCGGTATGAAGTTTCTGATGCAGAAGCGGTGCAAAAAGCTTTTAGTGTAACTGGCGCTGATGCGGTCACCTCTGAAATATATATTCGGGGAAAAACAGCAGGCGGACGGCTTGATGACACAGACGCAGTCAATCTGCTGACAGAAATAGTGACAGGATCAAATGAAGTGAACTGCAGTGATATACCTGCTTTCAGTTCCATAGACACTGATACTGTCATTGGCAAGGAAATAAATTACATAATAGATGAAAATAAAAGTGTCCAGATGTCAATATTGAAGGGTAACCTAGAGACAGAAGACAAAGATATGGTATTTATTAGCTTTATAGACACTTCTCGCAATCCTGACCTGATAAAAAATTCAGATATTGTCACAAATGCACTCAAAAAATATAGAATAGATTTCGAAATGAATATAGCAGTTACAGGCAATATCGGAAAAAGGTTGAGCGAAACTGAAATAGAAGAAATATTTGACAGAGCTTTTGAAAGTGCTGAAGCTGAAAAAGTAGAAGGCATAAATGATAACGGACTTGTCAGTGTATCTGCGTTTTCACCTGTGATAAGCAGAACCGGCGGAGGCAATGGAAAAAAAGCCAATTTGAACATTGCAGCCCGATATAATTCCTATGAGAATAAAACTTACATATGGCTGGCAACGCCGGTAATAATCACGGAATACTGACAGCCCGCAATGATGTGCTAAACAGATGATACTAAAAAACAAAAGATGATAAAGGGGAGAACAACGTGTCAAAACTGATAATATCGGAAGGTAAGCCGTTAAAAGGGAGGGTGCGGGTGAGCGGAGCAAAAAACTCGGTGCTCCCGATAATAGCAGCCTCACTTCTTGCTGACGGCAGAAGTGTAATAGAAGAAATTCCCTATCTTAACGATGTTAAAATAATGTGCGAGCTTGTCAACTCACTGGGGGCTTCAACAGTATTATCAGACGGCAAAAACAGACTTGAAATAAACAGCAGGTCGATATCAAATACAACAGCACCATACGAGCTGGTTAACAAGATGCGCGCATCATTCCTCGTAGCCGGACCGCTGCTGGCAAAGGCAGGATATGTGAGGATATCTCTCCCTGGCGGCTGTGCGATAGGATCAAGACCTGTAGATCTGCACCTAAAAGGATTTGCCGCACTTGGAGCATCGATAACCCAGGGGCATGGCTATATAGAAGCCAGATGCAGTGGCCGTCTGAAGGGTGAAAAGGTCTATCTTGATTTTCCCAGTGTCGGCGCAACTGAAAACATCATGATGGCGGCAACTCTTGCCGAGGGACATACAATAATAGAAAACGCTGCGATAGAGCCTGAAGTAGTTGATCTGGCAACGTACCTGACCTCAATGGGAGCGGATATAAAAGGTGCGGGAACCGATACTATAAAGATATCCGGCGTTGAAAGCTTAAGGGCGGCCGGCCACACTGTTATCCCCGACCGCATCGAAGCCGGCACATTCATGGTCGCAGCTGCAATAACAGGCGGGGATGTTGTAATAGAAAATGCTGTTACCGATCATTTGAAGCCTGTGACTGCCAAGCTCAGAGAAGCGGGAATAGAAGTGTCCGAAGAACTGACCTCCATAAGAGTCAGGGGAGACAAGATCGGACCTGTCGATATTAAAACTCACCCATACCCGGGATTTCCTACAGATATGCAGTCTCAAATGACTTCACTTCTAAGTATTGCATGCGGTACCAGCATGGTGATAGAGACAATATTCGAAAACCGGTTCATGCATATATGTGAACTAAAAAGGATGGGAGCCAATATAAAGGTAGAGGGAAGAAGCGCAATTATTGAGGGGTGCGGAAAGCTTACGGGAGCGAAGGTCAGGGCAACTGACCTGAGAGCCGGTGCGGCATTGATACTGGCAGGCATCTGCGCAGAGGGAGCTACTGAAATATTAGATGCGGATCATATTGACAGAGGCTATTACAGGATAGATGAAAAGCTAAGGGGGTTGGGTGCGGCAATAATGAGAGAGGATGATGAACAGATCCGCTAATACCATCTGTTGAGAGGCGGGACCCTTAAGCAGCAAATGATAACGGACAAAGTATGTGCATCTGCCGCATACTTTTTTTTTATGTGAATATATATTATCAGGCATTATCTAAACCGCTGGGGGTCTTGATGAAGAAACTGATATACTATGCATCGATTATGGCTGCAATTGTCATACTTCTCCCCATGATAATCGTGAGAAGCTGTGGCTCGGCTCCGGAACAGAAGCCTCCGGCCATCCAAAAGCCTGATAAAACCCATGAGATTACAGTATATAATAAGGCGTCAGGAAATTCTGAAGCTATAGATCTTGAGGAATATATAAAGTGTGTCGTTGCTGCCGAAATGCCTGCCGAGTTTGATCCTGAAGCCCTTAAAGCACAAGCGGTGGCAGCAAGAACATTTGCCTACGGGAGAATGTCAGGAACCTATAGCTCAAAACAAGGAGTACATGATGGCATAGATATTTGTACAGATCCTTCTCACTGTCAGGCATGGATAAGTAAGGAAAATGCCAGAAAAAAGTGGGGAATACTTTTTGCGTCAAGAAACTGGGCAAAAGTTGAAAAAGCGGTAAATGATACAAAGGGACTGATCATTGTTCACAACGGAAAAGTAGCGAATGCACTTTTTCATGCAAGCAGTCCGGGCCGGACAGAAAATGCAGAGGATGTATGGGCAGGGAAAAGCGTGCCCTATTTGCGCAGTGTGGAAAGCAGCGGTGATGAGGCCTCCAGGGGATACACTGCAACTGTGTCGATAAGCTGTGACAAGCTGGCTGAAAAGCTCCAGGGAGTATACCCGGATGCCGAGCCAGACAAGGATCTTCTGGAAAGCATAGAAATACTTGATCATACTGCAGGGGGAAGAGTAAAAAGTATAAAAGTTGGCAATATTATCATGAAGGGTACTGAATTCAGAACCTTGCTTGGCTTAAGGTCAGCATGCTTCAATATCAGGCTTGCAGGCAGTACGGTGATCGAAATAATAACCACCGGCCATGGCCATGGTGTCGGGATGAGCCAGTGGGGTGCGAATTCACTGGCAAAAACCGGGGGTACGTTCAAAGAAATATTGCAGCACTATTATACAGGAGTAGACATCATATCTATATCTGACCATGAGTCCATAAAAAAGTCTTCCTGATAAAGCCTTATTCAAAAGGATCTATTGTCGCTTTACCGATTAAAAATTTCACACCGTATGTATATTGCTGCCATATCAGGCAACAATACTATACGGAGGTGGAATTTGTGAATATGAAAAAATCGTTTCCGGATGAAAAAGGTAAAAAATTCAGGGAGTTTTTGGACAAGAGAGGGTTTTATATCGTTTTACTGCTGTGTATTGCTGTAGTGGCGGGCACTGCTATTTATGTCACTACTCGAAATTCTTTATCCAGAGAACCTGATTATGAGGCTGATGATTTGTCCACTGAACCCGAAGGTGATCTTTCTGTCGAGGATGCAGCCACTAATACGGCAGATAAGCTGACGGATCTGGATCCTGATGATTCAGCAGCAATCCAGCCAGATGAGGAGTCGGAAATTGGCAGCCCGGCATCGGTTACCAAGGATGGTGACAATGCGGCGAAACCGAACGAAAACCCCGAAAAAGGAACCGCACCTAAAGAGAATAATGCGCCGGACAAAAGCGCTCCGGACAAGCAAAAGACAGAGCCTAAAAAACAGAGCTTCCAGATGCCTGTTGATGGTGAAATCTCACTTGAATATGCAATGGACCATCTGGTATACTCAAAAACCCTCGAAGAATGGCGCGCTCATTCGGGCATTGATATCGCTGTAGACAGGGGTACTCCTGTAAAAGCATCAGCCGATGGAGTGGTTAGTGATGTGCGTAATGACAAGTTTTATGGCATAGCTGTAGTCATCGATCACGAAAATGGTCTAAAAACGGTATATAGGAATCTTGCTTCGGATGAAACAGTCGCAGTGAACCAGATGGTAAAGCAAGGTGAAATAATCGGAAGCGTCGGAAACACAGCGATGGATGAAGCGTCAGAACAGCCGCATCTCCACTTTGAGGTACTCAAGGACAATGTCAATGATGACCCAACCTCATATCTGCCTGCAAAGTGAATATCAATAACAAACGGAATAACGAGGCGAAGGATATCCTCCACCTTTCAACGTATTTTCAGCCCTTCAGGCTGAAAACGCTTGGTGACGGGTATCGATTTACCTTCCAGGGATGATATCAAATTTGTTTTTGACAGATTTGTGTCATCCCTGTTTGATGTTATATTTGTTTTTTCTCCCTTTAATTCATATAGACGTCGTACAGGGCATATATATACTGTAGACACGCAAATAACGTACAAATAGGCCTGCGATACTGTTTTGAAAGGTGCTGGCCGTATATCAGGCAGTGATCCGGTACCTTTTTCACAATGCAATTAGGTATTTGAATGCCTGGTTTGGGACTGGAAAGACAAGAGGCCCATTATGCCTTCATATACGAGTGATTTGATCGTTCTCCATAGTATGACTTGAAGAGGGGGTATTTACAGTTGAAGGGATATATCGAAGAGAGGGCAGTTGAACTTGCAAATTACATTATTGATAAAAAGACTACAGTAAGAGCAGCAGCTAAAAAATTCGGCATCAGCAAAAGCACCGTCCACAAGGATGTAACTGAAAGACTGATGAAGGTCAGCCCTGAGCTTGCTGAAAATGTGAGGGTTATCCTTGAAGAAAACAAGGCTGAGAGGCACATAAGGGGAGGAGAAGCCACAAAGGCAAAATACCAGGGCAGTAATCCCAAAGCTGTATGATCAAGGCACTGCAGTAATAACACCTGGTCGAAAGCCGGAACGGACGGAGGTCTGTTCCGGCTTTATTGATGTTCATATATATGTAAATAAAAAGGTACATACAGTCTCTCATTCATTACCTCTGTCAGTGCATGTATGAAATCAAATGTTGCATAATTGTAATATTATGATAAGATTATTTTAATGAGTTATACAATATTTTCTATTACTCGCAAAGACGAGAAAGTTTTTCTGAACTGAAAGATTTTCTTTTGGCAGCAATGCGTTATAATATTGATTAGTTCCTATTTACCATAAAAAACAAACGAGCGAAGGGGTGTTATTATTGAGCTTGGGACAGGATATCGGAATAGATCTTGGCACAGCATCGGTATTGGTCTATATCAAGGGTAAAGGTATAGTTTTAAAAGAACCCTCTGTGGTTGCTATAGATAAAAATTCCAACAGGCTTCTTGCAGTCGGAGAGGAAGCGAGGCGGATGCTTGGAAGGACACCGGGCAACATAGTGGCAATAAGGCCTCTGAGAGACGGAGTCATTTCAGACTATGACATAACAGAGAGGATGCTGAAGTATTTTATCAACAAGATCTGCGGCAGCCGAATATTTAGACTATTCAAGCCAAGAATTATGGTCTGTGTCCCAAGCGGTGTAACAGAGGTCGAAAGGCGAGCGGTCATTGATGCTGCAATGCAGGCGGGAGCCAGAAAAACATATCTGATCGAGGAACCGATCGCTGCAGCTATAGGGGCTGGCATCGACATAGCAAAGGCCTGCGGAAGCATGCTGGTGGATATAGGCGGAGGCACTACTGATATTGCTGTCATTTCACTTGGAGGTACCGTCGTCTCGACATCAATCAAGATTGCAGGAGATAAATTTGATGAAGCAATTGTAAGATATATGAGAAAGAAGCACAACATCATGGTAGGAGAACGTACAGCCGAGGAAATGAAGATCAATATCGGCACTGTATATCCCAGGGTGCAAGAGGTAGCAATGGATGTCAGAGGAAGAAACCTGATATCCGGACTCCCGAAGACATTGTCCGTCACATCGTCGGAAATGATGGAAGCTTTGGAAGAACCTATGACAAGCATCATCGAGGCTGTTCACTCCGTACTCGAAAAGACACCGCCGGAGCTGGCAGCGGACATCAGTGACAGAGGTATTGTACTAACGGGCGGCGGAAGCCTTGTGTATGGTTTGGACAAGCTGCTGCAGGAGAAGACCGGCATAAACGTTATTATAGCTGATGATGCAATATCCTGTGTAGCTCTTGGTACCGGCGAAGCGCTGAATAATATCGAGTCCATAGAAAAAAGCGCCGCCATGGAAAGCAGGTATAGAAAATAGAGGCTTATAAGGCAACATTCGGATTTTTACAGTAATGTTGTATAGTGTTAAGGTTACAGAATGTCAACGGCCGCAAAACAGCGGCCTTTTTGCTGCGATAATATGGTAAATTTTCAGTGGAAGCCGCTACACCAATAGACCCATATAGAAACCGGTACTACAACAGATACAGAAACAAGTATTTTCTATATTAAGACAGTAGGCCGTTATTCCGATAATAAATATGACTGTACATTAATTAAGCACCGGTAAACCGGGTAGATAAAGGAACAATTTCCGGCAGCCGGCAAGGAGCGAATATGGTACGTGGTTTGTATACATCGGGCTGGAGCATGCTTTCATTGGAAAAAAAGATGGATGTAATCTCCAACAATATGGCAAACGCCAGCACCACCGGCTACAAGAAGGATACACTGGTTCTTGAAAGCTTTCCGGCATTAATGACAAAAATAATTAGAGAACAGGGCTCATCCTCCGGCAGACCGAGAAATATAGGCACAATGGAGCTCGGCAGTGATGTGGGGGAAGTTTACACATACTATTCCCAGGGTCAGATCAGCAAGACGGAAAATGAGCTTGATATGGCAATCAGAGACAGCGGTAATGCTTTTTTTACTGTAGCAGTACCCGATAATGAAGGAAATATCAGAGCATTCTATACAAGAGACGGCTCCTTTACCAGAGGGACTGACGGCAGCCTGATTACCAGCGACGGCTATACTGTTCTGGGTGAAAACGGCCCTGTCATTCTTCAAGAAGGTCCATTTTCTGTAGCTGACGACGGGACGATCATACAGGATGGGGAATTCATAGATAGATTGCTGATAACAGAATTCACAGACACAGCAGTATTGAGGAAATATGGCTATAACCTGATACAGGCCGATGGAAATGCAGAGACACGGGAATTTGCAGGGACAGTACAGCAGGGCTTCATTGAGTTGTCAAATGTCAATATCGTGCGTGAAATGGTCGATATGATTACAGTGCTAAGGTCATACGAAGCTAATCAGAAGGTGCTTCAGGCAATTGATGGAACACTGGACAAGGCGGTCAATCAAGTGGGAGCTGTAAGGTAGAACCGTAAATAAAGCAGCATTACAGGAGGTTCATAATAATGATGAGAGCATTATGGACAGCGGCGTCTGGTATGCAGTCACAGCAGATGACAGTTGATGTGATATCCAATAACCTCGCCAATGTCAATACAACATCCTATAAAAAGCAGCGTATCGAGTTCAAGGATCTGCTTTATGAAACGATGGAGAGGGCTCGGGTAATGCCTGAGGGAGGCAGACCGGTGAACCTGCAGGTAGGACACGGAACCATGGCGGTCGCAACCACAAGGGACTTCGAAAAAGGAAGCCCTGAGGAAACAGGAAATCCGCTTGACTTTTATATTGACGGAGATGCGTTTTTCATGGTAGAGGGGCCGTCAGGTGAAATCAACTATACCAGAGACGGCAGCTTCAAAATAAGCTTGACCGACATGGGTAAAATGCTCACCACATCAGATGGCTATCCGGTACTTGATGAGGCGGGTATCCCCATCATAATCGATGTTGATCTTTCCGATCTGAATGTTTCACAGAACGGCGAGTTGAGCTACATAGATGAACTCGGTATAACAGTACCTACAGGTCAGTTTATCGGGATGGTTTATTTTGAAAACAGGAATGGTCTGGAGGCACTCGGGAGAAACCTCTACAAAGGAACACAAGCGGCAGGGGAACCTGTGCTGGCATTGGATTCCACTCAGACGAGCATCGTGATGCAGAATTTCCTTGAATCATCAAATGTAAAGACAGTCGAGGAAATGGTTAAGCTTATTGTTGCGCAGAGGGCTTACGAACTGAGTTCAAAAGCAATACAATCTTCTGATGAGATGCTGGGGATCGCTAATAACCTAAAGAGGTAAGCTGACTTATTTGCTCATTGACAGACAGGGTAAATGACATATATTATTTAGGACAGAGGGATATGTATGGAAGTAAATAAGTTAGACACTATTAACATCAAAAACCTGGTCAACAATGCTGCCGGAGCTGCAGAACATTCTGCAGAAGATGATTTTGCCAAACGGCTGGAGGCTGCTGCGGAAAAAAATGACGATAAAGAACTGAAAAAAGCCTGTCAGGAATTTGAAGCAATCATGCTTGATATGCTTTACAAGCAAATGAAGGCCACTGTAATCAAATCAGACCTGATAGAAGCAGATCCGGGTAAAGAAATCTTTGAATCGATGCTCGACGAACAGCTTATGGAGCAGGCGGCTAAGACCGGAAGCATTGGTCTGGCAGAATCTCTATACAAACAGCTGTCAAGACAATATGGCAGACAACTACCTAACACTGCCGGAGCTGCAGGCGGAAATACACAAAAAAGAGAGACGCCCAGTGAAGAAACCGATTGACAGATATAAAAGAATTATATTGTACGTTATAGCAATGTCCCTCACTTTAGCTGCTGCGGGGCATTTTTTATTTAGGCGTGAAAAAGATACACCGGTCGAACCGCCAGCTGACCTCCCGGCTGAGGAACAGACCACTGAACCACCTTCCGGATCTTTAAGGGAGCCTGTAAAGCACATATACCGTCAGGAGACTGTCAACGGCCTGAAGCAGGAGATCAACATACTGGAGGTGGATCCCGGACTTCCCGGTATAAAAATAAAGCCTTCGCTTTCCCATGGCCTTATCTATGGATATGAGCTGCTAAGTGAAATGGCGGCAAGGGAAAATGCTCATGCGGCAGTCAACGGAGGCTTCTTCAGAGACTTCGGCCTGCCGTCGGGCATGGTAGTTATCGATGGTGAGCTTTTATCCGCAGCAACAGGCGGTTATCCTGTATTTATCATAAGCGATGGAAAGGCAGAGCTGAGGGAGATCGACAGCAGGCTTTTCATCAAGATCGTCTATAGCTCCGGTATGGGCTATAGCGGGGGTAATACACCAACTGCTGCTGACAGCCCGTTAGCGCATACGGATCTGTCGGAGATCAATGTTGACAATATCAACTTTCCAGCAGCCGGGAAACAGACGATAGTATATACCCCAGCATACGGAAGGAGCAACAGAGCAGACAAGCGTAATATTACAGCAACTGTAGAAAGCGGCATTGTGACTAAAATCGCAGAATATGAGCAGGAAGCGCAGATACCCAAAAACGGCATGCTTGTATCTTTTTTTGATTTTTCCGGATATGTAGGAAAGGAGCTTCCCATAAAGGTTGGGGATGCAGTTGAGCTTGTACATGAACCGGATATGACAGGCGGCGTTCAGGCATATGAATGCGGATGCTGGCTTGTCAGGGACGGCATATCGGTAGTGAAAGACAGAGATCCGTGGGTGGGAGTACTGACAAATCGTGATCCGCGGACAGCTGTTGGCATTAAAGAGGACGGCACAGTAATACTGCTTACGGTGGATGGCAGACAGCCCGGTTATAGTGCCGGATTTACAGGGAAAGAGCTTGCCGATTATCTTATAGGCTGCGGAGCCGTTGATGCGGCAATGCTCGACGGAGGCGCCTCGACTGCTATGATCATTGAAGGAAAGTTGGTAAACAGGCCTTCATACAAGGGGCAGGAAAGGCAGGTAGCCGGAGCCATCCTTGTGATTAAAGAATGATTGAATTAAAAGGAACCATCCCTACAGCTGTTTCATCAATCAGAAATAGAAGAACAGCTGCTCGAGAGTACTTTCAAGCTCGAACTCAAAGTCCGAAACCAGAAGCTTATCATATGTATCTGCTTTCAAAAAGGGATTATGAGCTATGGCTGCTTCGCTGATCCAGCCCAACTTACCGTAGGCATGCCATGTACCCTGCCTTATTAGCATTTCCTGTATATATGAAAGCCGTTCACCCATATTGCACAGATAAAGGCCGCAGCTATACGGACGTATGGTATATCGTGAGCAAAGACCGCTATTGAGAAAGCAGCATTCCCCGGCGGACTGTTTGGACAGTATGATCGGTTCTGCATTATTGTATTCATATAGTAGTGCAGCTTCAAGCTCTGATATGGAGGCAGCCGTGGACATTTCCATTATAGCTTTCCTTCTGAGTCCGATATCCGGTTTTTCCGGCAATATGAGCACACTCTCTGAGGCCTGCTTAAAACTGATGCCAAGTCCATCAAGCAGGATCGGCAGATCTAGTCCCAGCACAGGTATATCGTCGCTGCAGCATTCCCCGCAGCCCATGCACCCAAAGGTTTTCAGCCCGGAGGCTGATTTCCTGAAGGATTCTAGTTCTTCAGCCAGCGCAGCCAGCGTTGTATCATTATCATACGCCTTTAGTTCTATTTCACCATCGATCGTGACAAACTCAACCATACCGACTCCTCCTTCAACAAGTATACCAAACGCAGCGCCGCCTCTCAACCTGTTCGGCATACTACCGCACTGCCTGCTTAATGATAGAACAATTAGGTGAGCAGCTAAGTGGACAAAAAATCAAGTATAGTCCACATTTAGTTGACATAATTGCGAGTACAGTGTCATTATTACTATAAAAACGCACTTATAGTTCAATTTTTCTGCCTATACTTGAAATTTTGTCCACTTTGAGTGCTCTTAAAATTGTGTACTCGAATATCATATGAGGGAAATATGAAATAATCTGGAACCTTTATCCTTTATGGCAAGTCTATAAAAAAGTAATGCTAAAATCAGGCAATACAAATATTTAAGTAAAGGGTGGATCGAAGTGAAAAGAAAGATAGCCTTAATAATGACAATGATCTTTGTACTTACAATGGCGCTGCCTTTGCAAGGTTATGCCGCTGATATGGACAAAGGGCTGGAAAATGCCATAAAGACGGTAAAAACGAAGTTTTTGATACCGGATGACTATAAATTCACTTCAAGTATAAGCACATCAGGTACAAAAACGGTTTATCACATGACATGGCGCAGTCAGGATACCATAAGGCCGACAAATATCAATGCGGCTGTTGATGAGGACGGCGTCATTCTCGATTACTACAGATACTCAGCTGATGACTACAAGCAAACTAAAAAGCTTCCGACGCTAAGCAGAGCGGAAGCAAAAGCAAAGGCTGACGAATACATTGAACATATTGCTCCCGGACTCCTGAAGGAAATTAAGTATCAGGATGACTATCAGGACAATATAATGGACTCCAGCTATTATCTGGGGTATTACAGAATAGTAAATGAAGTACCGTATTACAACAATAGGGTGAGTATAAGTATAAACCGTGATACAGGAGAGTTGCAGAATTATTCGAGGAACTGGACCGATGATATCGAATTCCCCTCAGCCAATGGAGCAATATCCGCTGATGAGGCGGAAAAAGCTTATTCAGAAAATATGGGACTCAGACTCATATACAGCTATGTCAATAAGGACGATGCACTTAAAGCGTTCCCGCTGTATACTGTTGTATATGACAACAACGACTTTGCCATTGATGCAGTTACTGGTGAAAGGATACGCCTTTCGTCCAGATTGTATGCAGCCGGTACTGCGGCCAATGATGCCGGTGCAATGCTCCAAAAAGAAGCGGTAAGAATGGCGGCGGGAGAAACCGTCCGGCTCAACCCTGAGGAATTGAAGGCTGTACAGGAAGCGGCCGAGCTGGTCGGGCTGGAGGAAGTTGAAAAAATAGCGCGTGATGCGGAATTTATCGGACTCTCTGATGATTACGAGCTTCAAAGCTACTATCTGAACACCAGCTGGCCGGATAACAAGGAATACATATGGTCGCTCTCTTTCACAAAGCCCGCTGAAAACGAAAGGGACAGCGATGAATATGTCAGTGTATCCATAAATGCAAAATCCAAAGTTATTATGAGCTTTTACAGGAGAACATCGAATGCCGGCGAGAAGCAGCCATTATACGATATAGCCAAAGCAAAGGCTGATGCGGATGCGTTCCTGGCAAAATACTATCCGCAGTATTACAAACAGCTTGAATACAACAGCATAAACGAAGAGTACTTAACTGACAAAACGGTGCCGAATAATAGCTACAACATCGTATATACAAGACTTGTCGACGGCGTTCCATTCCCGGACAATGGTGTCGGTATAAATTATGACAATCTGAACGGTACGATAAGCAGCTTCAGTCTGAACTGGTTTAATATTGATTTCCCGTCAGTTGACAATGTGATTAGTTTGACAGATGCATATGACAGTATGTTTGAGAAGATCAGCCTTGGATTGGAATACAAGTATGAAAGCAAAGGAATTGTTCCGCTCATGTCGGAGAACCAACAGGAAATCGATAAGGCAAAGCTGGTTTACCTGTTTACACCCGGAAAGCCTCTGTTTATAGATGCAAATACCGGCAATATCGTATATAGAAGCGGGGAAGAGTATGTTGAGACAAAAAAGGTAAGCTATACGGATATAGCCGGGCATATTGCAGAGAAGCAGATAAGTGTCCTTGCGGATTTTGGTATTTATCTTGACGGCAATGAGTTCAGGCCTGATGATGAGATAACCCAGATGGATTTCCTGACACTTCTTTCAAAGACACTGAACTATTATGGACCCATTATTACGGAAAGCAGTACCAGGCAGGATATTGACGAATTATATGCTTATCTGATAAGGGAGGGCATTGTGACCGAAGCTGAAAAATCGCCGGATAGTGCAGTTTCGAGAGAGGATGCAGTCAAGTACATCATACGTGCGATGAAATATGATAAGGTAGCAGATATAAAGGGTATTTTCAGCATAAGTTTTAGAGACGCAGACAGTATAAGTGAAGTCCTTTACGGCTATGTGGCGATAGCCTCTGGTCTTGGTATCGTCAAGGGAGATGGTGTCAATTTCCATCCGAAGGACAGTATCACCAGGGGAGAAAGCGCTATTATGATATATAATTATCTGCAGTCCTGACAGCAGATGCTGAAGGGGTGCCTGACAGTCCGATGGTCTGAGGCACCCCTTTTTCTGTTATAACGCATCACTCTTTACATAAAGAGTGAATATTTCAAGCCTGACTCCCAACTACAAAGTGTCCTTTTGTCTTTACCCCGCCGATACCTTTTATGCCTGACTGAGTCAGTCTCGCTATTTTCTCTTGTGTAACAAACACTCTTGAATCAGTAAGTGCTATCCTGTCACCTACCTTGGCGGGATCGAGGGCGTGGATAAGTATCCTTCCCGGAGAGCTTGCGAAATTTGCGCCTGCTTCCATTATTCCTTCATAATAAGACTGGCAGGCTCCTGAAAATACACACAGCTTTTCAAAGCTGGGCTCATATTTTCTTGCCTCAAGCGCAGATTGTATAAAATAGCGTGAATTCCTGTAACTATCTTGCGTATTCATCTTTATTGCATTTTTCTTCAGACCGTCATGGCCTGTCACGACCAGTATATCTGCATTCGTGCTTGCCAATAAAGTTCTTACATTGCCTGGCTGTTCGCTTTCGGGTATCACCTGGCCGTAAGCCTTTATTTTGGCATCACGGTAAAAATTCATGCACATTTCCAGGAAATCGGGACTTGAGTCTATATGAAGTATAGCGCCTGCCCTGCCCCTTGGCCGCCTGAGTGCCTGAAAAAGGCTGTCGCTGCGCAGCGTATGATGAATACCGTCCTGCGAAAGCCTGCTCTGAAGATCCCTTTGTACATCATCTGAGCTCTTTTGCTCCAGGTCATATTCATCGGAGTCGGCCATGATTCTGTATACCATGCCTTTGAGTATATACACTCTTCTGCCGTTCCTGCCTGTCAAAATATCTGAAATGCGAAAATTGATATCACCACCATATGACTTTCTTGTAACATAATCTCCAATTCTCAGCGTATTCATATAACCACCCTTCAATTTACATAAATTGATAGTACATAATATGAAGAGGGCTATATGTTGGGAACATAAAGAAGAAAAATTACCGAATTCAGCCGAAATAGTGTGGCAAACACAAAAAAAGACCGGTCTATAGTACCGGTCTCAAATACTCTAAATTTAGAAGACTGAGGAGTGCGATGCAGTACATAAGCTTTTATACTTAAATATCATTCGCTTCGTGAAGCTGCTTCCATTATTTTATCCGACACCTGCTCGGGAGAAATCGATGTTGCATCTATGATGAGATCGTAGTTATCTAGGTTTGAACAGTCCACGCCGTATTTAGTGATGTATCTTAGATTCTCGCTTCTTTTTCTTTCGATGAGGCAATCTCTGGCGTTTTTGTGGCAGGAGTAGGTTTCAACCTTGCCTCTTTGATCGTTGATGACCCTGCGTGCTGCTTCATCAGGGTCTACAGTGAGGTAAACCTTAAATGAATCAGGTACGAAATGCCAGGCCATCCTTGAATCCAGCACCATGTCCTCATTGCGTTTCCCGATTTTTGTAAGCTCTGTGTCAATTTCTTCGTCGATCTCCGGATGGGTTTCCATATATTTATTAAATGCCAGAACATCCATATCGTATTTCTGTGCAAGAGAGCGCTGAATCTGTCCTATGGAATAGACATTCATGCCGTATTTTTCCTTGAGATAACGGCAGACGGTCGATTTTCCGCTTCCCAGATCTCCTGTGATCGATATTTTTACTTTATTGGTGCCTTCGTTCATGTCAAACTCTCCTTTTGGCATATATCGGCCAGACTCCGTATTAATAAGCATTACTGCTTTATATGTAACACAACTTACGAGATGTTATACATTACAGAGATTATATCAATTAAACAGATATTTTTCTACAAAATAAACTAAACACTTCACACCCACAGTACAAAAAAGCTGCCTCAAATCTTTTTATGAGGCAGCTTTTAGTGATACAATCGATTCTTTAACGAATCAGCTTGAAGGTCCTGTAAAATATAGGCTGCAGCGGGATCTCAAAGATGCTTTCATCACCCCTTTTGAGCAGCGGTTCAAACTCTTCTCCTGTCCTTAAATCGGCCAGCCGCCCTGCGCCTGCTGTGTGGATCCTGATCCTTGTGCCGGTGTACATGAAGGATTCTATTATAAAGGTATCATTATCATAAAGGAACAGTCCGTATTTGCCGCCGGCTTCAATATAGATGTCCATACTGCTCATCAGGTATTGTCTGATGGTGGTTATCACCTCTGCCGGGTATTTGTATATATCAGCATAATCATCAGGTGTGGCCAGTATGTAAAGAGTACCGTTAGCGTACTGATTCTGCAGCAATATCGGGAAATTATTGTCGTGCTTGCGTACTGCGATAAGGCATTCATCTGAGTTGTTCATATAATTGACTATAGGGATTAATACTTCGTCCCTGCCGTAGTATTCCCCGCTGAAAACAGATCCAAAACCGTCGATGGAATAATCCCTTGCGTATACTTTAGCATTGGTGACACGGGCCGAGGTGAATGCCTCGATACCTTTTCCCTGCAGTGCGCTGAGAAACCCTGATGTGATACAGACATCATGTCCGCTGCAAAGGTGAGTCTTCATTTTTTCCAGTATTTTTTCATCTCTTGCACTGTTAGCGGTGAGCATGATCAGTTTACCCGTCTCAGGAAAGGCTGGCATTGGTTCGAACGCCATTCCTGCGGTGCCGAGGTAGTCGTACAGATGATCCTCTCCATGAGCGTGATGAGGTTCATACACCGGTATGCCCACCGGATTTCCGACTTTACCGAGTATCTGATCCAGTTTTTCCAGTTCAAAGCCCAGAGGAGGAATGAATACGCTGTCTACCGTCCATGTGTAGCAAAACAGCATCAGTTCGCGGCCCTTTGCAAAGTAAGTCAGGTATGCCTGTTCAAGATAATACGCCAGATTGTTTATGCCCTGATATGGATCGATCCAGCCTCCTCCGTTTTTCCCAGGCTTTATATTCTCCATCCACCGCATCAGAGAATAGCTTCCATAACGGGGAAGATGCTGCATTGAATGATCAGTGTCTCTTGTCTCTGTGCCTGTATATATCTCATCAAAGATCAGCGGCTCTGTTTCTGTATTGTACCCGGTTTCTTGATATGACTCATACCAGTTTGGAAATTTTATGATGACATTACAATTCGGGTTCATTTTCTTTGCAGGATCTACGACCAGATTCTTTGAAACTTCTGCCATGAGCTCCAGCCTGAACTGCTCCCAGCTTTTATCTCCTTTGGCATTGATACAGGACTCACAGGTGCAATTGGTGAAGTAAAAATCGTCAAGTATGAATTCATCGAAAATTGATGCGGTAAACTCTGATATCTCTTTCATCTTTTGCCTGACAGACTCGTTGGTGAAGCACATTGTGGACCATGTGGTTTTTGTTCCTTTTTCCGGAGCGGGCAGTGATTCAGCGTTCTTTCCGATTACTGAGCCGCCGCATCCGAATATACCTGTTTCATCTATCAAAGGTTTATTTTTGATGTTTTTGAACAGTGTTGTGGTGATGCCTCCGGATACCTTAATACCCCTGTTTTCAAAGAACTGCTTGACTGCCTTTAGCAGCTCTGCAGAAGTATCCATATCATCGCGGTGTGTTTCCAGATACACCTTGGATATCTTCAGGTGCTTGTCCAGAAAACTGAACTCCTTTTCAAATTCCTCAATTGTTGTTATACTTGCAAGACATCTTGTTGTGAAGTAAACTGCCAGTCCAAAGTTTTCATAACCAGCCATAGACATTTCCTCCGATATGATTTGTATCAGCATTTTGTGCAGAGCTGTGTCAGTAAGGTGATGCCGCATGTAAAAGCCTCATACGGTCGATTGCACAAACGAGCTGTGTAATATCATTATAGCGCAGTATATTGCTGCGGGATTGTCAGCTATTGCCTAAGTGTTCTCAATAATTGCGTTATTGTGTTGAAGCATTATCAATAGGAATATATATCTGCGTGTATATTGAATTCTGAGATCTCAAGTAATGAATAGGTCGGTCCCATAAGGGATCTGGGTCTGAAAAGGCAGCCTGGGTTTATCAGGTAAATACCGTCCTTTTCTTCTATTAGAGGTATGTGTGTGTGTCCGAAAACTGCGATCCCTGCATTTTCCTGCTTTGCCTTCATCGCCAGCGGCATCAGATCGCGGCCTACCTTATATGTATGACCGTGTGTCAGTAAGATCCTTTTACCTGAAAACATCAGGACTTTATCAAGGGGGTATTCTGACGAACCGTCATTATTTCCCTGTACGGCCTCTGTGATGATGGAGGGGTAAGCATTTTCAACTGCTTTGATATCCCTTGCGTAATCGCCCAGATGAATTACGCATGTTATATTCTTTTTATTTCTGTCAACTACAGACAGTACTTTATCGGTTCGCCCGTGAGAATCAGACAGCAACAATATCTTCAAATGTTCTACCTGTACACCAGCCTTTTCCACTCATAAATCGACCTTTTACTTATTATATACATACACCCGAATTTTTCAAGGTCATCTGCAGACTCGGTCTTGATATAGCCGTACGGAGCTTGTTTGGTACGAATAATGCGAAAAAAGCACGTATTCAAACCTGGCAATATGATACAATAAATGGGGTAGTGATCTCGTCGGTGCAGCGAGATAATTCGCCGGTACACTGACATATCCATATACAAGGAGTGATCTGTATGAAGGACATAGGAAAAGAGTTTATGGAGCTTACAAAGTATAAATATCTGGGAGAATCTGCGCAATCACAGGAGCTGCCACAGCCTCAACAGGAAACGGGATATGATCTGACAAAGCAGAAGATAAACCTACCGTCTCCCGAGTCTCTTGAATTCGGCAAGTATCCGCTTGTAGATGTGATTAATGCAAGAAGGAGCCTTAGAAGATACTCAGACATACAAATGTCGCTGGAAGAGCTGACATTCCTTCTCTGGTGCACCCAGGGAGTGAAAAAGGGCGGATCTGAAAAATCTGTGCTGCGTACTGTCCCATCGGCTGGTGCGAGGCATGCTTTTGAGACATATCTGCTCATAAACAATGTAGAGCAGCTGCAGCCCGGTCTGTACAGATACCTGGCGTTTGAACACAAGCTCATAATGCTGGATACTGATACAGCGATATCCGACAGGCTTGTTGCCAGCTGCCTTGGACAGGGCATGGTAAGCGGGGGAGCGGTGACATTCTTCTGGGTCGCTGCATCGGATAGGATGACATGGCGCTACGATGTAAGAGGCTACAGGTATATGCACCTGGATGCAGGGCATGTATGCCAGAACTTGTATCTGGCCGCAGAGTCGATTAAATGCGGGGCATGTGCAATAGGAGCCTATGATGATGATGAGCTGAACAAGACGCTTAACCTTGATGGAGAGCAGCAATTTGTTATATACGCTGCAGCCGTGGGTAAGAGAGGTGTATAACGAGGTGAATGATGTCCCCCACCTCTATACGTCTTTTCAACCTTCAGGCTGAAAAACGCCAATACGTCTTTTTAATCGTTGATATACAAAGAGAAAAATATTGGAAGGGGAGTTCACATTGAGATACCTTGAAATAAATATATCCAATACGGGAAACAAATATAGAGAAGGCCTGAATGTCTCAAAGCTTGTTCTCGGCACAGACTATTTCGGTACAACGGTCAGTGAGAGTGATGCATTTCGTTTGATGGATGTGTACGCAGATGCAGGAGGCAATTGCCTCGATACTGCAAGGATGTATGCATCATGGCTGCCTGGAGGAGACGGAGCCAGTGAAAGAACCGTAGGCAAATGGCTGAAATTACGGAAAAACAGAGATAAGCTCATTTTGTCAACAAAGGGAGGTCACCCGGATCTTGACAGCATGACCATCGGGAGGCTTTCCAAAAGGGAGATAGAGGGAGACCTCGATGAGAGCCTGAAAACACTTGAGACTGACCATATAGATATATACTGGCTGCACAGAGACGATGAGTCTCGTGCTGTAGAAGATATAATGGAAACGCTGGACACCCTTGTGTCAAAGGGTAAGGTCCGGGCTGTTGCCTGTTCCAACTGGAAAACGAAGAGGGTGGAGGAGGCAAACCGTGCAGCAGCCTCAGGCGGGCTTACAGCTTTTTGTGCCAGCCAGATACAATGGAGTCTGGCATCATCGACACCGGAGCTTCACGGAGATCCTACCATCATATGTATGGATAGTTCGGAATATGCATGGTATTTGAACAACCGTTTTCCGGTATTCGCATATTCATCGCAGGCTAAAGGCTTTTTCTCAAAGGCTGCCGAAAAAGGCATAGAAGCCATAAATCAAAAGGCATACGCCAGGTTTGTCTCACCGCAGAATTTAGCAAGGCTTGAACGTGTGAAGGAATATGCCGGGAGGAATGGATTGACGCCGACAGCTGCAGCTCTGTCATATATCACCTGCAATATGGTGCCAGCTGTTGCCATAGCAGGATGCAAGAATGAGAAGCAGCTCCATGATACACTGACGGCAGCTGATGTGGATATACCTGCAGCCGACGCTGATTGGCTTTTTGAAGGTTAATTGCGGGTATATTTTTGGCATCGATCAGCATAATAACGATAGGAGAAAGAGCCGGATGAAAATAGTTGTTCTTGATGGTTATGCACTGAATCCTGGCGATCTTAGCTGGGATGAGCTGGGTAAGTATGGCGGGCTTACGGTATATGACCGCACACCTGCCGGCAAAATAATTGAGAGAGCCGGTGATGCGGAGGCTGTATTTACTAATAAAACACCTCTCAAAAAGGATACGTTTAGTAAGCTGCCGAAACTGAAGTATGTGGGTGTACTGGCGACGGGATATAATGTAGTTGATACTGAGGCAGCAAAAGAGCACGGTATTATTGTGACAAACGTTCCTGCATACAGTACGGATGCTGTTGCACAGTTTACCTTTGCACTGCTTCTGGAGCTTTGCCACCATGTTGGAGAGCACAACGAAGCTGTTAAAAGGGGTCAATGGACCAATTGCATCGATTTCTGTTTCTGGAATTATTCTTTGATTGAGCTGACGGGAAAGACGATTGGGATAATAGGCTTTGGCAGGATAGGCAGAGCGGTGGCAGGAATTGCGCAGGCAATGGGTATGAAAGTGCTGGTACACTCAAGGCACAGGAATGCTTGTGCAGAAAGTAAAAATATTCGGTATGCAGAATTTGACGAGCTTTTGTCGGAATCAGATGTAATAAGTCTCCATTGTCCTCTGTTCGAAAGTACAAGAGGTATGATTGACAAAAACGCTATAGAAAAAATGAAAAACGGAGTTATGATCATAAATACTGCCAGGGGGCCTCTGATTGCAGAGGAGGATCTTGCTCAGGCACTCAACAGCGGCAAGGTTGCCGGGGCTGCCGTCGATGTTGTCTCCAGAGAACCAATTACAAGTGATAATCCTCTGTTAAGTGCAAGGAACTGCATTATTACGCCTCATATAGCCTGGGCTCCAAAGGAAACGAGAGGACGGCTGATGAAGATAACTGCTGAGAATTTCGCTGCGTTTATAGACGGCAAGCCTGTGAATGTAGTAAATCCATGATAGGATGAAACATATAATGAGATTTTTCGTACCTCTTAATGTATAAACATACATCATATTATGTTAAAATGAGAACAGATACATTTAGAGGTGAAACGCATGGCATTTAGGACGGAAACCTGGCAAAATGACAGTAATTGGTACAAGCTGGATAATGCCGCTAAAATTTACCCTGCCATCAGCGGCCCGGGTAGTGGCAGTGTGTTTAGAGTCGCTGTCCAGCTGAAGCAGGAGGTTGATCCGCAGACACTTCAAAAAGCTCTTGCGGTAACTATAAGCCGTTTTCCGACCCTTGCCGTTAAAATGAAAAGAGGGCTGTTCTGGTATTTTTTTGATGCCAACCACGAAACACCCAGGATCACCCCAGAGGCTGCACCTCCCTGCAGGCCTATCGAAGCCGATGAGAATAACGGATTTTTGTTCAGAGTCAGTTATCATAAAAAAAGGATCAGTCTCGAGATATTCCATGCACTTACAGATGGAACAGGTGCTATGATATTTCTAAAGACGCTGACTGCTCAATACCTTACACTTTCAGGACTTGGTCTATTTTCAGACGATGGTGTATTTGATTGTGAAACATATCCGTCCATTAGTGAAACGGAAGATAGCTTTAGAAAATACTATGATCCCAGGATAAAAAGCAAGTGGAAGGAAGAAAAGGCATATCATGTCCGCGGGTCAAAGGTCTCTCCCGAGCGGCTCGGTATCGTTCATGGGATCACTTCTACGGACAGCTTCAGGAAGCTGGTAAAGGAAAGCGGCGCTACGGTTACCGGGTATATTACGGCTCTGATCATTTACTCAATTTACTGCACCCAGCTCAATAGCAGGATGTATAATTCGCCCGTTAAAATATCAGTTCCGGTAAATCTGAGAAATTTCTTTCCCTCCCGGACAGTCAGGAATTTCTCATCATATGTCAATGTCGGGATCACTTTTTCAAATGAAGAACAGACCTTTGAAAGCATTCTCGGAAAAGTGACGGAGATCATGAAAAGTGAGCTTCAGCAGGAAAAGCTCGTTGAGAAAATCAGTGCGAATGTTAATGCGGAGAGGAACATATTTATGCGTATAGCACCTCTTGCGCTGAAAAATGTTGTACTGAGAACGGCATATAATGCCTTTGGCGAAACACTTTTTACATGTTCGCTGTCGAATCTGGGAAATATCAGTGTACCTGACCGGATGCGTGAGTTTATTGAAAGATTTGAATTTTTGCTGGGGCCGCCGGTTACCAATCTGATCAGCTGTACTGCCTGTTCCTTTGGTGATAATATGCAAGTGACATTTACAAAAGCTATGTATGAAAACGATATTGAGAGGTTTTTCTTCAGGTTCCTGGCTGAAAAAGGTCTGGATATTACTATAGAAACAAATTAGAGGAGTCTATGAAATATTGTGGAAAATGCAAGCTGAAAATTGATACTAATGAACCAAAATGTCCGCTGTGCTCAGCGGTACTGACGGACAGCGGCGTACTGTGTGATCGTGATAGTGAAGGCAATAAGCCGGCAACGGAAAAATACCCCAAGCCTGAGAAGGAAGCCATATACAGATATAACTTCGTTTTAAGGCTGCTGGTTTTCATATCTGTTGTGATTACCTCTACCTGTCTGCTGATCAATATATTGACCTTCAATGGGGTATTGTGGTCTGCTTATGTCGCAGGCACGCTGCTCTATGCATGGATAACCGTTGCTTATCCTGTATTCAAGAAGAGGAAGATAGGGCAGATCATAGTTATCAATACTATCTCAACTGCCATATATGTATATTCGCTTGAACTCGCTACCGAAACACAGGGCTGGGGTCTTACATATGTGACTCCGTTTCTTTTTATTGCTTCGACGCTTCTGATCACCTTCATAATATTGCTAAAGAGGCTGAAATGGCGAGAGTATACGGTGTATCAGACGATCATGGTGATAATGGGTTTCCTGCCGGTTATTTTCTGTGCAGCAGGACTCGTGACCTCTATATGGCCCAGTGTTCTTTCGGCATTTTACTCATTTCTGACTGTCATAGGCATGTTTATTTTCGGTGATAAGAAATATAAGGATGAGCTTATCAAAAGGTTCCACTTGTGATTACCAGATACAGTGTGATGACCTGTATCATAAAAATTGCAGGTATACCGGCCATGAAGTACCAATGCCGGGTTTTGTGCCTGTAAATAAGCATGCTTGAATAGATCCCTATACAGCCGCCGATCGCTGCGATAAGAAATATAGTTTTCTCAGGTATACGCCAAAGCTTCCTGCGGGCTTTGCGCTTATCTGCTGCAACCACAACAAAGCCCGTCAGGTTTACCAGTGCAAGTAAGGTGTATATTATGTGGACTGTGCTCATTTTTATCTCCCTGATAATGATGATCTCTATAGTTATATTTATTGTGATGCTATTATCTGAGGGATTGCTTATAGCGGACGGTGGTCAAATTTTACATATGCTTTTTATAAAATTCCATATTTTGACTTGCTATCTTCTCTTCCCAGATCAGCTTTAGTACTTCCAGTTCCTCAGTATAATCTGTCTTAGTCTCATCCTTATCATACTCCAGCTGCTGGAGTATTTCCATTGTAAAACTATCAGATCCGTACTCGTTCCATTCCTTCTGCAGCTCTCTGACGGGGTGAAAGCCTCCCTCAAGTCTGGCGACGGCGCCGTTCATAACACCCTTGAGATCCTGTGTGGTTTGAATATGACACTTATTGTTTTTCTTGCATTTGATTATGAATATACCCATAGGTTTTTTCATCTGCCTGTACATCTCTGCCAGTTCTTTTTTTCTTGTCTTGTCCATGGATCAGTACCCCATTTCTTTTAGTATCCTCGAAAGTGTGCTCAGCCGTTCGCCGACAAGCTCACTGTCATTGCTCAGCGCCTGACTGAAAAGCTTTATATCTTCATCGATTTTCTCATTATCAGTACATACTGCTACTGTCATTGCATCGCCCTGCAGACCCACACGGTCGATCACCGAATTTTCAGGGTCATAGGATTTCTGATACCGGTATGCTTCTTCTCTGAAATAAAGCATTGTCCGGCATACCAGCACAGCAAGATCAAGCACACGATGCAGCGGCAGCTCCTCTGACTGACGGGACCATTTCTCGCCAGTATAACGCCAGACTTTAGCAGATATATCTACCCTGCCCCTGTCATTCCACTGTGCGAGCCCTAATGACAGACCCTTAGCTTCACTGTTATAAGCGTTCCTCCCGTCAATGTTTTCGTAGTTTTCAGAAACTATAACAGGTTTGTGTTTCAATACTGTTGGTATTCTCATGTATGAACCTCCTTGCTTAGGCAAATCACTAAAGCGCTGTAGAATTGATTTACGAAAGCGTAATTTTGTTATCTTTACTATACTATTTAGTAAATTAGTATTTTAGTAAATTACTAATGCCATGTCAGTCTACAATATTTCTGGATACGTGTCAATACTCCATTCATCTTTGTTTATTTTATTTATTTTCAATAAATTATGACGCATATTAAATTTCCTTATATTATCATTTGTGAAGTTTACATAACTATTGATATAATTATATTATGATATACATACAACGGTACCATCAGGAGGATTTCATATGAGTTCTTTCAGATGCTGTAAGAGGCTTCTGGCAGCATTTTTAACAGTATTAGTGCTGTCGATTTCTATACCGGGTCAGCTTGTCTTTGCAGAAGAGCCAGCTGTTATCCAGGACATCGATAAGGCACATGGATATGCAAGAGCATCAATACTCAGCCTGGCCGGTAAAAACATAATATCCGGTGATAACAACGGAAACTTCCATCCGCTTGATACAATCAAGCGAAGTGAGATGGCAAAGCTGATCGTTAAGGCGATTGGCATCGATACGGCCGAGCTTCCCGAAACACCTACATTTTCTGACGTACCGAAGGGGCACTGGGCATTCGAATATGTTGAAGCCGGGTACAAGGCGGGTATCATCAGAGGTATATCAGAAGGGGTATTTGGACTGAACAAAGAATGCACACGTGAAGAAATGGCAGTCTTGTTTGTACGTGCGGCAGGGCTAAAGGATGAAGACCTGAGAGGCAAACAACCATATCTTTATATAAGCAGGATGTCTGATAGATCGACCATATCAAACTGGGCAATAGATAGTGTGGAATTTGCTCTCTCGGCTGGTCTTGTAAATGGCATTGAAGCCAGGACCTTTGGAGCAAAAATCCCTGCACAGCGCCAGCAGGCAGTGGTTATGACAGATAGATTTATAAATGGACAAGAGGCTGTGGCTAAATTTGCAGGAGCTTTTAGGGGAGATGTCGATCATCCTGAATTATATGAGGCACTTATAAATATCGACAAAAAGTTCAAGGGTGTTTTTGAAATGAATTACTTGATTGATGTGAGCAGCGAAGATGGTGAAAGCATCAGCAGTGTGAATATGTCAGCAAACGGCTTTATGGATATGGACTCCGAAAGCCAGATAATGGATATGGATTTAGACTATCAGATGGCCATTGGTATCATAGGGGAAACTGCAGTTGATATGCAGTTCAGAGTAATACTGCTCAACGACAGCTATTACTTGCAATATGGCGGGATTGAAGAGTGGCAGGTATTGACCGGACAGGATATGGAGAAGCTCGGAGTGTCGGTGACTGCCGGGGCAAACACTTCTGAGCTTGTGAAATATTATAGGTACGCCACAATTCTTGAAGAGACGGACATTGAGTTCCGCGGCAAGCAGGCTGTGAAATACTCTCTTTTTCTTAATGAAGCTGCAGCAGAGGTGATGATGTCAGGGATCGTAAATGGGCAGACATCCGCTGCCGGCGATGTATCGGAATTCTACACGGAAGACCTAAAAGGAGATATTGTAATATACCTGGATGAGAATGACCGGATGATATACCAAAGTATAGAATTTACCGGAATCGTTAACGATGAAGAATTTGACACTGATGTGGCGATAAAGGCTGTCCTAAATGCATACTTTGGCCACAGCGGGGATGTTGTAATAGCAGCACCCGAGATCAATCCTGCAGAGGCTCCTGAGGTTGAAGGATAATCAGGAGCCAGAGCTGATTTGTTTAGATCAAGCCCTGCTTGCGACCAGCCTGGGATGCATAGGCGAGCAGCAAGCCCTGCTTGCGACCAGCCTGGGATGCATAGGCGAGCAGCAAGCCCTGCTTGCGACCAGCCTGGGATGCATAGGCGAGCAGCAAGCCCTGCTTGCGACCAGCCTCGTTGAAACCGCTATATCACAATATATCCTTTGGATGTTTTGTGACTTGGTAAGAAAAATTTTCTACTAAGCGTAATTTACGAAGTAAATTATCGCCTAATCGAAAATTTTTCTTTGAACGATGCGTTATAACGGAAAATTTTTGTTGAGACGAAGTGTTATATTGCCGATCGTATCATAAATATCTTCAAGCTTTATTGTCTTCTTTATTTTCTTGTCACGTGTGGAGATCTCAACTTCGCCATTTTTGAATTTACGGGCACTGACGACCACTCTTACAGGCACACCTAAAAGATCAGCATCGGCAAACATGATACCTGCCGCAACATTGCGGTCATCGAGTATAACCTCATACTTTCGTTCCAGCTCTTCATACAGTCTGAAGCCTGCCTGGCGCACTTCTTCATTGGTGCTGTTCAAAATGCATATATGGATCTGCCAGGGGGCTGCTGCCGCTGGCCAGATAGGACCATAATCATCATGGCTGGCCTCTATGATGCTGGCTAGAAGTCTGCCTACTCCAATGCCGTAACAGCCCATAACAGGATGTTTTTGTTTTCCGTCAGCATCTGTGAAGGTCATATTCATGCTTTCTGTATATCTGGTACCTAACTGGAAGATGTTGCCCACCTCGATGCCACGGCTTAATGTCAGGCTTCCGCCGCATTTTGCACAGGTATCCCCGTCACTAACTCTGGAAACATCGACGAATCTGTCTGGCTTGATATCTCTTGATATGCTTATTCCTTTTATATGGTGGTCCGGTTTGTTTGCGCCTCCGATCAGGCTGCTCTCGTTTTCAAGCGACGTATCATACAGTATGTCCAGCTCTGTGCTGTCAAGACCGACAGCACCAATGAATCCAAAGCACAAATCGACATTTTCATAATCCGTGAGAGGAAACACTTCTGCTCCTATGGCATTTCTCAGCTTGGATTCATTTACCTGAAGATCGCCGCGTATAAATACAACCAGTGGTTTTTTACTGTTTTCTACGGCGAAAACCGCAGCCTTCATCAATCTGTTCGGAGTCGTAGTGAAGAATCCGGCTAATGATTCGATGTCTGTGACACCAGGAGTGTAAATCTCTTCAAGAGGCTGCTCTTTCACCTGTTCATGCCGGATGTGCGATACGGCTACGTCTGCATTGGCCCTGTAATCACACTGTTCACAAACAGCTATCGTATCTTCGCCTGCTTCAGTCAGGAGCATGAATTCGTGGGAAACCTTTCCGCCCATCATGCCGCTGTCGGAACCTACCGATATAACCTGGGGAAGGCCGATGCGTTCAAAGATCCTGTGATAAGCCTCCAGTGCTCTTTGATAGTATTGTTCCAGATCCTCCTGCGTGGTATGGAAGGAGTATGCATCCTTCATCGTGAACTCACGTACTCTAATCAGACCGCCTCTGGATCTTGGCTCATCTCTGAACTTTGTCTGTATCTGATATATCGTGAAAGGGTACTTTGTCCAGGATCTTGCCTCACTTCTTGCAAGGTGGACTGCAGCCTCTTCATGGGTCATTCCCAACAGCATATCATGGCCGGTCCTGTCCTTGAATCTGACAAGCTCGTCTGCAACGCTGTCATAGCGGCCTGATTCCCTCCAGAGTTCAGAGGGGAGGACGACGGGGAACAAGACCTCCTGCGCGTCTATTTTGTTCATTTCTTCGCGGATGATCCTTTCGATCTTGTCAGCTATTCTCTTTGCAGGTAAAA
Source organism: Bacillota bacterium (assembly GCA_023418915.1). Classification (GTDB taxonomy): domain Bacteria; phylum Bacillota; class Clostridia; order Acetivibrionales; family DTU013; genus DTU013. The sequence continues at coordinate 118,506 of JAEZYU010000063.1, forward strand.
GCATTGAGTAGATACCGTTGGATACCTGCCTGACATATCCGCCCCGAAGCAGGAAAATATGGCTTGCCAGTGACGCATCGGCTGGTTTTTCTTTAAACCGTTCGCCCAGGAGTTTGCTTAACAGCATTTTAATCAGATCCTTTACTCAGTACCTTTAGTCAGTATCTTTATTTCGCATCTTCAAATTTTTATTAGTTTAGCAAAACAGAAGCATTATTGTCAAGGAATACTAAAAGCACTGCTCTACTAGATCAATCTGGACAAAAAATCAAGTATAGGACAAAATTTCTGTAAAATAGTATATTTTATCGCAAATAAGAGGGCTATGCCTTGATTTATGTTACCTAAAACGTCCTATACTTGATTTTTTGTCCACTATAAGAGCAACAGCATCTGATTGATCGAGGGGCAGTGTATAACTTGGATCAAGGGCACCCAGGAAATAGTAATGTAATTTTTTATCTATGATACTGACAGGAAGCGCGGGGTTTGCTGAATAAGCTTCAATCCTGTGCTCTCTTGTGGTATATGCGAAATAACCAGTAAACTCGAAGTATGGTATAATTATGAAAATGGCCTGTAACAGGAGGTGCTTTCATGTGCGATACACTGGTAGCTCTGGGAAATTCTACACAGGATGGATCGGTCCTTTTCGCAAAGAACAGCGACCGACAGCCCAATGAACCCCACATCATGATCAGGATCCCCAGGATACAGCATGACCTGAGCAGCAACAAATGCCTTAAAGCTACATATATTGAAATACCGCAGGCAGAAAAAACCTATGAAGTGATCCTTCTCAAACCCTCCTGGATATGGGGGTGTGAAATGGGCTGGAACGAGTACGGACTTAACATAGGAAATGAAGCGGTATTCACTAAAGAAGAATATGGCAGCCCGGGCCTGATAGGAATGGACATGGCGAGGATCGCACTGGAACGCTGTAAAAGCAGTGAAGAGGCCGTCGGCATGATCACCGGTCTTCTGGAGGAGTATGGACAGGGCGGCAATTGTGGGTTTGAGAAGCCTTTCACTTATCACAATTCATTCCTTATTGCAGACAAAAGAACAGCCTGGGTGCTTGAAACAGCAGGAGTCTTCTGGGTCGCAAAGCAGGTAAGAGACATATATTGCATTTCCAATTGTCTTTCTATTGAAAATGATTTTGACAGGAGCCATCCTGATGTTGTCAGGCACGCTATTGAAAAAGGCTGGTGCAGGAACGAAAAGGATTTCAGCTTCGCAAAATGCTATGGAGATAAGCTGTTCACATACTTCAGCAGAGCTCACACCAGAAGAAAAATGTGTGAATCGGCATTGTCGCAAGCTAGAGGTAAAATAGATATCGGCCTTATGAAATCAGTACTGCGCAGCCATCATCCGGAGCTTGTGGGAAAGCTGTTTAGAAGGAGCTCAGTAAAAAGTATATGTATGCACGCAGGAGGAGCGATCGGTGATCACACCACTGGGAGCTATGCAGCAGCCCTTGGCGAAAAACTATGTACATACTGGGTAACAGGAGCTTCTACGCCGTGTGTTTCTATCTTCAAACCGTTGTGGATGACTGCGGATGTTCCGCTGTTTTCAGAGAAAGACCAGGACAGAGCTGTGGATTACTGGATGGAGCGGGAAAAGCTTCATAGACGTATACTTACAGGACATATTGATCTGCAGGAACACCTGGAAAAGCGAGACCGACTGGAGAAGCAATTATGCGAGAAAGCGTCGAATGCACAGAGCGAGTATATAAACAAAGAATACAATGCTAGGCCCGTTGAAGATCAAAATGAGATAACGAAAAAAGCTGAAGAGATGCTCTCTGAGGCCATGAGACAGGCTTTTATCATGGAAGAGGAGTTCATAGAAAATCAGCTTGAGGCTTCCGACTCATACATTGATGTGTCTGGAAAGGATGCTGACGATGTGAAAATCAGGATCGCCGGAGGGCTGTACTATCGGCGCTATTGGAAGAAACAGATTAGCAAGTGCAGTAAATCTTTCTTTTGAAGGACACGTTATAACGAGGAGGCATGTATCCGGTTTTAACGTCTTTTCGGCTCTTCAGGCTGAGAAGAACGAAGTGCTATTATTTGCAGGAGGCTGAGTAATTCAAATGAATGATATTATTAAGGGCGTACTGATCGCCTTGATACCCTCGTTGATAGTTGCGTACATAACAGCCAGACTGACATTCATTATGTCGGTAAGGCAGCTAAAGACTCAAAAAACTTGGGAAGACAAATACGAGACATATAATAGGATCATCAGCTGCTTATCCAGGCTTCTGCATTGCTATAGTGAGTTAATGAGGGTTTATGATCCGTACAGGCCCGATGATTTTAGCAGTGAAAATATCGACAGGATTATTGAAAAGCATCGTGCAGCGATAGAGGAGCTGCATGAGATCTCAGGAGCAGGTGTCAATATTTCCAGCAGTGCGGCAGATGAGCTCGGAAAGCTCTGTGAAGAACTGGCCGGAGACATCGAAGCACTTGATCCTTATGAAAGTGCGTGTGAAAAACACGATCTGATCGAAAGCTGTCTGGGTGACATAAAAGTCTATTCAAAAGAGGATCTGGCAGAGTGATGAGTGGCAGTTGATTCACAGCAGCTTTCTTATTGTAAAGTTATCCTCCAGCAGCACCCAGTTCTCAGGATACGGGTAGCCTAAAGCCCAATAGCTTATGCCTCCCAGACCGTATTCCTTTGCAGTGTCGAACTTGGCCTGTGCGCTGCGTGCATCCTCAAACCATACCTCATGCTGCCTGCCTCTCTCATCCCAGTATCGGTAAAAGGGCGACTGGGCGGCCGGATCATATTGAATGGATGCGCCATGTCGGACAGCTCTGTTGAGTGCTTCCTTATTGCTGAAGGTTTCGGCTTCCTGCCCCTGAACATGGGGAAGCAGCCAATCCCGGGCGTATATTTGAAATCCCAGGAAAATTTTATATCTGGGCATAACAGAAACAGCATAGTTAAGCACACGCCTGATCTCATTGAGAGGTGAAATTGCACGTGGAGGCCCAAGACGATATCCCCACTCATAAGTCATCAATACTACAAAATCAAGTATCCTGCCGTGCGCGGGGTAATCATGTGCTGTATACAGCAATCCTGACTGCTCAGCACTGACCTTTGGAGCCAGCGAGCTTGATACAAAATAACCCAAGGGGTGCAGCCGGTCTACTGCGCGCTGTATGAACCTGTTATAGTTTTCTCTGTCTTCTGGCAGAACGTTTTCAAAATCTATGTTTAATCCCATGTAACCCTTCTGATCCATTATCCTGACTATATTGTCTATCAAACGCTCGGATATCTGTGTACTGTCAAGGACAGTATGAGCCAGATTTTCACCCAGTTCAGTGGAAGTAAAATTGTTAATTGACATCATTGGGACGGCTCTTTCAGCGTAAGAGGCATTTATTGCTGGAAGGTCGTCGATTGCTTCAAGGCTGCCATCCTCCCTGATCCTGTAGGCAAAAGGAGACAAATAAGTAAGGTGGCGGCCTACTCCTCTGACTATCGATGCTCCCTGTTGACCAAGAATGTATATGAATCCATTTACATCGATCACACGCCTTGACTTTATTGGTATCATAAGTACATTGCCCGGGAAAATCAGGTTCGGGTTCGTGATGTTATTTATTTTCATAAGCGTCTGAAGTGACACACTGTATCGCTGTGCGATCCCATAGAGCGTTTCCCCGGGCTGTACTCTATGCTTTGGAGCCGGGATGTAGAGAACTAACCCCGGATAGATCCTGCTCGGGTCTGCGAGCTGATTACGCTCAATGATTGACTGCATCGGCACGCCATAGGTTTGAGAAATACTCCATAGCGACTCACCGGCTCTTACACTATGATAGGTGTCCTCGGTAGGTATAACCAGTGCCTGGCCTATCACTAGTCTGTTTGGATATGTCAGCTCATTTGTTTCTATGATGCTTGCTGTAGACACACCATAGAAATTGGCAATCGTCCATAACGATTGACCGGATCTTACGGTATGGATAATCATAACAATCCCTCTGTTTACATAAAAGATACATATAGCTTCATTTTATTCATTATATTCGGGAGAGTCTTGTTTCGTTACGGCTAACGGTCGTGGCTGGACAGTTATACACAAAGTAATGGGAGGTTCAACGGAATGAGAGAAGCATGACAAAGCAGACTGTATAAACTGTTTTAGAATTATGTGACAGAGCGGGTTACACAAATGAAGAAGAATCAAATATGCGGAGCATACCGTATAATCACACAATAGAAGCGTATATGCAGGTTATAGGATAGCATAATAGAAGAATAGTTGAATAAAATATGGCGGTAGGATATATTATATGTAAGTTTATTTTGACCACTCATTATATGCCTGGTTTGTAAACAAAAACTAAAAAAGGTATTGGACCATAAGTGAGGGATCATAGAGGAGGAGACTACATAATGAAGGAATACAAAGTATTAACTCAGAAGGATAAATGGTTTTCGGGCAAATTTAATCCGGCAACACTTGAAGAGGCGCTCAATGCATATGCACAGCAGGGCTGGAGGGTGATTAGCTGTGCGACTGCTGACATACCATCATTCGGCGGAGGTAGGCAGGAGTTTATTACTGTACTTGAGAGGGATGTGTGATGGCATATACAGTTGTGCACAATGGGGTTGTATTTGTTGAGGGTGAATGTCCACAAGCGGTAGTCATCGCACCTGTAAAGGCTGACTTGAGCTTCAGATTTGGTGCTCAGCTGAAGAACCTCAATCATGTAAAGGATGAACTGGTGCAAAAGGCAAAAGCAGCAGGCGGAAATTGTATCAAAAACTTTGAATATGGACAGAAAAGCCGCTGGCTTGCAGTAGATGATGTAGCATTCTGGGGAAAGGGTGTCTGTTGCCTTATTCCCGAACCATCATACAGTGAAATAGTCGAAAAACACAGTGTAAAGTAAACAGGTGCACCACCTAAATATAACAATTTTTCTTTTTTTTCTATAAACGGAAAATTTTTTTGACCTAAAGTGTTATAATAAAATAGGGTGGTAATATGGCTGAACCACAGAAAAGATTTACAGAGAGGCGTAAGGGGCCGGATGCCGTTGTTAAGGCTGTGTGGTGGACGGCCGGTATAAGCTGGCTGTTATTTATAGCTGCGATTATCTTTACCGAAACAGCCCGGCCTGAAACAGAAACATTTTTTGACCGTCAGTTTGACATATCGTTAAGGGACTACTGGAACGAAAATGCCCTTCTTTATATGTTTGTTATTCTTGTATTGAATTTTGCTGTCTGTTCCATTGGATTCATATTTAATATGACAAGGCATAAAAGAAAGACGGACAGATTCAACAAATCCATATTGATTCTTGGCACTTTCACTTTAGCCGGCATATTGTGGTACCTCTTCCGTTAGACTGCAGCCTGAGCGGCTGGATACCAATCCGAGTCAAAGCATACATAAAATTCAATATTATATGGAACATATTACTACAGCTATTTGTCTAAAAGGTAATACATGTAAATAGGTCAGGATAGTGTTTATGTTTTTTAGAAAAGCAAAAGTACGAATTTTATTAGTGTTAATGCTGTCAGCGGTATGCCTGTGTACCGGGCTGCTTATTTTTGCACAAAATGATGCTGACGATATTGTTGACAGAGGTGTCTATCAGCGTGTCAGAGCAGACGGACAAACATATCTTGCCTGCCTGGGAAGCGATATGATAGAAGTATATGATCAGCAGTACAAAAAATTATATGATCATATGGTCGGTGACGACGGAGCCGCTATCATAAGCTGCTGCATATCTGATCTGGATGGGGATGAGACGGATGAAATATTGCTGATAACCGGCGAAGACGGCAATGAATATGGCACGGAGCTTTTAATACTCGTAGTACAGATAGGTACAGCCAATGAACAGCCTGGCAATGATTCTTCACTTGAAAATGCAGTGGATACCATATCAATGAAGGTGATATATAAAAAAGACATGGCATACATAAATCCATGGAAGATACAGACCTGTGATGTGGACGGGGATGGCAAGACCGAAATATCTATAGGTGCATATAAAACAGCCAGATTCCATCCTGTTATGGCAAGAAGACCTTTCATATACGAGTGGCATGGGAACGCCATCTCACCTAAATGGCTGGGGTCGCGGCTGTCCAGACCCTTTGACGATTATATCTTTGCCGATATTGATGCTGATGATATTGATGAGCTCATATCCATAGAGCATCTTGAGGACGGGAAAAGGGCAGTTAACTCCTACGCATGGAAAGGCTTCGGATTTGAGAGCATAGGTGAAAGCGCTGCTTTTGATGATATCCTCAGTATTAGCAAAACATTAACGATGGAAGAAAGGCCGGAGAAAATAGAGGCTCAAGTTATGGAAGCTGGTAAGCAAAGGCGCATCATTCTGCGCTATTGTGGTGAAATGCTAAATCACAGCTATTTATGTGTTGATGAAGAGAACTAGCTTATACAGTGATGGTTAAGAACAGCGAAGTTATTTTATGCGGTATGAAACAATAAATTGTTTTTTAGGTTGATACGGATACCGATATTTCTATAATAAGTGAAAGTGATGGTGAGTTTAAATGCAAGGAAAACGAATTTTTTCAATTATTCTAGCGGTGATGCTGCTGTTTACATCCACTGCAGTGATCACATCATGTGCCGGTCCCGGTGATACCGCATCTGGCGGACCGGATGTAGAGAATGCAGGCGGACAGACGGATGGTGAGGATCCGACAGAACAATTGGACGAGAATGGTGAACCTGTTGTGATGCCATCACTAAACATTGACAATACGAAGCTTCAGGATCAATTAGAGAGTGATAATACACAGCAGGACAGTGAAGGACAGCAGACGGCAGACAGCAGTGAGGGCGGCAATGAAGCTGCGGGAGAGCCGCAGGCTTCAACTGAACCGGTTTTCTCTACTGAAAGGGAAAGAAAATATATAGATGTGGATTGGAAGCCTGTCAGCTATGAAAACAAGGTGGCTGCGTATAAAGTAAAAAGCGGACTATCTAATGTAGAAAATGCCGCACAATTTGGCAGCTTTACGGACAGCCAGTTGAAAATGCTCTCGGACAATGGATTTGTTGTTATACCGGCCAGGGATGAGCAGCTATTTTATGTATATGAATCCAATGAATACTTGAAGATCCCCAGCTTCATCACAGTCGATTCTGTGCTGCAGACATATCACATATTCTTTGACTATTCACTCAGGACTCTTGAATATGAGTATCTGCTGGATGATCTGGAGCAGCTCACCGACAGCATGTTGAAAAAATCACTCACTCTTTATAGGAAGCTGCAAAATGCAGAGGTAAAGGCAGCCGCACTGAAAAACACCGCTTATTTTGCTGTTGCTCAGCTTGCGCTTGAAAATGAGCTTCCCGCTGATATGCCAAAGGAAGCGCTGGATCTTGCGAAGGCGGAATTCAAGCTTATATCCGATGCTGCCGGATTTGAGGCATCACCCATCTTTAAATTCAAGCTGGACTACAGCCAATACAAGCCGAGGGGTCACTACACCAGGAACCATGACTTTGAAAGATTTTTTATAGCAATGATGTGGTATGGTCAGGTTCCATTCCATCTGTTCAAAGAAACCGAGGAGAAGGCGGTGTTGGCTGTTCCGGAGACACTGCAGGCACTGCTTATGACATACAGTCTGTTTATCAATGGAGGCGGTACTTCAGATATCGATCATTGGGAGAATATTTATGACCCGACTGTATTTTATGTCGGAAGTGCGGATGACTTGACCATATATCATTACAAGGACTTGATAGTAAAGGCTTTTGGCGAAGTTCCGGATCCGGAGACCTTCACGGACAGCGCCAGACTTGAAAAATTGCTGGAGGAGGCAAAAAAACTACCTCATCCGCTGATACAGGCTAAATGGGTGGAGGGCTTGTGGGGTATAGACACACCTGTCGGCGTCCAGTTCAGGTTTATGGGACAGCGCTATATACCTGATTCAGAGATACTTCAGAAGCTGTGTGAGCCTATACTAAGACCTTTGCCGAAGGGTCTTGATGTAATGGGTGTCCTTGGTTCGGACCGGGCTTATGATATTTTGACAAATGTATATGACGAGGATGCTAAGTGGGATAAATATACAAATGAATTCAGCAGTATGAAAGAAAAATTCACTATGCTTGAGCAGGAGACATGGCGTTCCAATATGTACTACGGCTGGTTGTGGGTGCTGAAAACCTTCACTGAGCCCTTTGACGCCGGGTATCCCTCATTTATGACCAATCAGGCATGGCAGGACAAATCTCTCAATACCGCACTGGCAAGCTGGGCTGAGCTCAGGCATGATACCATATTATATGGAAAGCAAAGTGGTGCGGAATGCGGCGGAGGGGAGCCGCCTCCAGTCATAAAGGGCTATGTTGAGCCAAACATAGGCGCTTATGAAAGGCTTTTGTGGCTTACCAGATACTCAAGGGAAAACCTGGCCGCAAGAAAGATACTGCCTGCGGATCTGGAAAGCAGGATGCAGAACTTCGAGGATCTGCTTCAGTTCCTGATAAACTGTTCTGTTAAGGAGCTCAGAAACGAGGAGCTCACTCAGGATGAATATGACCGTATACAGTTCTACGGCGGCACGCTGGAGCACCTTACAAGCTCATTCGCCGAGAGCGGTATGAGGTGGTTTGAAATCACATCGGAAACCGACAAAAACATGGCTGTCATAGCAGATGTGCATACTGCAGCTCCGGGGCTTTATCTGGAGGAGGGTGTCGGTACGGCATCTCATATATATGCTGTCGTGCCCATAGGAGGGAAGCTTTATCTGACCAGAGGAGCCGTCTTTAGCTATTACGAATTTGTTGCGGACATGAGGCTCACAGATGAGGAATGGCAAAAGCTGCTCAAGGACGACATGCAGCCGCCGCTTCCGGAATGGACCGATTCGTTTACTGATAAAGAGGGCGCAGTCAAAACTGTCCCGGTGCCGGTCGAACCATATGAATCAGGGTGCTGATCCGAAATGCTCAATATGGGACGGTACAAAACAAAGGATCCGGAATGCGGGACTATTAATACTGCAATATTCGGATTATCAAAAATGCGTTACCTGTGGATACCCTGTAAAATACTTGCGGTTATTATGCTGCTGTCGTTACTGGTATCAGCAGGGTATACCGGCTATATGGACGTTACAGGGCCAAATCCGGTTTCAATAATGTTTGCAGGTGACATCCTTCTTGACAGGGGCGTTGGTGATGCAATTGAGAAAAACGGAAAGTATTATCCATATGGCGAAATAAAGAAAATACTGCAGCAAGCTGACATCTCAGCAGCTAATCTGGAGTGCCCTCTGACAGAGAGGGGTATTCCTTCACTAAAAAACAGACATCTGGTGTTCAGAGCTGACACCGGCAATGCATATGCATTAAAGGATGCCGGCTTTGACTTACTGAACCTTGCCAATAACCATGCCATGGACTATGGGCATACAGGCTTGGACGACACGCTGAATGCTCTTAAGAAGGTCGGAATAATGACGGTTGGAGCGGGGCTTGACAGTGCTGCTGCCAGACAGCCGGTGTTTATTGAAAAAAATGGGCTAAAATTGGGATTTTTAGGCTATAGCACATTTCCCGGGGAGGGGTATTTCTATTTTTCTGACAGGCCGGATGTCTGCAGAGCCGATGTAAGCTGCTTATCCGAGGAAATCAACAGAGCCAGGGAGAAGTGCGATATACTTGTCGTATCATTCCATTGGGGTAAAGAGTTTGATTTTTATCCATCAGCAGATCAGCAGGAGCTGGCTCATCTGGCTGTAGACGGCGGAGCTGACATTGTTATTGGTCATCACCCCCATGTGCTCCAAGGTGTCGAGGAATATAAAGACAGGCTTATATTCTACAGTCTGGGCAACTTTGTATTCGACAGACAAATCCCTGAGGGAACGGATGAAACCGTTATGGTATGTATATCAGTCACCGGAGATGGTATTAGCTCTGCTGAGATCATACCTGTGATGATTAACAGCTGCCGTCCTGAAGAGGCTGGGGGCGAATCAGCCACATATGTACTGGAAAGAATGAAGCTGTATTCAAAACGGTTTGGCACCGCCATAGAAATCAAAGGGGACAGGGGATATATATTTTTTGACATATTATGATATACTGTTGACAGGAAGAAGCAATTTAGTGAAGGGAGATCGAACATGTTTATTGTTTTCGGATGGGGCAGGCAAACCGTTAAGGAGCATGGACCCGTGCTGAAATACCATTGCAGTCACTGCAATAATGATAAGCATTGGATCCTGTATACCAGAAGGACCTGGTTTACACTATTCTTTATACCGGTCATACCATATTCCACGGAATATCTTATGCTGTGCCCAATCTGTAAATATGGCGTGAAGCTTGAAAAGGTGAAATTTGAAGAGTACCGTGCTATAGCTCAATGCAATATGGAGCTTATACACAAACGGATCACGCAGGAGGAACATGCATCCAGAGTGAATCAGATACTGCAGCCGAAATCAGATAAAAGCATTGATGATATGTCAGGAAAGACAGATACGCAAAAGAACTATCTCAGACAGATCAGGGAATTCGAGGAAAAGGAAGCTGCAAAGGCCGCAATGACAGCTAATACTGTGGACACGGCCGATACAGGGACTGCATCTGATGAGGCGGAAGGCATCTGATGTAAACAGTGAATATACAAATTCATCTGAATTGTGAATTATACATCTCCGCATAAACTCCATTATGCTTCATCAGCTCATCATGGCTGCCCTTCTCAGCTATGCGGCCATCCCTGATAACCAGTATCGTATCGGCGTTGCGGATCGTGGACAGGCGGTGGGCTATTACAAAGCAGGTCCTGCCCTGCATGAGCTTTCTCATGGCTTTTTGGATCTGCTGTTCCGTCCTGGTATCGACATTCGAAGTAGCCTCATCCAGGATCAGCATCTTAGAGTCGAGAAGCATTGCCCTGGCAATAGTCAGAAGCTGCTTCTGCCCTTGGGATATATTTATCCCGTCGTCGCTCAGTACAGTGTCGTAGCCTTTTGATAGCTGCATGATATAATTGTGTATTTTCGCAGCCTTTGCAACTGCTATCACATCATCTAATGAGGCATCCTTTTTTCCATATGCAATATTGTCGTATATCGTTCCGTGAAACAGCCAGGTATCCTGCAGGACCATAGAATATGAGAGCCGCAGGCTTTTACGCGTGACTTCCCTGATGTTGTTCTCATCTATTGAAATCGTACCGCTGTCCGGGTCATAGAACCTCATGAGAAGATTGATTATAGTCGTTTTTCCGGCTCCGGTCGAACCTACGACTGCAATCAGGCTTCCTTCCTCCGCCTTTATATGAAGGTCACGGATGACCGGCTTTTTGGGAGTGTAACCAAAACAAATGTCGTCCATTTCCACCTCACCGCACACATCCGACAAAACAATAGCTTTTTTGCTGTCTCTTGGCTCAGGTTCTTCATCTATGAGGCGGAAAACCCGTTCTGCTGCTGCAAAGGACGATTGAAGCTCACTTAATATATTGGCTGTCTCATTGATAGGACCGGAAAATTTGCGCGAATACAGCACAAAGGAAGACAGATTGCCCAGCGTCAGGCGTCCGTAAAGATACATCAGCGCACCAAAAACGCTGATCAGGGCCAGTGACAGGTTATTTATAAAGTTGATGGAAGGACCTATCATACTGCCATAGTAATCGGCGTTATAATATGAATCCACCGCTTCCTTGTTTCTTTCATCAAATCTGATGATCGTTGACTCTTCCTGATTGTATACCTTTATTGTTTTCTGCCCCGTTATAATCTCTTCTGCGAAGCCGTTCAGCTCACCAAGTCTGGCGGATCTCTTGCGAAACAGCGGGCGCACTTTACCTGTCATATATTTCGTAAGCAAGATGGAAGCCGGGACTGTGACAGCAAATACAAGTACAAGCATTGGAGATATATAAAGCATCATGATCAGAGACCCGACAACAGTGAACAGGCTTGTAAATATTTGAAGCAGGTCATTGGAGAGTGAAGCGTTTATTGTATCGATATCATAGGAGATCCGGCTGATGATCTCGCCCGGCTGATGACTGTCAAAGAACCGCACAGGCAGATCGACCAGTTTGTTGAACACGTCGCTCCTCATCTGGAATATGACCTTCTGACTGAGACGGATCATAAGTATAGATAATATATACGCCAGTACAGATGAAATTACGTAAAATATGATCATCAAAAGGCAATAATAGAAGACCTTGTCAAACTGAGCCATGCCGGCGCCTATACCGATTGCATCTATGGCATTTCCTGAGAGCAAGGGTCCTACTAAAGCCAACATATTGCTGGATACAGAGAGCACCAGGGCAAGCAGACCGTACCATTTAAACCGGTACAGGTATTTCCAGAGCCTTGCGACGATTTTTAGGGTTTCTTTTAAAGTGAACTTCCGCTTTTCACCGCCTGCCCCGGAGTACTTCATGCCTGCGGCGGCGCCATGACCCGGGGAGGCGCCCGGTCTCATACCCTGTAATGGATTACGCAATGATCTCACCTCCCATTTGGGATGAATAGATCTCATGGTATACATCGCAGTTTTTAAGGAGCTCTTCATGCGTTCCATATCCTAGTGTTCTTCCGTCTTCGAGTATCAATATGCGGTCTGCATGCATGATTGAGCTTATACGCTGCGCAATGATAATCTTGGTGGTGTTGCTGAAATTTTCAGCCAGAGCCCGTCTTAGCAGAGAATCCGTTTTGTAGTCCAATGCACTGGAAGAGTCATCGAGTATCAGTATCTCAGGATCGGCTGCCAAAGCTCGTGATATAAGCAGCCGCTGCTTCTGGCCGCCGCTCAGGTTGGAACTTTTTGTCGCAAGCATATGATCGTACCTGTCCTGTAATGAGTCAATAAACTCCCTTGCCTGTGCGCATTCTGCCGCCCTTTCCAGCTGTTCACGGCTGAGATCGCGGCCGAAGGAAATATTAGATGCAATAGTATCAGCATATAGAAAATCATTCTGAAAAACTACGCCGAACCGGGTATGCAGCTTTTCCTGAGGTATGCTGCGGATATTATCGCCTGAAATACGTATAACACCTTCATTGGGATCGTACAGCCGCAGAAGAAGACGGATTATCGTACTTTTGCCGCTTCCGGTAGCTCCTATTATCCCGAGTGTCTCACCCTTTCTCAATGTAAAGCTTATATCCTCAAGGCTGTTCTTTTTCTCATTTTTATGATCATGTGCAATTAAGCTGTTCTGTGAAGCTGAATTATTGTGGTACGAAAAGGTTACATGCTCAAATGCAATATGATAACCATCATCAACATGGTCTTCCGATTCAAATGCAAGATCCTCCGGTGCATCCAGTACCTGGCGTATCCTCTCTGCAGAAGCAGCGCCTTTTGAATACATCACAAACATTCTGGTGATAGACAGCATAGCATTCAATATTATCGTGAAATACGTCAAAAATGCAATGATTTCACCTGATTTGGTCAGACCGGCGTTTATCCTGAAAGCGCCAGCTATGATCACAAGTGTCAGCCCCAGATTGAGCAGCAGATTCATTGCCGGATTGGTCAGCGCCATTGTAATACCGGCTTTGGATTCATTTTTTACCACTTCGTTATTTACATTTTGAAAACGTTCCTTCTCGTATATTGTTTTTGAGAGTGCCTTAATCACTCGTATCCCTGCTATATTTTCCCGGACAGTGCGCACCAGATTGTCAACGGATAGCTGGGATTGTGTGAATAGCGGTATGCCTTTTCTGGAAATCAAATAGATGAGTAATATAATAAATGGCAGTGTCAGTATCAATATAAGCGAGAGCATAGGTTCCAGTGCGAGTGTGACCATAATACCTCCAAGCAGCAGTATAGGAGCGCGCACGCCGAGACGCTGCATCATGCCGACCATATGATGTATGTTGTAAGTATCTGTGGTCAATCTTGCCTCAAGAGATGGTATAGTGAATTCGTCCACCTGGCGGCACGACAGGTATGAGATCTTGCTGAACAGGTCATGGCGGACCGCTTCTGTTGTATCTCTCGCAACCTTTGACGCCATCCTGTTTGCGGTTATATTCGTGATCAGTGCGGCGGCTGCACACAAAAGCATAATACCGCCCCATATGAATATAAGATTGACATCTCGAAGCGGCACGATGTCGTCTATCGTATAAGACAGTATCCACGGCAGCAGCAGATCCATAATGGTACCTGTGAATTTTATAATGAGGCCGAGGATCATTCTAGGCATATAGGGTTTTAAATATGACAGTATCCTTCTCATATGCCCTCTTCCCCCTCAACTTTTTCTGCAGCCTTATTCATCATGCGTTCCAGTAACAAATGCATCATTTCCTTCTCATCATCAGTTAGTTCTGAAGAGATATAAGCCTCCCATTCATCCAGCAGGCATTTTACTTTTGGAAGAATGTCAAAGGCCTTTTGTGTAGGGAAGACCTGCATGACGCGCTTGTCTTTATCGCTCGGTTTCCTTGAAATATACCCATTTTGTTCGAGAAGCGCCAGCTGGCGGGTCACATTGCTTTTGTTCACATAGATGGTCCTGGCCAGCATATCCTGTGATATCCCCGGGTTTCTGCAAATATTCAATATATATGTATGCTGATAGCCATTGATGCCGTCATTTTCCAGCTTGCCGTTTCGAAAAAGAGCTGCACAGCGGGATATCCTGTTTATATATCTCATTAAAGAGCCCATATATGCCCCCATTTATTTATCTAATTTTTCTGTTTTTATATTGCAAGCAATCGAATAAGATAGTTGCGTGCGCAACTATCTTATTCAGAATACTACTGCCTGATAATTTTGTCAATGATTAAATAAACTGCCTGGGATGTAAGAAAAATTTTCTACAATCGAAGATTTTTCTTTGAACGATGCGTTATAACAATTAAAACGCAGCAGGCGATCCAAGTGAAATATGGTATAATAACGAAACGGAAGGTGATTATATGCGTGCTGTGATACAAAGAGTCAAAAAAGCATCAGTAAATATAAATGGCGAGACTGTGTCTGAGATATCTAAGGGGCTGCTGATTCTGGTTGGTGTGGGAGCAGGTGACACCACTGATGATGCCGACTACCTGGCTGAGAAGACAGCCGACCTCAGGATTTTTGAGGACACGAATGGTAAAATGAACTTGTCTGTTAAAGATATTAAGGGTGAGCTTCTTGCTGTGTCGCAGTTTACATTGTATGGGGATTGCAGACGTGGAAGGAGACCGTCATTTTCGAATTCTGCAAGACCCGAGACAGCTCAGCCGATGTATGAATATTTTGTTGAAAAATTGAGGGAAACAGCAAAGTCGGATGTGAAAACAGGTGTCTTTGCAGCCGATATGGATGTACAACTTATCAATGATGGTCCCGTGACAATATTGCTCGACAGCAGCAAGGCTTTTTGATATGTCGATGTATTAAGCTGATCAGTGGCACTTCAAGCGGGTAATGCAATGAAGCTGTACTTAATGGCATTTTTATAGTAACCATTTATCTTCTGTTTACATAATGTATAGCAAAATGGTGTAAGCGGAGGAATATATGAAAAGAGGCATCACCTTATATGTAGAGGACAAAAGGAATCTGATGCTGCAATTCGGATGTCTTTACACTTCTTTTAAGCATATCCAGTCGAATGATACGGATCTGATAGTGTTAGGAACAAAAAATGCGCTAGCTAAAATACCGGATGACTGTATCAGGGTGGAGTGTGCACCCGCCAGCGATCTGCCTGTATGGCGCGATTATCATTATATTAATTCTATCAGCTGCCTTACAGGCGAAGGTACGGATTTCCTGGACAAATATGATCTCTTGCTGCGTTCCGATGTCGACACCTTTCTGACACCCGCATGGAACTCCTTTTATCCTGATATCTATACCACAGGCGGCGGTGGATATGTCAATGACGAGGATACTAAAACAAGGCTTAAAGATATATCCCAGCATTTTGGATTGAAACACAGCGGTATACACAATATCGGCTCGACCCATTATGGCTATGCACCTCTTGTCCGAGATGTCTGCAGGCACGTCATGGAGGTGGCGCAGCACATTTTTACTAAGGAATTTCCGAATGGTGAGGGAGCATGGCCGGGGTGGTATAAAGGCGTAACGACCATGTATGCCTCTGAGATAGCGGTCAATGGTCTTGTCGAACAATTCAGGATAGATCGTCTGAGATTGGATTATTACAGTACGTCTGGAGAACCAGTTAAGAACCATCCGCATATCCATTGCTGGCATACTGATGATATGTTCTCTAAGTTCTGGTTCTGGGCGGGTAAATATGACCATATGTCAATTGAGAATCTTGATCTTGATATAATAAGGGACTACTGTCTGTATATGGCATTGAAGTCAAGAAAGGAGATGCCATGGCTGGGATAGCAGCTGACTGGAGCAAGCAGTTTTCGAAAAAAACAGGTAACTCTGTGCGGGTTACCTGTTTTTTTCAGATATCAGATTCATTTCCTTATGTAAATGCTTCTTTTTTTTTTTTACACATCAAAACAATCTATACATCTACATAAACAGCACAAAAATTACAAACTAATGGTAACATAGTTGCACTTGTTTACATAACATTATATTGATACCTATCTAAAAGAAAGGGTGTATAATAGATGTCTATGGCTGGAATACCAGATATCGATCCCAACATCAGTATTTCAAGAGATGATGTTGTCAATTTGCTTCTGGCATCAATTGCATTCGAAGAATTGGGCCTTGCAAGCGTAATCAATGTTGAAGCTCAAAAGGTACAGTCGATTTTAGGCACATTGGAGGGGCAGACTGTAAAAAACCCCACAATTGATGAGCTGGAACGGATCGACGATATAGTGGACAGAGTCCTGCAGGATATAATAAAGAAAGAGATGCTGCTGCAGTTCAAGCTTGAAAATGTACTCGGAATATCGGCAGTTGCTACGACCACGACAACGTCGACCACAACGACAACGACGACGTCGACCACAACGACGACCACAACGACAACGACAACGACAACAACAACAACGACGACAACCACAACGACGACAACCACAACGACAACCACAACGACGACGACAACGACAACCACCACAACGACCTCGACTACAACAACAACGACTACAACTACACGCAGACCATGCTGTGTGACCGGAAGCGGAAGAGGATTACTGTTGCCGGCATTTCTCTGCCCCAATTCTTTAGGCCTTACTGCATTCAATATCCAGGATCCCAGATTCAACGCCTTATGCTGTGACCCTGAAACAGAAGATCCTTTCCCTGAGAGGTTGGAGTATATGGCACAGAGAATACCGCAATCCCAGGATCCCGGAGATGTGAACAGGCTGGACTTTGTCGCTGATTTGAACAGAACATCTGTATCATGTACGGAAAACACATTTACTGCTACAGGTTTTGGCTCTGTACAGATAGATATGGGTGATCCCATTGAAGTTTCCTACACCTACAGGTTTATTGACAATGGGCCACCGAATACGGACCAGGTTGAATTGACACTGATATCAACGGCGGATCAAAGTATAATTTTTAACACCTGTGGTCCTCGTCTGTTGATAGGGAATATTACAGCGGGAACATGCACAAATGGAGCTTGACCAACTAGACATTTGATGATACCGGAGAGGTGCTCGGCTATGGCTGAGCACCTCTCTTAAAAAACATGTCAGCAATATCTGCTTTTGCCTTAACATAACATACAAAAAATTTAACTATTGATACTTAATATAGAACTGATTAGTTGCTATTGACATAAAATATATTATTGGCAATAACAATAAGGATATGAAAGGAATGGTAAAAATGTCGGTTCCGCACATCCCGAATATCAATCCTGAGATTGATCTACCAAGACATAAGGTCATAAACCTGCTTCTGGCATCTATAGCATTTGAAGAACTGGGCCTGGCGCATCTGATAAATGCTGAGGCGGAGAAGATACAATCTGTTCTTGGTACATTGAGAAATAACACGAATGGTAATAACAATTATGCGGTTAAAGATCCTACTATCGATGAACTTGAGAGGATCGACAGGGTGGTACGTAAAGTACTGCAGGACATCATAAAGAAAGAAATGCTCTTACAGTTCAAGCTTGAGAATGTACTTCAGATACCTGACAGCAGTAACGGAGAATGAGAGGATACTAATTTTTGCAAAGGGTATGTCAAAAAGTCAACCGATGTGGTTGACTTTTTTATGGGATTTAGCGGATTTGTTACAGTATTCAAGTGTCAAAGATGGGATAATTTCGAGGCCATAATGCTCAAATTTTGCAGGTTTAGGCTACAAGCAGTGAGTTCTGTCAATAAATTTCTACAATAACTCAGCATAAATCCATATTATGTAGAATAATCATTGAAAAAACTCTATGTTTCCCTGATTTTTTTGTCCATCACCTGCATTTTTGAGCAGTTCACTTCTTCTCGCATTATGTATACCTTATGTCACACACTCCCCCCTGCGTTTTACTTTTAATAATGCTATGCCGCGTTTTTCATACGCTACTTTACACTATCGTTTTATGAATAGAACATGCACCAGCTAAATTTATGTTTCATAAACATGTTGTTTCATAAAAACCTGTTTTGTCAGGTCAATCTAGCTAATAATCCAGCAGTGGTTCAAACTGATTATTCCAGATCCATTTCGGGCTGTACCGCTGTCTCACAAGTGTTTTTGAGTGTACTACAGGGTTTTCTCTCATCTGATTGACGATTATCTCTGCATGCTCCTCTAAATAAGCTTTTTCTGAGGGATGATACGTTTCCTTTGTATCAAATCCGAAGTTTCTTGCGTCCCAGCGCATAAAGTAAGCTTTAAGCTGTTTGCCGATCTCCTCAAGTGCAGGCACTGCCTGGTTCAGTACAAGGAAATTACCTCTGCTTGCAGCCTCCAGGACCGTAAGCGGAAATGCTTCTGAATAGGACGGTGAAACAAACAGGTTCGATAGCGTAAAGAGTTCGAGTACTGCTTTGCGGGGGAATCCATTCGGATAACCAAGATCGGTCGTGAACACCATATCCTGTTCATCCAGCCCGAATTTCATACCTGTGAGCTTAACTGCAGCCTTATAAGTCTTTGCACTGACATCACCTGATGGAAAATCGCAAAAAACGACCTTGACTGATTTTTCTGTTTTGTGTTTGACTGCGCCGGCAAATGCAGCAACCTTGTCGAATTTTTTCCCGGGTGTCAGCCTTCCCGGATACACCATCAATATATCGGGGGACAGGATGTCTGTCTTTGAGGAGATATTTCCGATATCATCGCTCAGGCTTGACAAAAGATCCAGGCTGTTGTTTATCACATGGCATCTGCCTTCGGCTATATCATACTGCTTTGCCAGTGCCGGTATGCCGGCATAGGTCAGAGAAATGAATGTTGTTTTCTGCATAGGTGTATAACGCGCTGAAAAAGGCCATTTAGGATTAGGCGGCCTGTTTACCGGAGCGGAATGTGAAAACGAAATAAACCGTAGCGCCGGGAGCTGTTCCTGTGCCTTCCTCACAGCGACATTGTGCAGCAGGTGCCAGCCCTGATAAAGTATGTCATGCATGATGCATACGTTGACATCTGAGAGCTTTTCAACAATATCGGCAGCTATTGCAGCAGCTTCTTCAAAAAAAGATTTGTGTACATTCCCATCCGGTTGTGAATAGTCATGCCATTGGATCTGTTTCCCATTGAGCGTATTGGTGATATATGCCCATTCGATTCTTTCATCCTTGTATACGCCGAATTTGCTGTCTTTATTGAATTGTTCACATACAAGCAGTTTTACCGGTACGTCTTTATCCAGAAGCATCCTCAGCTGCTCAGCAACTACATTGACAAGTGAATATGTCGTATCAAGATCGCTGAACATAGTCAAAATCGCAACTTTCATTATTTTTGATACCTCCTTGGTTCATGCAGTACCAATATATTCTTTACACTGCCGGTTTGTTAAACTTATTGGCCGTCAAGGTATTCAGCTGAAATTCAAGCTTTTATATCGTTCTGAAGAGAGGAAAGCCTCCCTGCTTCCATATTCACTGTAAAAAAGTTCACAGTTTTTCTTTGGATGTTCAAATGCCGGCGGGTGGTTCAAATGCCATATTACACTGCCTTTAGGCCGGAAATGATTGCCGAACAGCGTATCTAGTGACATGGCAAATGCATTGTCCTCATATCCCCATCCCCTGAAGCGTTCATCAAAGCCGCCTGCCTTTTCAAAATAACTTCGGGGCACGATATTGATCGAACCGACTCCAGATGAATAATTGACGCAGCCTGTAAAGTCCATTTCTGATAATTTGACCGAAGGCGAATGCTGTTTTATGAGGTTTATAGTTTGAGCTTCAGTCAGTTCTTTTCTGTCCTCGTACGGAATAACCCATGGGTAGCTGTCAAGCATTGCAACAGCTGACTCTAGCTTGTCGGTATCAAATGCTATATCCGAGTCTGCGATAATAAGTATATCTCTTGTTGCTTTCTTTGCAGCGGAGTTTACCGCTGCAGCCTTGCAATAGGGCTTAATATCTGTATCTCCCATGCAGATTTCCGCATGGGGCAAAAGCATTTCATATCTTTGCAGAAGCCACTCCCAGTTTCTCAGACGGTGCCTGCCGTCTGACTTGAATGGGACGAGGATTGAAACTTTTTCATCAAACATAGGAATCCTCCTTTGGATATCTATCGCTATTGCATATTACGCCGGCAGATATGATAAGGTTACATAATATCAACAACTCGCAAACCTATCATTGGTGAAAGTCTGGCAATTTGTCATAGATAAGCAATTATATATGAATGAAATGTCTGGAATATAATGCGCTCTGATGCTTGAATGATAAGCCTTATAGTTCGAAGCATTAATTGTAACACTTTATGTTATATTAACATAATCTGCTAATATAGCGAGGTGATTGGTGTTCACAGGCTTAATGTATAGTAATAGGAATGAATCAGGAGGTAGGGCAATGGATGGAGATTTCAAGTCGCATTTTGATGATATCAGCCGCAGGCAGGCTGTTACGCATGTCATAGAATCGATCGCGATGGAGGAAAAGGCTGTTTCCCATGTTCTCGATGCTGAGGCCAGGAAGATATGTGAGGCTTTGAATGTATGCAGAGCAGACATACAGGACTTTATTGCCATCGACCAGTCAGTGTGTGAGTGCATAAAAAACTTAATCAAGCTTCAGATGCTTCTGCAGTTCAAGCTTGAGGAGATCAAGGATTTCGTTGATGACAGCGACTATTGTTGAGATTGCACGTAAGCATATGATAACTATTATTTGATCATTATTGCAGCTATTTGTATATTGTGCTAATATTATACACAATGTAACAACATTATAACGAGGCAAAAATATTGCAGCCTCGTTGAACCACTGCTATATCACAAAATATCCTTTGGATATTTTGTGACTTGGTAAGAATAATTCTCTACAAGCGATAACTTTTCTTTTGACGATGCGTTATTATACTTATATGAAGCAAATACTAGTATAGTTAACATGGAGATATTCATTGCGTTAATCTCTCATGGAAAAATAAATGTCGGTAATAAACATACGATAAGGAGAGTGTTTACAAATGGCAGGTATCATTGATACTAATGTGCTTACACAGGTAGGATTTATAGTCAGGGATATCGAGAAAACAAAAAGAAAATTTGCAGAATTCTTCGGTGTAGAACCTCCGCCGCATTTTGACGGCGGCAGATATGAGGTGACAGGCACCACAGTCAATGGTGAACCGGCACCGGATGCCAACTGTCTAATGGCCTTTTTTGATGTCGGGCCGAATGTTCAGATCGAATTGATCCAGCCCAACGGAGTGAAAAGTACCTGGCAGGATTTCCTTGATACCAATGGTGAGGGGATCCATCACATAGCATTTAATGTTAAGGGTATGGACAGCAAAGTAAAAGCATGTGAGAGCTTTGGTATGAAATGTGTGCAAAGAGGCAGGTACGGTGACGGAAACGGTGAATATGCGTACATGGATTCATATGGTGATTTGAAATGTCTTGTAGAACTGCTCGAAAGCTATTAGACATATTTTGGTATATAGCTGTGAGAAGCCATCATAAGGATCCCTTACAGGATAGCGAATGTCATCAAGAGATGTTTTTATGTACTAATGGATAAACTTTTTGCTAATGAAAGGAGAACGACGACAATGGCATTTAGAGATGATTTTGCATGGGGCGGCGTATCTGCATCATATCAGGTAGAAGGCGCAGCCTGTGAGGATGGTAAAGGATTATCCGTATGGGATATGTTTTGTAAACAGGAAGGCCGTATACTAGACGGCCGAAATGGTGATACAGCGTGCGACCATTATCATCTGTACCAGAAGGATGTAGACCTGATGCAGGAGATGGGCTATAACGCCTATCGCTTTTCCATCTCATGGCCTCGTGTGATCCCTGATGGATACGGTGCTGTAAATGATAAAGGGCTTGATTTTTACGACCGGTTGCTGGACAGCTTGCTTGAGGCTGGCATCACACCTTTTGTTACGATGTTCCACTGGGATTATCCATATGCGCTGTTTCGCCGCGGCGGTTGGATGAATCCGGACAGCCCAAGATGGTTTGCTGAATATGTATCTGTTGTGGCTAAACGATTGGGCGACCGGATGAAGTATATCATGACATTCAATGAGCCCCAATGCTTTATAGGAATTAGCTATGATGAAACAGTACATGCACCAGGGATTCATTTCCCAATATGGGACACGCTGCTCATGGCTCATAATGTCATGCTGGCGCATGGTCTGGCAGTTCAGGCATTACGTGCGGAACTGCCTGGAGCAAAAATCGGCTGGGCACCTACGTGCAGTGCACACTATCCGGCCACCGAAAGCTCGGATGATATTGATGCAGCCCGTAAAGCGTTTTTTGACATCGACCCTGACCGATGCTTCTGGAGTGTATCTCTCTGGAATGATCCCATATTCCTTGGAGAATATCCAAAAAAAATATTCGATCTGTACGGAGAGCATATGCCGGCAATAAAGCCGGATGACATGGCGACGATCAGGCAGCCGCTGGATTTTCTCGGTCAGAACATATATAACGGACATGCTGTCCGGCTTGACGGCAGGGGCGGCTATGAGATGGTGAAGCGCAAACCGGGCTATCCGTTTACCGGAGCAAAATGGCCGATAACTCCTAAATCACTTTACTGGGGACCGAAGTTTCTGGCAGAGCGTTATAAGATGCCCATCTATATTACAGAGAACGGTATTTCATGCCCTGATACAGTCTCGCTTGACGGAAAGGTTCATGACCCGGAACGCATCGATTTTCTGCATCGCTATCTGCTTGAGCTCCGCCGAGCTGCAGATGACGGGGTTGATATACGCGGATACCTATACTGGTGTGTAACAGATAACTTTGAATGGGCAAAAGGCTTTACCGAACGATTCGGCATGGTGTACTGCGATTTTGAGACACAGGAGCGTATACTCAAGGATTCGGCATACTGGTTCCGCAATACTATAAAAGCCAACGGAAATAACCTTTAACAGCATTCCGGCTTGTATTGCCGGTGATGATCACAATAAAGGATCTGGTGAGCCAGCGGATAAAACTGCGGTCTTGGTCTGAGGAGCCCGACACTATGCCCCTCAGACCGAGCCATTCACAATGCTTTTCTTATGTTTTTGCTGTGTACCAGTGCAAAAACTTTGGATAGCGGAATTCTTCTAAGTTTGACGTGCTTCATGCGCATTTTCAGCTTCATATACCTTGATTCATTGACATAGAGTTTTATCCTTCTGATTATGTAGGTTATGCAATCGATGTATTTTTGTACAGTATCTCCTTTCTTTAGGTGTATCCTTACCTCGTTGCCTTTAATCGTCAACTTTCTCTTTCTGCAGCATATTGACTCACTCCATGCCTTTCTGATTGCTTTAGCATATATACTTTTTGTTCTTTCTGCTGTAAAAATTCTAAGTACATAGCCGCTTGTATTACTGCAGCTGTTCAGGCTTATGCTTGTGATCATGATAGTGTCTGCGTTATCAAATACCATTTTGATTCCCTCAGATCATTTTTGCCAATTAACAAGCAAGGATCGCTTTTTTGGATTTCCTTGCAGCTCTTTTTTTAGATACTTTAAAACAATAGTTTTCACTAGAGTTGTTGTCCCAATTATTTGCACTGTCTTTAAAGCAAATATTCAATCTTCCGGGCATTTTCAGCTCTATTTCGGCTGTAAAACTGCCGCTGCTTTTTATCATTTCTGCAGTTTCCTTTCCATCCCATGATTCACCGTAGCCATAGTGCATAAAGACCCTGTCTGCACCGGATGCTGCAAGCAGCCCTGAATAGACTAGCTCCAGTCTGACCCCGGCCTGTATTTTTTGATTTAATACCTCTATACCATTGTCAGTGTACAGATTTAAACTTTTGGTGGCCAATTGATTACCTCCTAAATTAACAAATATTAACATACATGAAAAAATAATACATCATATTATTCAGCATTGCAATCCGTTTTGCGAATTATTTGGATGGACATGTGCAGATTTCTGAATTTGTACTGTTTATAGTTCTATTGACATGCAGCACTATAAATGATAACGTTTACTTGAAAGAATTACTCAAGTATCATTTATGCTTTAGTTTCTAAATACAAAGATAAGCAAAGTTCCTACAACGGAAATTCCTTTGAACCGAGTGTTACAACTGAGGTTTCGACTTCCTAAGCAAGACATAGTTATTATGCAGGGGGGCATGTTTGTGCCAGGCATTACTATCAGAGATGTGGCAAAGCTCGCTGGTGTATCGACAGCTACAGTTTCCAGGGTAATAAACGGTAATTATTATGTAAGCCCGGAGATAGCTGCCAAAGTACGTTCTGCAATCGAGGAACTGAATTATTTTCCGAACTCCGTTGCCAGAAGCCTGAAAAGTGATAATACTCACACCATAGGGGTTCTTGTATCTGACATTTCTAACAATTACTTTACCACTATTGCCAAGATAGTGGAGGACATTGTGAGTCCTGAGAATTATAATATCATCATGTGCAGTACTGAAGATGATAAGGAAAGGGAATACAACTATCTTAAGCTGCTTATCGAAAAAAAGGTAGATGGACTTATTATCAATACTACTGGTGAAAATGATGATTTTATTACATCAATAAGTCATAGGATACCTGTTGTACTGATAAACCGCAGGGTCTACAACACTAAGTTTTCAGGCGATTTTATAGACAGCAGCAATGTTGATGGAGTAAAAATTCTAACCTTTCATCTGGTATCAATGGGACACAGGAAAATCGGTATCATAAACGGAGACTTATCTGTCAGTACAGGCAAAGAGAGGTACCAGGGATTTGTTGAAGCGATGGCAGGTATAAATATTACTGTTGACCTCAATTACCCTTACAGCTATTGCGGCAGGTTTACGGCAGAGAGCGGATATGACGGGGCAGCTTATTTATTAGGACTTGAGGATCCTCCAACCGGCATAGTTATTATGAACAACTCACTGACTATAGGGGTAATGAAGTATCTAAGAGAAAAAAATATTATGGTTCCTGACAATATATCGATAGCTTCGTATGGAAATATTGACAATATTGAAGTTATGTATGTTCAGCCCAGTATAGTAACGCTAAATGCAAAATCAGTAGGCGATAAGGCAGGCAATATGATTCTGGAAAGGATGCGGGGAAGCGTTTTTGTAAACAGGGAGGTTATTTTTACTCCTCAGCTCACAGTGGGAAATACCGTGTTGCGAATTTAACTCTGTTTATCTGTGCTCCAGCTGTTGCCTTGCTGTATGATTCTTTGTGTTCACGGTGGGTACAATGAGCATGTGAGTAGATTATTATTGACAAACATAATTTCCCAATATATAATCTACTGCAAAAGTATACGTTTACTTAAAATGAATAAATAAAAATACAATAATCATTCGAAGACAGTCTTTGTAAGAGCTTCGGAAAATCTGCGCAATACAGGCGGAAATTGTCGCCGACGGCTTGACACTATAAGAAGAATAGTATTTAGACACTTATTATCTGTAATCACAAAGTAAAGGTTTACTTAAAATCTATAGAAAAACAAACTGGAGTATGGATAATATTTACGCTATTAGCAGAGAAAAATGATAGTGTAAAGTAATTTATGAAAACAGTTCAGAGAACTATCATATCAAATATTAATTTGGATAGTGGAAAAATATCTGGGGGCAAAGTGATGAATAACCTTTTTAGAGTCGAAGGTAATCGCCTAATCAGAGAATACGACAATGAAATGATATCTGTTGAGCCCTGGGGTGAAAACAGCTTGAGATTCCTCTGCACCAGGTATGATGACAGGCTGGAAAGCAGAAACTGGGCGCTAATGCCCCAAAACTCATGCAAAGTGCATATCAGCAAGGGCAAAAAGGAAGCATCCATAACGAATGGCAAAATAACATGCTGTATCAATGAAAATGGAGTCGTAAGTTATTTCAATGAAAGGAACGAGGCTCTGCTGAGTGAGCACTGGAAGGATAGGAAAGCTGTAGAAAACCCGTCTGCACTGCTTATCCCCGGAAGAGAGCTAAAACCGATACCAGGTGGTAAATACAGATCTGCTGTCTATTTTAAAAGTAATGATAATGAGAAATTATACGGCCTGGGTCAACATCAGGAACCCTACCTAAATCTGAAGGGCTGCGAATTGGAATTAGCTCAGAGAAATTCGCAGGTCAATATACCGTTTGTCTTATCAAATATGGGGTATGGTTTTTTGTGGAATAATCCTGCATATGGATATGTAACAATGGCACGGAATTACACAAAATGGACCTCTGAGGTAACTTCAGCTATTGATTATTGGATCACTGCTGGAGATACACCCTCTGAAATACTGAAAAATTATACTCAGGTAACAGGCCGGGCACCTATGATGCCGGACTTCGCAGCAGGTTTATGGCAATCAAAGCTGAGATATAAGACTCAGGAGGAACTCCTCAACGTTGCGAGGGAATATAAAAGAAGAAACCTGCCGCTATCCGTTATTGCCATTGATTTATTTCATTGGCCTCAGCAGGGAGAATGGCGTTTTGATCCAAGGTGTTGGCCCAATCCAGCAGCCATGGTGAAGGAACTGAAAAAGATGGGTGTAGAGCTCATGGTTTCGATTTGGCCTACAGTCGACCCTTCCAGTACAAGCTATGAAGAGATGAAAGCCAAAGGGTACCTTGTAAGTACTGATAGAGGAGTCAGAACGCAGCTGATTTGCCGGGGAAACGAAGTGTTTTTTGATGCCACAAATCCTGCTGCACGAAAGTATGTCTGGAATAAAGTCAGAAAAAATTATTTTGATTACGGTATAAACGTTTTCTGTCTCGATGAAGCAGAGCCTGAAATAAGGCCTTACGATTTTGATAACATCAGATATTATCTGGGGCCGAATATTGAGGTTGGCAACATATACCCTTTACTGTTTGCAAAGGCTTTCTTCGATGGTATGATGGAAAATGGGATATCGAATGTGGTCAATCTTGTTCGCAGCGCTTGGGCTGGAAGTCAGAAATATGGAGCGGCATTATGGCCAGGGGGTGTACATTCAAGTTTTGAAGCATTCAGGACACAGATATATGCAGGACTCAATATTGGATTATCGGGTATTCCCTGGTGGACAACGGACATCGGTGGTTTTTCAGGAGGTGATCCGGAGGATCCCTCCTTCCGTGAACTGCTTATAAGATGGTTCCAGTATGGTGTGTTTTGTCCAATTCTCAGGCTTCACGGCCTGCGTAAAGCACCGGAAACTGCAAAGAAAAAGGTTGGAGGCGCAGAGGAAAGTGACATCATGGATTTTGAAGCCTGTGGATCAAATGAAGTCTGGAGCTTCGGTGATGAGGCATATTCCATACTTAGAAAATTTCTGTTATTGCGGGAGAAACTTCGTCCATACATTATGGAGCAGATGAAGAAAGCGCACGAAAATGGGACACCTCCCATGAGACCCTTATTCTTTGATTTTCCTGACGATAAGAAAACATGGGATATTGAAGATGAATTCATGTTCGGGCCTGATATTCTGGTTGCGCCGGTGATTTATGAGGGTGCTCGTAAAAGAAGTGTTTACCTGCCTGAAAACTGTGACTGGATGGAGGCGGGAACTGGAAAATCATACTCCGGGGGCAGGTGGGTCGAATGCCGTGCGCCATTAGAAACAATACCGCTGTTTTTGAAAAACAATGCAGTTTACCAATGCGTTAAGCAGTTTTATTAGAGAGGAAACAGTTCAATGGTATTAAACGAAAATATTTTCTAATAGGGGGAGGAAAATCACATGAATCTAAAAGAAAATCTGGAACTGCTGGAATTGTTCAAGGGTATGAGAGTAACCGATGTGCGTGACGGTATGGACTGGATGGGGTATCACCATTATGGTACCGTAGACCACAGCATTCGGCCGCTTTTCCGTACTAATGCGATCGGTATTGCAAGGACCGCCCGTTATATACCTTACGAAGGTCCTGTACCGTTCTGTACCGGTGAGGAATATACAAAATGGGTGAAATATTACTATTCGGAAGTATGCTATGATCCCTGGGCAAAAGATATCCAACAGGGCGATTTCATATGTCTGGATGTAGCCGGAATCGATGTTGGTTTGATTGGCTCGAACAACTCGCTTGACTGCAGGAAAAAGGGTGCGGTTGGGTTTTTGCTTAACGGAGGCGGTATCCGCGATACTGATGAAGTGATCGTACAGAAGATACCGGTATGGTCCAAATTTATTTCACAGCCTATGGATCAGGCAAGGATACGCTATCTTGAGAAGGATATTCCGATAGCAATAGGCGGCGTAGCTATTTATCCGGGAGATATCATCGTAGCGGATGGTGACGGTGTTATCGCAGTGCCGCGTAAGGTAGCAAAGGACGTAGCCAGATATGCTAAACAGGAGATGGATGCTGATAAAGTATCCAGAAGGCAAAAATATATAGATCTTGGCATGGAATTGGACGATACGGTTCGTTGAATAGCCAGAAAAACAGGAGGCTTTTATGCAGTATTTTAATAATGCGGAATTGGGAAGGA
Source organism: Bacillota bacterium (assembly GCA_023418915.1). Taxonomy (GTDB): domain Bacteria; phylum Bacillota; class Clostridia; order Acetivibrionales; family DTU013; genus DTU013. Next base: position 147,624 of record JAEZYU010000063.1, read on the forward strand.
CGATCATACTTCGGCTGGATCAGGGCGATCATGTACTTGAGAGCATTCAGAGGGTGCTGGATGAAACCGGTATCACAGACGGCTACATAGCATCCGGTATTGGTACTCTTGATTATTGCAGGCTGCATATGGTTACAACGACAGGCTATCCGGCTGTGGAAACCTATCCTGAATGGAAGGATGAAGCTCTTGAGCTTGTTTCTGTTTCCGGAATAATCGCAGATGGCAAGCCGCATCTTCATACAGTAGTATCAGATAAGGACAAGGCATATGCAGGGCATATGGAGCCGGAATGCAGGATACTGTACCTGGGTGAGATCGTTATACAGGAGCTTGTTGGACAGGCAATGGAAAGGGTCAGAAACAGCAGGGGTATATTCGAATTAGAAACTAAGGGCAAATGACAGAGTGCTAAAAATGGCAAGTCTTCGGGAGGACAATTGATATGGCGGTTATGGGCCTCTTTCACATTGGCATATATACAAAAAACATTGATGGATCGATTACTTTTTATAAGGACATTTTAGGTTTTTCGGTACAATGGCGGGGTGTTGTTGATCATCCGACCGGTAAAGTGGAGGCAGCAGTGATGCGGCTTGGAGATTGTGTAATAGAACTGGTTGTTCCTGTTGACCTAAAAAGAGTAGCAAATACAGCAGGGCCGATACAGCATTTATGCTTGAAGGTCGACCATCTTTCGAGTGTAATGGATGAGCTTTCAGCCAAGGGCATTGAATTCTCATGGGAGGGGTTGGAGACCATTCCGACATTCATGAATGGAATAAGACATGCTTTCATATATGGCCCAAGCGGTGAGAGGATAGAGCTAGCGGAAGAAATGTCTTAACTATTCCCAAAATACACATAAAGAGCTAAAATCATTATGTATAGGGTAATATAGAACTGAGGAGGGCAGCACATTGAGTTATGTAAACTTAAAATCCATTCTCGAAGATGCCCGAAAAAAGAAATATGCGGTAGGTGCATTTAATATTGTGGATTATACTACAGCTTCTGCGGTCGTAAAAGCGGCAGAGATGAAAAAATCCCCGGTAATCATACAGACTTCCGTCAAGACAGTCAAGCTATATGGGTACAAACCGATAGCAGGCTGGGTAAGGACGTTGGCTGAAAACTCAACGGTACCGGTAGTCTTGCACCTTGACCACTGTAAGGAGCTTGATGTTATTGACAAATGTATTGACGCAGGATGGAGCTCCGTTATGATAGATGCTTCATCATTTTCTTTGGAAGAAAACATAAGGATGACAGTGGAAACCGTAAGGATGGCCTCGCCGCACAATGTGACTGTAGAAGGCGAGTTGGGTGCCATCGTTGGAGTGGAGGATGATATATTTGTCAAAGAATACGATAGTCACCTGGCTGATGCGGACAGCTGCGTTAAGTTTGTCAACGCCACAGGCATAGACCTTCTCGCACCTGCTATAGGTACAGCCCATGGCTTATACCGGAAAGAACCTGAGATCGATTTTGCCCTTATAAGAGAAATAGCTGACAAAACCGGTATGCCTCTTGCGATACACGGAGGGACAGGCCTTTCTGAAGACATATTTAAAAGATGCATAGAATGCGGCGGTACAAAGATCAATATATCTACGAGCATAAAGCATATATTCAGAGATTCATTTGAGAAATATTTTAAGGATAATCCCGAAGATTATGAACCTGTGCGGTCGATAAAATATCTGGAGGATACCGCAGCCGCAAGTGTAGAAGCATTCATGGATATATTCGGAAGCAGCGGCAGAGCATAAGACTGTAATACGAAACTGCAAAGTACATTTCATGGGGGTGTTATGATGAGCAAAAAGCTAGTGGGAGTATTTATACCTGTAATCACACCATTTAAAAATCAAAAAATAGATCTGGGCATGCTCAAACACAATATTCTGTGTTCTAACAGTACTAAGGTGGCGGGCTATATGCCCCTTGGCAGTAATGGGGAATTTGCTCATCTCAATGATGAAGAACAGCTTACCGTATTCAAGACTGTGAAAGGGAATGCGGCAAAGGACAAGGTCTTGATGGTTGGTATCGCGAGACATTCTGCCTATTGTACCATTGAATTCGGTAAAAGGATTCAGGATGAAGGAGCCGACTTCGTCTCTGTCCTGTGCCCAAGCTATTTTGCGTCGTCAATGAATGATGCGGCGTTGATCAGGTATTACACCGCCGTGGCGGATGGATTGTCGATACCTGTGCTCCTCTACAACTGCCCCAAATTCGCTGCCGGAGTCACACTGTCGCCGGAAGTTGTGAGGGAGCTGTCAAAGCATCCTAATGTAGCAGGAATGAAAGATACATCAACCGGAAATATTGAGAAATACCTGGAGGTAAAGGACGAAAGCTTTGAGGTAGTTGCGGGAAGCATCGGAAACTTTCTGACAGGTCTTAAGTCAGGTGCGTCCGGTGGAGTTCTGTCCATGGCGAATTATCTGCCGGAACCCTGCTGTGGGATACAAGAGCTTTATGACGAAGGCAGGCTGCAGGAAGCAGAAGAGCTGAGTGAAAAACTTATAGCACTGAATAAGAGAGCGGCCGGCAAATACGGGGTAGCCGGTGTAAAAGCTGCATGTGGTCTGTTTGAGTACAAGGGCGGAGAAGTGAGGAATCCGCTTGCCGATTGCACCGAAGAGCAGAAGGAATCTATCAGGCAGGCATTTTCTGAAGCCGGTTATCTATAATGGCATGAATGCTCCGGACAGATACTTGCTGCAACGAAATGGAGCCGGCCTTGATTTTCGCTAAATGAAATGCTGGCATATGGAGGAGTACAATGGAAAAAGTTCTGATATCTGAGAAAATATCCGACGAAGGAATTGAACTTCTGGAAGGGAAGGCTCAGGTCGTAATGGCGGGAGGAACTTCAGAAGAGGTTGTTTTACAAGATATCAGGGACATATACGGTATAGTTTTAAAAAGCAAAACCAAAATAACCAGAAAAATAATTGAATCCGCACCCAGACTGAGGATTATATCCAGAACAGGCACAGGCTATGATAATGTCGATGTACAAGCCGCTTCAGACCATAATGTAATGGTGTGCAACCTGCCTGGGATCAATGCCGTATCTGTAGCCGAGCATACAATGGCATTCATTCTGACGCTTGCGAAAAATCTTCCCGAGATGGATGCATGTGTTCGCAGCGGAATGTGGGGCAGACGCAGCAACAGCGGTTCTGTTGAGATTAGGGGAAAAACACTTGGGATCATCGGATTGGGACAAATAGGCTTCAAGGTGATGAGAATGGCGCAGGCGTTTGGAATGAAAACTCTGGCTTTCGATCCCTTCGTGCAGGAGCGTTATGCCAAAGACACTGAATTTTCCTGTTCGCTTGAGGAGCTTTTTAAAGTATCCGATTTTATAACCGTTCACGTCCCAAGTCTTTCAGAAAACAGACATATGGTCAATGAAAACCTCTTGGGCAGAATGAAGCCTGGCGCATATCTTGTAAACACAAGCAGAGGGGATGTAATAGACGAAACAGCTTTGATAAGGGTACTCGAGCAGAATAAAATCGGCGGAGCGGCACTGGATGTTTTTAAAAATGAACCTCCCGCAGTCTGCAACCCATTTTTTACTCTGAAAAATGTGGTTCTGTCGCCGCATACCGCAGCGTTGACAAAGGAATGCGGAGCGAAAATGATGCTTGAGGCTGTTGCCCAAGTGGTTGACTGCCTGGAGGGAAGGATACCGCCGCATATTGTGAACAGGGAGCATATCCGCATTTCAGTTTAGTAGATTAGGAGTCAGATGAAAATGAGCGAAATGAAGGCTTTGATTTTTGATTGTGATGGGGTTATCGCAGAAACAGAAAGAGACGGTCATCGTGTGTCTTTTAACCGCACCTTCAAGGAAGCGGGCATAGATGTCGAATGGAGCGTGGAAGAATATCAGGAGCTTCTCAGGACCGCCGGGGGAAAAGAGCGGATGAAAGTGTATTTTTCAAAAAACCAATCCAGATTTCCCGGCTATGTCTTTGATGAAGAAACAATAAGAGCTCTCCATAAGCGAAAAACGGAAATATTCATGGAAATGAGCAGAAATGGAGAACTGCCTGTACGTCCGGGAATAAAGCGAATTATAAATGAGGCTCATGAAAAGGGATTAATATTGGCTGTTTGTTCAACATCCAATGAAAAAAGTGTAGAGACCTTGATTCGGTCGTCAGTCGGTGAGGAGGAATTCGACTATTTCAACAGCATATTCGCAGGGGATATCGTAAGGTGCAAAAAACCCGCACCGGATATATACAACCTGGTCAAAGAAAAATACGGCCTGGAAGGCTGTGAGTGCTTTGTTGTAGAAGACAACCGCAACGGGCTTTTAGCGGCTAAAAACGCAGGAATGCACTGTATCGTAACTGTAAGCTTTTATTCAAAGGACGAAGATCTGAAAGAAGCTGACATGGTGGTATCTTCGCTGGGAGAACCGGGAAATCACGCTGAAGTTTTGAGAAATAGCTGTAGTATACGGCGCGATATTGAATATATCACTGTTGACCTTCTGAAAGAAATCATAGGGGCTGAAAAAGTAAACAGGAACACTTGAAGTGAATAGGCAACACAACGATGTAAATTATGAAAAATTTTTTATAATCGAAAATTTCACTTTGAAATAAAGTGTTATAAACAATAAAAACGGAGGAAGTTCGCAATGAAATATCTTAAGAATATACAGGATAAAACACCAGATATTGATCCAAGGTCGCTTCGGGACAGGGTGAAAAACAGAGACAAGCAAGTGCTCAGAGACACATATTTCCTCATTGACCCGGAAGAAAGCCCGTCACGACGCATGAAAATGGGTTACACAACCATATACCCAACTGGCACTACCACCGGACATGCCCATGAAAATATGGAAGAAGTTTATTTTGTTATCTCAGGAGAGGGTGTAATGATTGTAGGAGATGATGAGTTTCCCATAAAGCCTGGGGACGCATTATACGTAGAACCGGGTGAATACCACACCACTCTTCAGAGAGGAAATCTCCCGCTTGTTGTACTTTGGGTGACCTGTACGCTGGATCCGGAGGAATGTAAAAATGATAATTGAAAGGATGCTGATTGGAGGCAAGTGGACAACAGCCAGGGACGGGGGAACGATCCCGGTGATAAATCCGGCTACTGAGGAAGTATTCGCTAAAGTGCCAAAAGCAGGCAGGATAGATGCTGAAGATGCAATAAAGGCAGCAGATGCGGCATTTGAAAGCTGGTCTTCTCTTACACCGTTTGAAAGAGGGTCTTTTTTGCGGAGGGCCGGAGAAATAGTTTTGCGAAATGAAGATAAGATTGCCGAGCTTATGACGATGGAGCAGGGTAAACCTTTTAGAGAAGCTCTCGGAGAAGTGCGTAAAGGCGCCCAAATCCTTCGATATTACGCTGAGGAGGGTGAAAGGATATGCGGCCGCATTATCCCGAATGCTGATAGTAACTGTGAGAGCAGTGTGATATACCAGCCTGTAGGAGTAGCCGCTGCCATTTCCCCCTGGAATTACCCTATAGAGCTGCTCGCATGGAAAGTGGGGGGAGCGCTGGCGTCAGGCTGCACGATAGTTGCCAAAGTTCCGTCGGAGACGCCGCTGTCACCGATCGCATTTATTCGCTGTATCGAGGAAGCCAGCATACCCGATGGTGTCATTAACCTGATCACAGGGTATGGCTCTGAAATAGGGCCGGTACTGACAGAAAGTCCGCTGGTGAAGAAGGTCGCATTCACAGGTTCTACTAAAACCGGGCGGCAAGTGTTGAAAAGCTGTGCCGATACCTTTAAGAGAGTCTCTCTTGAACTCGGCGGAAGCCTGCCTATGATAGTCTGCAGTGACTGTGATCTGAGCGCTGCTGTTAAAGGCGCCGTCAGGCGGTCTTTCAGAAATATGGGACAGATATGTATTGCAATAAACCGTATTTATGTTGATCGTACGATTTATGAAAAATTTATAGATAAATTCGCAGTTCAGACACAAAAGCTCACAATCGGAAATGGCCTTGAAAAGGATTGTGATTTGGGTCCTATGGCAACTCCAACCGGAATAAAGAAAGCTGAGGAACATATAAAGGATGCTATTTCAAAGGGTGCACAGTTGGTTTGCGGCGGTAAAAAGCCACAAGGTGCGGAATATGAAAAAGGTTACTTCTTTGAACCAACAATTATAAGGGATGTCAATCATGATATGTTGATTATGAAGGAAGAAACCTTCGGTCCTGTTGTGGGCGTAATGCCGTTTGATACAACAGATGAGGCGGTTTCGCTCGCAAATGACTGTATTTACGGGTTGGCTGCAATAATATTCACTGAGAGCCTGAGTCTGGCACATCAGCTGTCGCATGCCATTAGAGCAGGAAATGTAGCTGTTAACAATGTGGATGCAGGCGTGATCAACGCACCTTACGGCGGATGGAAAGACAGCGGATTCGGACACGAGCACGGAACAGAGGGCCTGTACGAATACTTGAATATTAAACATATCAGAACATGCCGCCTGCCTCGTTGAAAATGTGCAGAGGTAAGAAAAATCTCCTACATCAAAAAAAATTTTTATAAACGATGCATTATTTTGAAGTATGGTATATAATAAGTGTTAATATTATTTATTTGCATTTTTCAGCAATGACAGAAGTTATGGTCCATAACGCCTTTCAGAGAGCCGGTGGTTGGTGTGAACCGGCAGGAGGCTGGATTTTTCCGCTTCTGGAGCTGCCGGTGATGAGTCGGAGGCTGGTGCCCTATAGAGCACTTTCGAGAGGCCGGTAATGGTGCCGGCAACTTGGGTGGCAACGCGGATACCTTCCGTCCCATGATTTTGTATGGGTCAGGAAGGTTTTTTATATCCTGGTCCGATGCAGAAGGGAATATCAGAAAAAATCAGATAGTGTCAGACGGTGTATGAAAATGCCCCAGACATCACTATCAGACAGGAGGAAAGAATATGATCGATATAAAATTGATCAGAACCGAACCGGAGTTGGTAAAAGAAAACATACGTAAAAAGTTTCAGGAGCAGAAGCTGGGATTGGTAGATGAGGTGCTGGAACTGGACAGACAGTACAGGGAGGCAAAGACGCGCTGCGATGAGATCAGAAGCCAGCGCAATTCCATCAGTAAGGAAATCGGCCATCTAATGGCAAAAGGCATGAGGGAAGAAGCCGAAGCAAATAAAGCAAAGGTGGTCGAGATCACCAATGAGCTTGGTGAGCTGGCAAAGCTGGAGGAAAAGCTTGCAAAGGACATCAGGGAAAGAATGCTGGTGATCCCGAACATAATAGACAGCTCTGTGCCGATTGGCACGGATGATAGTGAAAATGTAGAGGTCGAGAGGTATGGCGAGCCCGCAGTGCCCGATTTTGAGATCCCGTACCATGTTGACATTATGGAGAAGCTGAATGGCATTGACCTTGACAGTGCAAGAAAGACCAGCGGTAACGGATTTTATTACCTATGCGGAGATATAGCAAGGCTGCAGTCGGCTATTATCTCATACGCACGGGACTTTATGATCGACAGGGGCTTTACCTACTATATTCCTCCATTCATGATCCGCAGCGAAGTAGTTACCGGAGTCATGAGCTTTACTGAAATGGAAAACATGATGTATAAGATCGAAGGAGAGGATCTGTACCTGATAGGCACCAGTGAGCACTCCATGATCGGCAAATTTATAGATACGATTCTCGATGAGGATCAGCTGCCACAGGCACTGACCAGCTACTCTCCATGCTTCCGCAAGGAGGTCGGCGCTCACGGGATAGAAGAACGCGGCATTTACCGCATACACCAGTTTGAGAAGCAGGAGATGATCGTTGTCTGCCAGCCGGAAGAAAGTCCGGAATGGTTTGATAAGCTATACCAGAACACGGTGGATTTCTTCCGCTCTCTGGATATTCCTGTCCGCACTCTTGAATGCTGTTCGGGAGATCTGGCCGATTTGAAGGTCAAGAGCATTGACGTGGAGGCATGGTCGCCCCGGCAGCAGAAATATTTTGAGATCGGCAGCTGCTCAAACCTTGGAGATGCACAGGCACGCCGGCTTGGCATCCGTGTGCGGAACAAGGAGAAGGGCAACTACCATCCTCATACACTGAACAACACTGTGGTGGCTCCGCCGCGAATGCTGATAGCATTCCTCGAAAACAATCTCAACGAAGATGGCTCTGTCAATATCCCGGAACCATTGCAGATGTACATGGGCGGGAAGAAACTAATATAGGTTTAGTTAAGTTTAGGTGCCAGGCACGACACATAGACACTTATTCATTTCGGTATAATCCGAAATACAAAATAAGTGTCTATGTGTCGTGCCTGGCACCTTTAATTTGAAATTCTTGTTGACAAGTATTATATGTGGTGGTAATATATAAATACACAAATCGTGTGCGTACACAAAAATACTTGGGGGTTACTTTTACAATGGTCAATGTTATTTTTATGGCTAATTACTTTTGCAACCCGATTCGTAACGCATATAGTTAGCGGTCTAGAAGAACCCAGCATTATGAAGCAGCATTATCGGCACTATTTTTACGTTTTTATTTAAAAAGTTTTGCACACAAAATCGTGTGCGCAAACAATCTAGAACATACCCAAATTACACTTTGCGAAAGGGTTGATTGTTTTGTTGAAATCAAGAAAGTTTGAATATACCTGGTTTCTCTTACCTGCCATTATTATTATGGCTTTTGTACAGTTTATGCCTATGATCTATAATCTGGGGTTGAGCTTTTTCAATATCGTTTTAAATAACCCAAATATGGCACGTAAATTTGTTGGTCTACAAAACTATGTAACCATATTATCTGATTCTGGCTTTTGGAATTCAATTAAAGTAACTCTCATTATAGGTATTTCCAGTGTTATACTACAGCTTGTATTAGGTCTGGGGCTTGCACTGCTACTAAATATCCGAGGTCCCTTCGGCAGCACACCTGTTGGCATGGGCTTTTTCAGAGGTGTTTTATTTATTCCTTATATGTTAATGCCTATTATGGTTGGCCTGACATGGTTTATCTTCGCAGATTCGACATACGGCATGCTCAATCCTATACTTTCATTTTTCGGTGTTTCCACAAAGGTTTGGTTTTCTGATCCAAGTACATCGATATGGGCAATTGTAGCTATGGATACATGGCAGTGTACGCCAATGATCATGCTGATCCTGGCATCCGGGCTCAAAACTATAGACCGTTCACTTTATGAAGCTTCTACAGTAGACGGAGCGAATGCATGGCATAAGTTCAGGTACATAACAATGCCGATGCTTAATCCGGTTTTGAAAGTGGCTGTAACTATGCGCCTCATGGATGTTCTGAGAATCTATGACACAATTATCGCCACAACAAAGGGCGGACCTGGAAAATTAACTGAGGTTATGAGTATTTATACGTATAAGCTTGGATTTGGAACATTTAAAACAAGTCTTGGAGCAACGTCTGCGTTACTGATCACTATCATGATACTGATACTGAGCCAGCTCGTAGTTAAGTTCTTTTCTGTAAAAAACAGTGATTGATGCTTATTATGTAACATTCAAAAACGATATCAATCTTTTTTAAGTCAGAAAATAGATGAAAAATAAGGGTGGGGAAAAATGTCAAATTCTAAAAGTATATTCTATAAATTTTGGCCGTACTTCATTATTCTGATATGCCTTGTCGTCTCTTTTACTCCTTTGGTATGGGTCGTTTTATCGTCAATAAAACCGGCTGGAGATATACTTACCATACCACCATTTTATTTCCCTAAAATATTTACATTCCAGCATTATTATGATGTTTTCTTCAAGCAGGGGATATTTCCTGTCTTTATGAACAGCTTAATAATTGCTGTAACGTCAACATTAATTTCTCTGGCGTTTGGAACCATGGCTGCATATGTGTTTGCGCGGTCAAAGAAAAGATCCATGAAAACTCTTATGGCTGCGATATTGACAGGCAGAATGATGCCGGCGATAGCACTGGTAATACCTTTGTACATGGTTATGCGGCAGTTGGGTCTACTCAATACAAGGTGGGCTTTGATAATAGCCTATACGGCGATATGTCTTCCATTCACTGTTTATATGATGATGGGGTTTATCTCCCAAATTCCATATGAGATTGAAGAATCAGGAATTATCGATGGATGCAGCAAATTTCAAGTACTTGTTTTGCTCATCCTGCCGTTGGTGGGTACTGGGCTCGCAGCAACAGCAGTTTTTAGCTTCTTGACCGGATGGAATGAATATTTGTTTGCAGTTATATTCATGATTCGTGATTCCTCCAAGACCATTCCGGTCGCATTGATGGCATTCGATACAGGACGCAATACTTACTGGGGGCCTAGGTTTGCAGTTATGACCATCTCACTGATACCTGCAACATTATTCACATTACTGGCTCAGAAATATTTGATCTCGGGGGTTACTTTGGGCGCAGTAAAGGGCTGATTTAATTTTGAATTTATACGTTAACATAACGTATAAAATATAAAAAGGAGGTGCTATTTGTGAAAAATAGCAAAAAGGTGTTGGCAAATCTGTTGGTTTTAGTTATGGTAGTACTCATGCTGTTTAGTGCTACAGCTTGTCAGCAGCAAGCGGTTCAGACCGAACCACAGGCAAATGATTCTGCTAATAATGGATCACAGGCAAACAATCCTGATCCGAATACAGATGGATCGGCAAAGAACGTACCTGCTGCAAACATACCGGAAGGTGTAATACCTTATACATCCTATGACCTGTCTGGGAAATCAATCACAGTTTTCACCGCAGAGGGTGAGCTAAGCAACAGTGTCGAGGCACAGAAGGCAAGATTTACCGAGCTTACCGGATGTGATGTAAACGTGGTCGCAATTCCGATGGCAACCTTCAAAGAAAAGCTCTCTGTCGACCTCGCATCAAAGTCGGATGAATATGATGCAATGGCGATGCCCGCTGAACAGGAATTTATCGACAACGGATGGGTACTGCCTCTTACAGAATTTACGAATGACTCAAGTATTGCAGATCCGAACCTTAACCTCGATGACTTTATTCCTGCACTGCTCAATGTTACAAGAAACAAGGATGGCGTTTTTTATGGCTTCCCATGGAAACCGGATGCAATGGTCTATTATTATAGGAAAGACTTGTTTGGGGATGAAGCAAACAAGGCAGAATTTAAAAAACAGTATGGATATGACCTTGCGCCTGCGAAAACCTGGGAACAATATTTTGAAATTGCAGAGTTCTTTACAAGGCCTGAAGAAAACCTGTACGGTTCATTGTTTATGGGTATGAACAATAACCAGCTTTCAAACTGTATACAGACCAGATTCTATGGTACCGGACAATATTGGTTTGACGAGAACTATAAGAGTAAACTAAATACGCCTGAATTCAAGAAAACTCTCGAATCATTCAAATGGGAGCTTCAGAATACTACACCTCCAGGAACGGATAACTGGGAGTGGCCTGAAACGAATACAGCTTTCCTGTCGGGTATAGCTGCACAGCATGTTACATGGCCTGGCCTATCTAAGATGGTTGAGACTCCGGAAGGTGACTGGGGTAAATCCGAAGTAGTTGGTAAAGTCGGCTGGACGACAGTTCCCGGTTGGGAAGAAGGAAAACCTGCAACAATGGCTGGAGGATGGTGGGTTTATGTCACTGCATATTCAAAAGAAAAGGTAGCGGCATACAAGTTTATAGAATTTATGACAAGTCAGGAAGGTGAGCACTTAAAGGTAGCGACAGGCTGCGATCCTGCACGGCAATCCAACTTTGACATGTTATCCAAGAACAACCCGTTCTTAAAGGTTTTTGCCGATTCGCTTGCTATAGGTGTCCCGGCTCCATTGATTCCCCGCTGGAGCACCTATGATATTGAATTCCGTGATGCTATACATGGAGGAATCACGGGACAGGTTTCAATAGAAGATGCAATAAAGGAAGCAGATGATGCTTTGAACAACTTCCTTATATCAGAAGGTTTACAAAAGTAATAAGAACTATAAAACGACTTTAAATCTGCTTATAAAACAGGGGATAGTTAATATCCCTCTGTTTTATAAGTACTAATAAGTGAGGTTTACAAATAACTTAAGGATGAGGCTGAATCATGGAAAAAATATTTGTTAACTTGAATAATCCTAAAAACAAAGTGGACAAGAAAATTTTTGGACACTTTTGTGAGCATGCTTTCAAAAATATTTATGGCGGGTTTTATGATCCGGAAAATAGTAACTCTGATGAAAGTGGGCTGAGAAAGGATGTCATCGAAAAGCTCAAAAAGGTTAAGCCGACTATTCTACGATACCCAGGCGGAAATTTTGTATCGAACTATCATTGGGAAGATGGTATAGGGCCAAAGGAAAACAGAAAAAAGGTATTTGAATATGCCTGGCTGACAGAGGAAAGCAATCAATTCGGTACTGCTGATTTTATTGAGGTATGCAGACTGCTTGGAGCCGAGCCATATTTATGTGTAAATATGGGTACGGGTACTGTTGAAGAAGCAGTGAATTGGGTCGAGTACTGCAATGGTACAGGTGACACCTACTATGCAAATTTGAGACGCTCTCATGGATATGAGGAACCTTTTGGTGTAAAGTACTGGGGACTCGGTAATGAGATGTTTGGACCATGGCAGATGAATCACATGAGCGCTGAGGATTACGCCAAAAAGGCCATGGAGTGCGGAAAGGCGATGAAGTGGGTCGATCCGACAATCAAGCTAATTGCATGCGGATATGAACAAAAGTCTGACTGGAACTATACAGTAACCAAAAAGCTCTGGCAATTTGTCGATTATATTTCTGCTCATCACTACTCAGTGAAGGATTGGGGACCCTTTGATGATGACTACCTGCAGACTATGTGTGTTCCGGAATATATGGAAAAATTAAACAAACTAACTGTTGCGGCTGTTCTGACAGGCATGAACAATGATACAAAGGATATAAAAGTTGCATGGGATGAATGGAATATGTTCGGCTGGTTGTTTGATGGTGTAGATGATGACGAAAGCTATACTCTTCGCAATGCAATCGTGACTGCTGGTGTACTCAATATGTTTATCAACAATTCTGACACTATAGGTATGGCCAATTACTCGACATTTGTAAATATTAATGGAGCTGTATCAGTGAAGGCTGATGGTATTGTTGAGCGTCCACAGTATCATGTGTTTGATTTATTCGGCAACAACACTGGAGACACACTATATCAGGCAACCGTCACAGGTGAGACCTTCTCAGTCAAAATGCCTCAGAGCCCAAGGCTCGGCCGTGAAGTTCTTAATATAAATCTCGTGAACCCTGAATCAGAGGATAAAGGCTTAAGTAAGATAAACTACCTGAGTGCGGCTGTTACAGGAGATGATGACGGGTATCTATATGTATCTATCATCAACAGGCATCCTGAAAAGGATCTGGATGCAGAGATACATTTTGAGAAAACAGATCTATCTCTCAAAGGAGAGGCAGCATACACTATTTACAATGATGATGTTGAAGCTTCCAATACTGAGAAAAATCCAGAAAATGTGACAATCAAAGCCACAGCCAATCCCGTTGTCAATGGTAATGTATGCAGCTTTAATGCCAGGAAACACTCTATCAATTTACTTAAGTTCAAGATGAATTGACTATCAAAGAAGGAGTAATTGATATGGAAAAGGTGAAAATCGGCTATTTGCCGACAAGGCGAAATGTGTTCAGCAAGGAGGAGGCCCAAAGATATAAAAAGCTGATAATGGAAAGGATAAAGTCTTTAGGTGCCGAATTGGTCGACATAGAAGATATAACCCAGGAGGGCTTGCTGTTTGATGAAAAAGAACTGCCGCTGGTGATAGAAAAAATGAAGACCCATGAGGTGGATGGACTATTTTTCCCTCATTGTAATTTTGGCACGGAGGATCTTGTGGCAAAAGCGGCAAGGGAGATCGGCAAGCCGGTGCTGATCTGGGGTCCGAGGGATGATGCGCCGCTTGCAGATGGTCTGCGGACCAGAGACACACAGTGCGGGCTGTTTGCTACCGGAAAGGTCTTAAGACGCTTCAATGTACCATTTACGTATATAGAAAACTGCCGGGTAGAGGACAGAGCGTTCACAGACGGTTATCGCAAATTTATCGGAGTGTGTTCAGCGGTCAAGGCTTTTAGAAAGCTCCGGATATTGCAGATCGGACCAAGGCCGGATGGATTCTGGTCGGTGATCTGTAATGAGGGCGAATTGATAGAAAAATTTAATATTCATACATTCCCTGTTTCTCTGATCGATCTGGTAGATTTGACTCTCAGCATCAAAGATGAAGAGGGTCATGAGTTTTCGCAGGCGATGGACAAAATCGCAAACACAGTTTGCATAGCCGGAAATAGTGATGAGGATGTACGCCGACTGGCAGCACTAAAGGTAGCGATAAAAAGAATATGTCAGGAGCATGGTTGTACATGTGTTGCAATACAATGCTGGAATGCACTTCAGACAGGTCTGGGCATTATGCCATGCATGGTTAATGGGATGCTTGCTGAGGAAGGCCTGCCGGTGGTGTGTGAGACAGATATTCATGGAGCGATAACAGCAATACTGCTGCAGGAAGCTTCTCTGGCAGCGTCGCCTGTCTTTTTCGCTGATCTTACAGTACGCCATCCGCAAAACGATAACGCAGAGCTTTTGTGGCACTGCGGGAATTTCCCGCCCTCGTTGGCTGACGAAAACTCTGTCAGGGAGCTGGGGCGTCACTTTATTTTCCCCGAACATAAATGCGGAACGGGAGAGTGGAAGATAAAGAATGGTGACGTGACCGTATTAAGATTTGATGGAGACCATGGTGAATATCGTATGTTCATTGGAGAGGGGAAAGGCATAGACGGACCAAAAACCAAGGGCACATATATGTGGCTCGAGGTAGACAACTGGGTAAAGTGGGAAAAAACGCTGGTGGAAGGACCATATATCCATCACTGTGCGGGAGTTCACGGTAAATATGCAGATGTTCTCGAAGAGGTCAGTAAATATATTCCGTCGATCAAAGTTGACAGGATGTAGCATTTATTTAGGTTAAAGAAAAAATGGAAAGAAATAAGAATGAAGTAAATGAAGATGAAAGTAATTGAAGATGGATCGGGAGGTAAATCAGATGAAAAAAGTTATAAATGCTCCAAAGGATGTCCCAATTGAGACTATAGAAGGCTTTCTGGAGGCATATGGACATAAATATGAAGGAGTAGCGGGAGTTAAAGCAATCCGCAGCAAGGAAGTCTCTGACAAAGTAGCATTTATAATTGGTGGAGGCAGCGGGCATGAACCACTTTTTGGTATGTTTGTCGGGGAGAATCTTGCTGATGCTGCTGCGTGCGGTAATATATTTGCATCTCCCGATCCTAATACAATAATGCAGGCAGCTTTATCAGTCAATAAGGGGAAGGGTGTCCTCTTTGTGTATGGGAACTATGCCGGCGACAATCTGAACTTTGATATGGCGGCAGAAATGCTCGAAGACTTAGGTGTTGAAAGCCGCACAGTCAGAGTATGGGATGACGTAGCGTCCGCACCGAAAGACCGGACTGAGGATCGCAGAGGGATAGCCGGAGATGTATTTGTGGTCAAGATAGGAGGCGCCGCAACCGGAGCAGGTCTTGACCTCGATGAAGCATACCGGGTCACAGCAAAAGCCAGAGATAACGTTTTCAGTATAGGTGTTGCGCTTTCAGGCGGAACGATACCAGGTGAAAGCGAGCCTTCCTTTACTCTGCCTGACGATGAGATCGAGTTTGGTATGGGTGTACACGGCGAGCCTGGTATAATGCGCATGAAATTAATGCCTGCAGATGATATTGTGGATATATTGCTGGACAAGGTAATTGAGGATTCGGGAATAAAAGAGGGAGACCATGTATGTACACTCATAAACGGACTTGGATCCACAACATTAGCTGAATTGTACATCATGAACAGACAGCTTGCCAGAAGATTAAGGGAAAAGGGAATATCAATATACGATATGGATGTCAATTCGTATATCACAACACAGGAAATGGCTGGCGCTTCGGTGACTATCTTCAGACTCGACGACGAATTGAAGAAATACTATGATATGCCTTGCTGGAGCCCGTATTACAGCAAGCGATAAGGCGGCGTTTGCAAAGAACCGGCAGCGAACAGGCATCTGAAATAATGAAACGGGATGAAAGCAGGTAGAAAGAGTAAAAAGTAATTTTGGGAGTGTAATAAGTGGACAGGCATAAGAACTATAAACAGAATATAAAAGTTCATAATCGCCTTAGAGATTTGTTGCTTAAACCATATCCGATAAAGCAGATAAAACCGCAAGGTTGGCTTCGAAGACAGCTTGAAATCCACGCATCGGGAATGGGGGGCCAGCTTGATACTTTCTGGCCCAGTTTACAGCGTTCACGCTGGATTGGTGGATACATTCCGGATGAAAAAGATCCAGTTGACAATATGATTTATTGGTTGGATGGGATTATCCCCATGGCATGGCAGCTTGATGACAAAGGACTTCAAGAAAAATGTCATAAATATGTTAATGCTATTCTCTTTCGTCAGTGGGAAAATGGTTGGATATGCCCAGACGAACCTGAAAAGAATGATTTACCGGATACTGAATCATTTGATGAGAAAAAAGTGGACATAACATCTGCATTTACTGAAGGGTGGGCTTTGTTTGGAATTTTGAAGGTGTTGATACAATATTATGAAGCAACAGGCGATGAGAGGATACCAGTATCGATAGAAAATGCACTTCGTTTTATGGACTCATTTATTGACGAAAATACTATAAGAAACTGGGGGTCGACTCGTTGGTCTGAAGGACTCATCAGTATTTTCTGGTTATATGAAAGAACGCATGAGGAATGGCTCATCCATTTGGCAAAAAAAATAAAATGTCAAGGATTTGATTGGGTTGAATTATATAGTGATGAGGAAACCTGGCCATATGCGGAACCCCTTGCACAAGGTCATTGGAGCTCAATGAACCATGTAGTGAATAATGCTATGGCAATTAAAAGTGGGGCTTTATACTCTCGTCTATCTAAGAAAAAAGATGACTATATTTCATCAAAGAGAATGCTTAACTTGATCGATAAGTATCATGGCATGGTGACAGGTATGTTTTCAGGTGATGAAAACTTCTCTGGAAATGAACCGATTCAAGGCAGTGAATTATGTGCAGTCGTAGAATTTATGTATTCGCTTGAGCAGCTCATAAGTATAACCGGTGATATTGATTATGCTGACCGACTGGAGATGATTGCGTTTAATTGCCTTCCGGCAGCATTTAATCATGATATGACTGCCCACCAATGTGTTCAACAAGTAAATCAAGTTGAGTGTTCAAAACAAGAATGGCCAGTATTTAGCACAGTTGGTCCAGAAGCGAATCTATTTGGAGTGGAACCATTCTTCCCTTGTTGTACAACACAAACACAGGGATGGCCAAAATATTTACAAAGCTTATTTATGCAGGCCGAGGATGGGATTGCAGTAATATCTTATGCACCTGCGAAGCTTGAAACAGAGATTTGCGGTAAAGAAATATCTGTAGATATCACAGGCCGATACCCTTTTAGTGATGAAGTAAAAATTAGTGTTGAAGTAAAGGATAAAGTTCCTTTTGCATTATATTTAAGAATACCTGGCTGGGTAAAAAACGCTGCTGTAAGTATTGATAATGAAAGTTATAGTGGAAAAATGGGGACTTACCTAAAGATCAACCGTGTTTGGGTTGGCAAAGCTGATATTAATATTATGCTGCCAACTGAATACAAGTTCATTCAGAGGCCTAACAAACTATCAGCCTTGGTACATGGACCGTTGGTGTATTCATTACCTATAGGTGAAAAATGGATAAAACAAGACAAGCCAGAAGCAAAAGAAATGCCATGGCTTAATAATTGGGAGGTATTTTCCACAACGGATTGGAATTTCGGTATTATCAGTGATACTCATATTGATGTTGTTGAAAAAAATATAGGTGAATATCCATTTAGTCCTGATGGAGCCCCAATAGAAGTTTATGTGAAGGGTAAGCAAGTTGAATGGGATAAAGATCGCGGATCTGCAACAGTTAAGCCATCAATGAATTGGGTAGCCAATGAAGAAAATACAATCAAGCTAATCCCATATGGCTGTACAAATCTTAGAATTACTGAGATGCCGATATTATAAGGCGGCGTTTGCAAAAACCGGTAACGAACAAGTATCTGAAATAATGAAACGGGATGAAATCAAGTAGAAAAAGAATAAAACGACATGAAGGCAGGAAAAAAGAATATAGGGAACATTGGGAGTGTGGTAAATGGACAGGCTTAACATAAATCAGGTTAAGGAAATGATATTGTTTATGGCTCAAGAGATTATTGATAACAAGCCATATCTGACTGAAGTTGATTTGAAAATCGGTGATGGGGATCATGGAATCGGCATGGAGACTGGTTTCCTTAGTGTGAAAAATGTAATCGAGCAGAAGGAATATGCCTCTGTAAACGACCTTTTCAGAGATATTGGAATGGCAATGCTAAACTCCATGGGCGGCGCATCAGGTGTAATTTTCAGCACTATATTCCTTGGAGGTCGAAAGGATACAGGCGAGGAAAACGAGCTTACTGCAGATGAGTTTGCGAAAATGATGGAGAAGAGCCTGAAGAAAATAAAGCTAAGGGGCAAGGCTGAGATAGGTGACAAAACAATGGTTGATGCGTTTGAACCTGCAATATGTGCGATGTCAGAGTATGCTGTCAGCAAAAAGGACTTTGCCGGTATGCTGTCAGCTGGGGAGTCGGCGGCGGAGCAGGGCATGCTGGCAACAAAAAACTATATCGCAAGATTTGGACGTGCAAAGTCTCTGATGGAAAGGTCAATGGGCTATCAGGATGCCGGAGCGACAAGTGTGTATCTGATGTTCAGGGCAATGAGGAAATGGGCAGAAAGTCAAAAGGGGGCGTAGATGTGGTTATAGATACAATAGTAATTGGATGTGATAATGCGGCTGTTGATCTAAAGAATGTGTTAGTTGATTTCTTGAAGAAAAACAATGTGAACGTAGAGGATGTCGGCTGTTTTTCTAAAGAAGACAGTATTTATTACCCGGATGTTGCGGCAAAGGTGTGTAAGACAATCATAGACAGTGATTACAAGAAGAAAGGTGTTCTGGTCTGTGGCACAGGAATTGGTATGTCAATAGCAGCAAACAAATTTTTTGGTATACGCGCTGCATTATGTCATGATAACTTTTCTGCAGAGAGATCGGTGTTAAGCAACAATTGCAATGTACTATGCATGGGTGAGCGGGTTATAGGGCATGAACTTGCTAAGAAGATATTGGGAGAGTGGATCACACTTACCTTTAAGGACGGGCCATCAACGCCTAAGGTAGAGGCTATTTTAAAGATAGAGACACAGAATATGAATGTGTCGGGGGATACGAAATAATGCGCAAAAAAAAGTTGTATCTCGGAACAAATACAAAGATGTATAAGACAATTTCTGAAACACTTGAATATCTTGACAGGCTGAACTCACTGACTGCTGATATTACCGGGGATGATTTGGAATTATTCGTTATACCATCATTTACATCACTGGAGAGTGCAGGTAAACTGCTGAAGGGCAGTAAAATTATGCTGGGAGCTCAGAATATGTGCTGGGAAGAAAGAGGACAGTTCACAGGAGAGATATCACCCATCATGCTTGAGGAAGTAGGAACAGATATTGTGGAGATTGGCCATTCTGAAAGGCGACATACTTTTGGTGAGACAGATCAGCAGGAAAATCTCAAGGTCAAGTGCGCTCTGGAGCATAACTTTAAGACATTACTGTGTATAGGTGAGACATTTGAGCAGAAGAGCTACGAGCTTAGTGATGAAGTACTAAGTACCCAACTGAGAATAGGGCTGCATGGAATAAGTGCAAAACAGGCTGAAAATTTGTGGGTTGCGTATGAGCCCGTATGGGCAATAGGTGTCAATGGCGTACCTGCGACAAAAGAATACGCAGCCATGAAACATAAGACGATCAGGAATGTTCTTTGCAGTTTATTTGGAGACATAATGGGAAATTCAATCCCCATATTATATGGAGGAAGCGTCAATAACCAGAACGCAGAGGATTTGATATGCATGCCCGAAATAGATGGGCTGTTCATAGGCAGAAGTGCGTGGGTCGCTGAGAATTTCAACAAGATAATACGCAATGTATATCCACTTTGGAAGGCCTTAAATTGACAAATTATATATTTGATGTTATTATTATTACCAATTTCAAAATCTACAAATATATAAAATATAAGCATAGAACGACTCCATAATTGATTAGTAGAGAGTTTTATTTTAATGGAGGGGAAGAATTGCACACGACTATTAAAGATATTGCGAAGCTCTGCGGAGTATCTGAGGGTACTGTTGACAGAGCAATCAATAATAGACAAGGTATAAAAGAAACGACACGCCAGCGTGTTATAGAGGTTGCGAAGCTCCTTAACTATAAGCCTAACAGAATTGCACAGAGCTTGGCAACGGGTAAGACGATGACTATTGGCATCATATGCTTCGACCTCTATAATAATTTCTTTACATCATTAATAGACATAATTGAAGCAAATGCTAAAAGCAAGGGATACTTCGTAAATCTGATTCTGACTCACAGAGATATGAAAAAAGAAGTTGAAGGTATAGAATATCTGGTTGAAAGAAATGTAGATGGTATCATAATATTTCCTGTGGGTAAGGGAGAAAAGTACATTGAGTATTTAAAAAGCACAAAAAAGCCAATAGTAACCATATACAATAAAATAAGTGATGAGTTTGCACATGTAGGCGTAGATGACCGCAAGGCTATGTCCGATGCTGTAAAATTCATTAGATCCAAAGGGTATGAGAGGATTTACTTTATTACACCTGCCATTAGTAACCAGGAGGGAAGCGGATCCAATGTCTATACGCTAAAAAGAAGGCTCAAGGGATATATAGATGGCCTTCAGGAATATGGTATCAAGCATGATCCGCTGGTAGTTGAAGGAAAGGATTTTAATAGGGCGTTCAGGAAACTCGACCTGGAGCAAAAGACAGCAATGCTGTGTATTTGTGATTCATATGCTCTGGAGACCATGAAATATTTCAGGGATAAGAATTTTAAAGTTCCCGGGGATATAGGAATAATGGGATATGACAATATTGATGTATTAAAATATATTCAGCCGCAGCTTTCAACTATAGAATACCACGTTGAAAAAATGGGTGACTTGGTATTCAATACACTATTCGATATCATAAATAGGAAGCAGGTACAACCGGAACTGCTGCTCGACTATAATATTATTGAGGGTGAAACTATTTAGGTGCCAGGCACGACACATAGACACTTATTCATTTCGGTATAATCCGAAATACAAAATAAGTGTCTATGTGTCGTGCCAGGCACCTTATGATTCATTCCAATAAAAACCTAAAAACCAACAAACAAATACATGCAAGGTCAAGTATGATATAATGAATCAATTATTTCAGTAGTTATGATAAAAGGGGAGTTGATGACATGGGTCCATCGGGCATGATGTTTGGTGTTTTTCCGGTAATCTTCGGCATTGCTTTTTTTCTGATCCTGGGTCTTATTATATTCAGGGTGCTCCAGGGAGCTAGCGAATGGAACAGGAACAACCATTCTCCTATACTTACGGTAGACGCAAGGGTAGTTGACAAACGAACGAGTGTGTCTCATCACCACCATCACCACGGCAATAATATGCATCATCACTCAACTACATCCACCATATATTATGCTACATTTGAATTTGAAAGCGGAGACAGGCTGGAACTGCGCATCCCGCATGGCGAGGCCGGATATCTTGTTGAAGGTGATTTTGGAAGGCTGACGTTTCAGGGCACACGGTACAAAGGTTTCGAGAGATATACCGATTCATTATAACCCGGTTGAACAAATCCGTAAATCAATTTAGCAAATCAATAAAACAGGTCAAGAATCGTTTATAGTTTGAGTTGAATCGGTTGAATGTGATATGTAAAATTGGTTCTCAAAACAAAAAGCCCGCATCTGCGAGCTTTTTTCTTTTTTCCCTGCACTTATATTATAACATAAAGAAAACTGCAATAACAGCCTTTAATTTCTTGGATATCCCATGTATGATAGACTGTGCACATCTGATGACGACGCATAAATTTCAGCAATATCCGATGACAGCGGTATAACTATTGCGTAGATTTACAAATGGCATGATTTTAACTGAAAACATGACTAATATTCTGTATTTTTGCTCAGACTACTATTTCATTCAGGGAGGTTTTTCATGATCACAGACAAGAGTATATTGGACTCTGAAACCACATATCTTCAGAATGTAATCAGCGAGATCCGAAAACAGCTCGATGACGGGATCAATGCGGCCGAGAACTTTAAAAGAGATGCCATCGAGCTCCAGAGGGATATGTGGGAGGAGGTAAAATGCCGGCCGACTGATTTGTCTGACCTGGATGCTCCGGCCCAGTCGTGGCAGTATCAGGCTGACATAGCAAATCAGGCTCGAAAATATAAGTTTTCATATGATATGGTGCTCCGACTTCAAAAAATGCTGAGCAATCCTTATTTCGGCAGGATCGACTTTCTCGAAGATGGAGAGGATAAGGCGGAGAAAATATACATCGGGATAAACAACCTAATTTCAGAGGATAACAGTAACATTCTTGTATATGATTGGAGGGCACCGATCTCAAGCATGTTTTATGATCATGAAACAGGTCCGTGCAGCTATATGT
Organism: Bacillota bacterium; assembly: GCA_023418915.1. GTDB lineage: Bacteria > Bacillota > Clostridia > Acetivibrionales > DTU013 > DTU013. The sequence goes on from JAEZYU010000063.1 coordinate 170,395, forward strand.
CTCCGATGGGTGCCATTTATGGCCGTATGCTGCTTAAAAGGCAGTACAAGATCGAAAGCCAGCAGATTGTCTATATGTTTGACAGCAGCCTGAGGATTAATGATGAAATGCTTCAGGAAATCCTTGGAAAGAGCACCGACAGCAGGATGCGCACCATAGTGACCAGTATTCAGAAGGAACAGAACAGAGTCATAAGGGATGACAGAACCAGAGTGTTGATAGTCCAGGGCCCGGCCGGCAGCGGAAAGACTTCTATTGCCATGCACAGAGCGGCATATTTGTTGTACAGATACCGTGAAAGCATAAAATCGGAGAATATACTTATATTTTCTCCAAATCATGTTTTTGAAGACTATATTTCAAATGTTTTGCCTCAGCTTGGAGAAGAGAATATTGGAAGGAGCACCTTCATAGATTTTTTCAAAGGCCTGGTAGGTCGAGGCTGTCATGTGGAAACCATGAACCGGCATATGGAATTTATTCTATCAGATAAACCTGACACTGTAAGGCTAAGCAGTATCAAGCTCAAGTCATCGCATGGGTTTTCCAAAATAATAAGTAACTATACGACATATCTGGAAAATGGAAAGAGCATCAAGTTCAAGAACCTGGTACAAGGCGAAAGGCTCATTATTTCGTCTGATGAAATAAGAAGGCTTTTTGTTGATGACTATAGCTACCTGCCGTACATCAAACGACTCAAGAAGCTTAAGCAGAGGCTGCTGTATCTTGTTGAGCCTTTTGTCGAAGCAATGGCAGGTGATATACTCAAAAATCAGCTGGCTGATGATATATCTCTGAATGAAAAAGAGAAAAAGATCACGGCGGCCTTGCGGTCCAAGGCTGAGTTTGAACCGGTAATGATCGATATCGAGAGGATGACGTCCTTTGACATAATCAATCTGTATACTGCGCTGTTGAAAAATATCAAGTCGTATATCGACCCCAATATATCGGTCGATCTCGGAATTGATGTTGATTCTATTGATGCTGCTGCGTCGTATACGATGAGGCAATTGGAAAGCAGGGTCATAAATTATGAGGATCTTGCGCCTGTCGTGCTGTTAATGATATCACTTGGTGCCGAAAGTGATGCAAGAGCAATAAAGCATGTGGTGATAGACGAAGCGCAGGACTATACTGCGGTTCAGTATGAAATCATCAAGAGGGTATTTTGTCATTGCAGCATGACAATACTTGGTGATTTGAACCAGTCTATCAATGCGTATATGAATATCGGCAGCTTTGATGTCGCGGCAGAAATATTTGACACAACAGGTGTAACAAGTGCAGCAGATGTAAACGATGCAGCAGGCGCACCAGATACAAAAGATAATTCGGACACAACATTAATTACATTGACAAAAAGCTATCGCTCTACCAAGGAGATCGCCGAGTTCTGCAATGCGCTGCTTTCGTCACCGAATAACTCGGAGCAGCTTGAAAGGAGCGGCAATAAGCCTCTGGTTATCAAATCAAGCACAGAGGAGCTTTGCAGCAGGATCGCTGACGATATATCAAATCTAAAAAGCAAAGGTCATAAGCTGATAGCAGTCATTTGCAAAACAGTAAGCCAGTGTAAAGCTTTTTATCAAGGCATCCGGGAAATTTCAGATATCAGTCTGATAACAGATCAAAATGAAGAATACCATGGCGGCACGGTTTTGATCCCATCATATCTTGCAAAGGGACTTGAGTTTGATGCTGTGATTGTATGTACTGCAGATGCACGCAATTATTCGAGGGAAGAGGACAGAAGGCTGCTTTATACTGTATGCACAAGAGCGCTGCATGAGCTGCATCTATACTACACTGGTGATCTGGCATACTTTAACGTGTGATGAGACAGGGTGAGACAGGGGACGGGGTGAGACAGGGGACGGTTCTGTGTCCTGAGCTGGTTGCAGCTCAGGACACAGAACCGTCCCCTGTCTCACGTCCTAATACTTGACATGAACAGGATTGATATGTAATAATATCCCAAACAGTGAGTATGCATAAGCATCAATCAAGGCAGGAGGATAAGGATTATGGAAATTCTTGAGACAGATCGCTTGATACTCAGACCATTTGAAGAAGATGATTTTGAAGCAGTTCATGCTTATGCAAGCGTTGCAGAAAATGTTCAGTATATGTTATGGGGACCTAATGAAGAGTCAGATACCAGAGCATTTATTTCCTATGCTGTTTTAAAATCAAAAGAAACACCCTGTCATGATTATCAGTATGCAGTTGTACTAAAATCAAGCAGAAAGCTGATCGGTTCTTGCGGCTTGACTATATCAGATGGGAATGAGGCAGAACTCGGATGGATTTTACACAAGGACTATTGGAAACAAGGCTATGGTACTGAAATGGGCACCCGAATGATAGAGCTTGGCTTTAGTGAACTGGATCTACACAGGATCATTGCCCACTGTGATACGGAAAACTATGGATCGTACCGTGTCATGGAACGGATAGGCATGCGAAGAGAGGGCTGTTTCGTCGAATCGAGACCTCCAAGTAAATTTTCTGCTAAAAAATACAGTGATGAATATGCTTATGCTATACTAAAAGATGAATGGAAAGCACAAAAATGTGAGAGTAGTCTCAGATTGGTATTTCCGGGAGTTGGGCATAAGGAACTTGCTCTTGCCTACCGGCAGGAGTATTTTGATAACGGAGAGTTGATGATACATGGTGATGGCGGTCTGGATAATGCAGAATGCTACGAACGCTGGATAGAGAAAATCAACGCCGATCTCACAAGAGACAGTGGTGGATTTGTTCCGGCGACTACATATTTTGCCTTTGTCGGCAATAAGATCGTAGGCACGATACAAATACGCCACAGGCTGAATGAATTCCTACTAAAATACGGAGGGCACATAGGCTATGGCGTTGTACCGTCTGAACGCAGAAAGGGTTATGCGACTGAAATGCTGCGGCTCGCTCTTGAAAAATGCAGCGAAATGGGCATTGAAAAGGCTCTTGTCACCTGTGACAAAAGCAACGCTGCATCTGCCGCAACCATACAAAAATCAGGCGGCGTACTTGAAAACGAGGTAATGCAGGATTCGGGCGAATTATTACAGAGGTATTGGATTGAAATAATGGTGCCGAAATAAGGTGCCTGGCACGACACTTAGACACTTATTCTCTCCAGAATAATTTGTAAGGAATGAGTATCTATGCGATGTGCCTAGCATCCCAATAGGGGAATATAATGAAAAGCAAAATGTTAGCTCTATTTGACGAGTACATGCAACATAATAATTTTTCGGGTGTTGCCCTGATAAAGCAGGGAGACGTCCCGCTGTTTGAATATTCGTCAGGTTTTGCTCACAGAGGTTTTGAAATCAAGAACAAAATGACAACTCTTTTTGATACTGCATCAATAACAAAACTATTTACCGCTGCAGGGATCGTTCTGCTGGAGGCCCGTGGCAGATTAAGCTTTAACGAAAGGATCCACAACATAATCGATCTGGCTGGTACTAGAATTCCAACTGATGTTGAAATACACCATTTGCTTACCCACACGTCCGGAATTGCAGATGATGCCGATGAAGAAAAAGGCGAGGACTATGCCGCACTGTTTATAAACTCTCCTAATTATGCGATAAGGGATAACAAGGATTTTCTCCCAAGCTTCGCATATAAGGAACCAAATTTCAAAGCCGGCACAGATGTAAGGTATAATAATTGCGCGTTTGTTTTGCTTGGTCTTGTGATTGAGAAATTGACAGGTCAAAGCTACCGGGAGTTTATTTCGGAGAATATTTTCAGGTCATTCGGTATGGATAGCACTCTCTTCAGTGCTAAAGATGATACGGATCCTGATATTGCAGAAGGATACTATATTGCCGATGATCGAAAGGGAACACCTGTCTGGAAGAAGAATATCTATTCGTTCCCTCCGATCGGCACCGGAGACAGCGGCGCTTATACCACTGTGTATGATCTTGACAGATTTATCAGGCACATCAGGAGCAGCCCTATATTTGAGAAAATGTTGTATCCTCAGTGTGAGATATCAAGAACATATGAGCAGAGAATTATCCGGTATGGATATGCCTTTGAGTTCATAGAAAGACAGGGAGAAATATTCTGTGCTTATAAGGAAGGCTGCAATCCAGGAGTATGCAATATGTTTTGCTATTACCCGGGTTCGGATATAACATTTGTAATTTTGGCTAATCAGGATTGTGATGTCTGGAAACTACATAGAGAAGCTGAGCTGCTGCGTATTTAAGTCTATCTGTGACACGCTGGTAACAATACCGATGTCTGATGGATCTTCTGCATCTTCGCTGAATGTAGCCTGCGCTGCTACAGTTTTGATGTATGAGGCTCAGCGGCAAAGAGGGAAGAGATGAGGGGTGGTTGTGTCAATGAAAAATATTTATTATGAATAAAAATGAAAGCATCTCAACTGCCGTTAAGATAATCATATTCTTAGTACAAGGATGATATTATTATGCAATATAAAATTATATCGATCAGATACAGACCCGAATATTCAGAGCGAGCTATTGACTGGTTCGCTTCCAAGTGGGGTATTGACCGTATAGAATACGAAAAGAGCTTTAATGACTGTCTCGATAAAAACGAAAGCCTACCCCAGTGGTATCTTGCAATTGGTGAAAATGATGAAATCATCGGGGGCTGCGGGCTTATCCAAAACGATTTTGTTGACAGAACTGACTTGTTTCCGTATCTTTGCGCACTGTATGTTGAGGAAAGAGCCAGAGGCAATGCCCTTGGAGCAAGGCTTTTGGAGAATGCAAGAATTGATGCGGGAAGACTCGGCTTTGAAAAGCTGTACCTTTGCACCGACCATACATCATATTATGAAAGGTATGGCTGGAGACATATAGCCACCGGACATCATCCCTGGGGCAGCACTTCAAGGATATATGAGGCTCAGACGATCAGGAAGCCTTCGTTGGAGAGAATGAGCGACTTTTTTACCACCCGTGTTGACGGCTACGATGAGCATATGCTAAATGATGTCGAGGGCTGCAAGGAAGGCTATATAAAAATGGCGGAGCTCGTTCCGGAAGATACAGGAATGATCCTTGACCTGGGCTGCGGTACAGGGCTTGAGCTTGATGAAATATTCAGGAGATTCCCTGATGCATCGGTCACAGGAATAGACTTGACGCAGGCAATGCTGGATAAGCTTAAGCAAAAGCATCCTGATAAAAATATTAGGTTGATATGCGGTGACTATTTTGACATAGACCTGGGCGAAAATATATACGATACGGTCATTTCATTTCAAACGATGCATCATTTTTCACATACTGAGAAGTCTGGGCTATACAGGAAGATTTATAGAGCACTCAAATCTGATGGTGTATATATAGAATGCGATTATATGGTTGATGACCAGTCTGTTGAGGATGAGCTTTTTGCCGAGAATGCCAGGCTGCGTTGTGAAATGAATATCCCTGAGGGTGAATTTTATCATTTTGATACACCATGTACGATCGACAACCAAATTGCAATACTAAGAAAAGCTGGATTTTCATCTGCCGAGATGGTCTGGCGCAAGGAGAATACAACTATAATAATAGGTGCCAGGCACGACACTTAGACACTTATTTATTTCCTAAAATAAAATAAGTGTCTAAGTGTCGTGCCTGGCACCGAACAATTCTTTTCACTTGATCGTCTATTTATGTAGACATAAATACTTTGGAGGTAGAGCCAGTGAAGAAATGCATTACAATCGTACTCGCAGCATTGTTGTTATCAAGCCTTATGATTTCGGTATTTGCCGATACTAAGGATAATAAGCCGGTAAAGGATAATGAAGCGAATCAAGCTATTAAGGCCGAAAATGAACAGGAACGGATTCTTCTTCTTGAACGTGCATTGGAGCCAAAAGATCCCTATGCAGCTGTAAGGACGTGGGCTGAGGGAGTAAAGACAAGAAACGGCGCTCTTCAATATGCTGTCATGTCTCAGAAACTGAAGGACGAATATTATTCAGTTTTTGCCGGACTTGGATGGGTTACCGGAGTATCAAGTCCATGGGTAGACAGCTATGAGATTACAGAAAAATACAGGCGTGATAATGATACATACAGATTCAGGGTTGAACTCACACACACCGATTCTACAAAGTCATATTTTACCACTGAAGAATATGTTACCGTCAGTAACGTCAATGACACATGGCTGGTAACTGCCATCGAGAAGACAGATGTAAAAGGCAGGATTACCAAAGTGACTATGAGTGAAGATAAAAAGCCTGAGAGCGTTTTTGTTGAAGCCATTACAACTGCAAATGGCAATTATGATAAAGCAAATGTTATAATCGGAAGCGATACAAAAATCTATAAGGGGTATACCGATAGGGAGCTGTCCGCAGACGATCTGAAGGAAGGAACAAATATTTCAGTCACTTTCACCGATGATCCGATGATCATGATATATCCTGTTTCAGCTAAAGCAACAATAATCAGGACTATAGACGATGATATTTTGCCGGAAAGCATCGAACTCAGGTATGATGCGATAGAACTACAAAGTATACCGGTAAATGATGATTTATCCGAACTAAAAAAGCTGGAAACCAGAAAGCTTGGGAAGGTTAACGGCAAGAGCATCGATCTGAGTTTATTTTCAGATAGCTCTAACAAAGTGAGCGGTGTCTTCAAACATGGAGGCAGTCAGTATATATTGACTGATCTAGGATATTCTCATGATCTGGGAGCAATAAAGGTGTATGATCTGCAAATCAGTTATAATAATGCCGGGAATAGTATTTGTCTGTTGGCGGCGATCGGTTCTGATATATTAGGATACAAATATGTGTTTTATGATGAGACCCGTGATGAATGGATTTTCTATCATAATTGGGGAACCCCGACAGCAGTTGATATTAACCATGATGGTGTAAGCGAGATCCTGATGCAGTTTGAGGGATTGCACAATAATCCAGCTGGTGGCAGCATACTTACCTATTATAAGGGACAGTTTGTGGCTGCCGGAATCAATTCCGCAATATATGAAAAAACAGTGCTTAACAAGGGTAAGGTAAATGTGTTTTCAATGTTTAGGCAGCAGGATGAAAATATTCTGATTGACATAGAGCTTTTTGGAAATAAAACAATGAGTAAATCATATTGTTTTGAAGATGACAGTCTGGAATTAATAAAGGAAGAATTTGAGCAGCTTCATTCAATTACGTATGAAAATACGCAGTATGGATTCGCTTTCATGTTGCCCGGAAGCTGGGAGGGTTTTGACATAGTGATAGATGAGTGGAAAGGGTTGTCAATGGAAGTTACAAAAGGTGATGAGATTGTTGAAACCGGTGCCATCATCAATATAAGGCACCCGCTCTGGACTGTTCAGGAACCACGGCAGGATATCCCGATCATGATATTTACCATGGAGCAGTGGAACTCTCTCGAGGAAGGGAAATATCACATTGGTGCAGCACCAATAGGTCCAATGGAAATCCACCGCAACAGCAGGTATGTTTTTGCACTTCCGGCTCGCTACAACTTTGCATTCCTGCCGGGAACAGAGGAAGTGGAGAGGATAATGGACAATGATCCGCTTATAGATTAAATTATGGTGCCAGGCACCGTAATATGGTATAATCATACTGGCAAATTCACAGAGTATGGAGTGCGTAGTCTTTGTAAAGTTTTTTAGCTTGCATCCTGTATTGCACTAGTGCATTCTATAAATTGGTGCAGGCATAAATTGTGAACATTGTTAGACACTTCGGTTTTGTGACCGGAGTTTTTTTCTGTGAAGATTATACTAATTAATATATCACTAAATGCAAGAAGACGCCCACCTCTAAGCTGCATATCCCGCGGAAGCGAGGGCGTAGGTGGGTGATGGATTGATCAATAGTCAGGAGTATAGTTATGCACAAAAATGAAAAGGATCTGGAGAAGCTTATTGCTGGCATCACCGGTATAAACCATGCTGCGGCATCTGCTGCAAGAAAAAGACTCGACAGTCTTGCAAAGCCTCCGGGAAGTCTTGGCAAACTTGAAGATATTGCGGCAAAGCTTGCGGGTATAACAGGACAAATCTGTAATACCGTGGACAAGCGTTGTGTCATTATCATGTGTTCTGATAATGGTGTTGTTGAGGAGGGAGTTGCGTCCGCACCTCAGTTGGTTACATATGCACAGACTATCAACTTTACTCGTGGAATAACCGGAGCAGCCGTGCTGGCAAAACGCTTCGGCTCGGACCTGATGATCGTGGATGTAGGTGTAAATGCAGAAATAAGCCATCCGGATATCATTAACAGAAAGATTAGAAGATCCACATCAAACTTGGCAAAACAACCTGCAATGAGCCGCACAGAGGCGGCAGCTGCAATGCTCGTGGGTATTGAAACTGCCGGAGAAGCCCACAGAAAGGGTTATAGGATAATCGGCGTCGGTGAAATGGGTATCGGCAACACAACCACAAGCAGCACCGTCTTGTGTGCTCTTACCGGTATTGATGCTGATTTGACGGTTGGAAAAGGAGCGGGACTCAGCAGTGAAGGCTACGAAAAGAAAAAGCAAATTATCAGGAATGCAATAAAAGCATATAGACCAGACCCGGACGACCCGATCGACGTGATTTCTAAGGTGGGAGGATTTGATATTGCCGCTATGGCTGGAGTATATCTCGGCGCGGCGTACTACAAGCTGCCGGTGGTTATTGACGGATTCATTTCGGCTGTAGCTGCCCTTGCGGCGGTAAGGTTAGCCAAACCTGCTGTCGAATACATGATACCTTCCCACGCATCATGTGAGCCGGGCTATGCATACACCGTCAGGGAGCTTGGACTTGAACCGGCGCTTATGCTGAATATGCGTCTTGGCGAAGGAAGCGGCTGCCCGATCATGTTTATGGTAGTTGATGCCGCTTGTGCAATAATCCGTGATATGGGAACATTTGCCGAAGCGGAAATAGACGAAAAGTATCTGGAAAATATCAAAGGGAAAGAGTGCTTTTCAACAGACTAGGTATAAACAGGCGCAAAGGCTTCATCTATAGAAGATAAGAGATGTAGAGATAACAGCTATAGAAGATAATCAGCGGTATGAATACATGAAAGTCCAAAAGGAGCGGGATGTTGAGGATTTATATATCAGGCGGCTGCAAAAACGGAAAATCCTATTTTGCCCAAAGGCTGGCTCAGGGACAATCGGAGGGCATGATGTATTATCTGGCAACCATGCGTCCGTGTGACAGCGAGGATCATGAAAGAATCGAGAGGCACAGACAGGAGCGCCAGGGCTGGGGTTTTACAACCATAGAGCATCCTGTTGATATCCTGCAATGTCTTAGTTCATGTGATATAAATGCCTCATTTCTGCTGGACAGTACGACGGCTTTACTCGCGAATGAAATGTTTCCGGCTGACAGTAATGTAAATTTGTACGCACCGTACAAAATTGCTGATGAATTGGAAAGCCTATGCAGGCAGGTAAATAATATAGTTATTGTTTCAGATTACATCTATTCGGATGCAATACTGTATGATGAATTGACTGAGGCTTACCGCAAGGGGCTCGCTTTCATAGACAGGACTCTGGCAGCTATATGTGACGTTGTGCTGGAGGCTGCATTTGGCAGCATTACTATACACAAAGGCAGGGAGGTGTTCGAGACTATTTATGAAAAGATTAGTTAAGGGATTTTTCATGTCTTTTGGTATGTTTTGCGCGATACCGATACCATATAAAAAATGGGATGAAAGCTGCGCAAATCTGATTGTCCCGTTTTTCCCCGTCGTTGGATTGTTTATTGGATCGTTGTGGTACGGGGTTTCGCAGCTATTGAATTTGGCAGGTTTGAGCACTGTGATGCTTTCGGCGTTTTTGATGCTTTTTCCCTACATAATAACGGGATTTTTACATATTGACGGGTTTATGGATACAAGTGATGCGATCCTGTCACGCCGTCCTCTTGAGGAAAAGCTCAAGATACTGAAAGATCCCCATGCGGGTTCTTTTGCGGTTGTTTCCGTTTTAGTTTTGTTTGTTATATGCTTTGCGAGTACATATGAGGCCATTTCCGACACTTCAGACACCGGAAAGCTATGTTTTCTTGTATTTATGCCGGTGATATCAAGAAGCCTTGCAGGGTTAACTCTGCTTTCATTAAAGGTTTTGCCCCAAAGCTGTTATGGGTCATATTTCAAGAAAAACATAAAAACGATTCATAAGATAAGTCTGGTTCTGACCGGACTCTTTGCGGCAGCGGCAGTATGCTTCGTGCTCGGGTGTAAAGGATTAGTTGTGGCTGCAGCGATGGCTGCCGGATTTTTTCTGTCGATATTGTACGCATACCGGCAGTTTGGCGGTGTCTCAGGTGATGTATCGGGTTATGCCCTTACAATTTCGGAAGCTTGCGCTCTTATTGCGCTTGCACTGGTTTAGGAAGGAGGTACTATAATGGTACTGGTTATTGGCGGAGCCTATCAGGGAAAGTTGGAATATGTAATCCAGAGCTATAAGATACGGGAGGATGAGATCTTTTACTGCGATAACAGTACTGAAATCGATTTTTCCAGGAAGGTTGTTTATGGCCTTGACAGGCTTACTTTGAACCTTATAAACGATGGAGCCGACCCGGTGGATTATATAAATAAGAACCTTGATAAAATCAATGATAAAATAATTGTCTGCACAGACATTTCCGCAGGAGTAGTCCCTACAGACCCGGTTATGAGGCAGTGGAGGGAAGCTGTTGGACGCTGCATGGCACTGCTTTCTAGTAATGCCGAAAGTGTTATCCGCATTTTTTGCGGTATCGCAACGGTAATTAAATGAATGCGCAGCACAGGTCCCTTCGCTGTGGCCGGTGATGCAAATGAAAATGATTACAGCGGTTGAGAGGATCAGCAGCATTTCGGTATCAATCAATCCTTATATTCATTCTCCAGTATCTTCAATCCTTCACGCATATCCTGCCCCAGTATCTCCTGAGTTTTGGCAAAATCAAACCTCTCATGAAGCTTATCATGCACCTTTAGAAAAGCCTTCTTCCCATATTTCTTTATAAACATAGCCTGGGCTTTAGCTGAAGCTGCTCCATCATTATTCGGTATATAAAAGCCTTTTTTACAGTCTTCCAGTTCTGAACATTCATAGCAACCATCTATGTTCTTCTCACTGCAGCAAACCACATTAGGACATTTTTTGTCCTTATATAGTGTTGCAAAGGAGCAAACACTATACTCCGTCCTGCAGGATCCACACCATTCACTTAAGAAACAGTGATTACAGGAAAGACCACAGTATGCTACAGGATTCACACCCTTACGGGCATTTTTGCACAACTTATTCTTAATCCGACGCATCGCCTCGATATGCATTATCCAATGCCTGCTGAATGGCATTTTAATCAAGCCGCAAATATCCTTATTGCACCAGTATTCGATAAGCCAGATGGCATGCTCATCTAGACTGACACAACCGGATTTTGCAAGTTTTTCTTTATCGGCATCCGAAGACCTTGTCTTCATCTGTGAATATTCCAGTTTTGTAAGAAGTGAGTTGGTAGAGAGCATAACTTCTTTTGCATATTCATATAAAGACCTGACATTAAGTTTCTTTGAAAATTCTGCAATCTCTCGTCCCTGTAGCTCATTGCCGGTTGTAATGATAGGCGGGCCGATTTTCTTTTGATAGTCGCCGGTCATTAGTATCTGCTCGTCCCCTGCAATCAAAGTATGTGCTACAATATCTTCAATTCGAAAGATGTGCCAGATTGAATATGAGAGTGTCTTACTGTGATACCCTTTTGCATTTGCAAAAGGCATCTGATAAAATGCTTCAACAGGATACCCATTCACAATCTGTGAAACCTGCTCAAACAGCTCCTTCCGTAGTTTGATGAGCATTTCTATTCCATCCTTATATGTAGTTTCCTTTCCAAGAAGGATATGGATCTGTTTATTCGTCTCTGACCATTCATTATTCATTGCATTTTAGCCTCCTAACAACCCATTCATGCAAAGCGCCCCACTTTTCCCATGCTCCCATTGGAAGATTTCTGTTATAAACTTATCTACCATATCAGCAGTCACCAACTCAGGTCCTGGCTCTTTACCTCATATTCATAAGCAGCCTGCGCTTCAACGCAGCATATTCGGAGGCAGTTTCGGGATGAGCAATAGGATAATTACGAAAATACAATTCATCAGGGTCGCCGGGGTAACGGATATGGATGTGATATATACTAAATATAAGCCGTATCACATCTTCCTCGCTTTCACAATCAATGACAACGGAAATCGTTTTGCTTTGCAAGGTGCATAATATTTGCTTGAAAATCCACAGTCCCTCTCCATCGTCTCTTTTTCTGTTTCTTCAACAATCTGTTCCACGCTAAATCCCGCAAGGGCAAGGGCATTGATGTAGTCGGACATACGGCAAACCCGCTAAATAGTGGGAGTAATACTCCCGTAAAGTATAGAATTACAGATTAACGGAAAAGCATTGTAATAGGACCAATGCCTATTTCATTATTTTTCTCTTTACACTAAAAGAACAGCTACTAAAGAATTTATAGCACAGTCTATGCTTCCTTTTTTGTGCAATTTTTATATGTATTCCAAGTAGGCTCATATTCTGCAGTAGCCTGATTGCCCCACATAGCCCAACCATCTCTATCGCCACGTGCAAATAATTCAATGTATGGCCCAGGGGAACATTGCTCAATAATAGGGATTATCTCATCCGGCTTACGGGAGTGCTCACGCTTTTGCGTTCTAATAAGATTTACTTGGGAGCGTGCTGGTGCTAAGGTGCGGTTATTTTCACCTCGAATACCAAAGAGTAGAATCTCAGTCACATTTCTAAAATAGAATCCTACGCCACGCCCATCAGGCTCACCATCTTTGCGTACTTTTTCCCAAATGATGTTTCCTTTGTATTCAAAGCCCCACGCCTTTAATACTTCAAGACCCTCTGGTAAAAGCGCATTAGGTACCCACAGATACAAATGACTTTTTGCTGATGCTATTTGTGAGACAGGAAGCGCTTTTATGTCTTCCAATGACATAGTCTCATATCTATTAAGTTTCTTATTCTCTGGTGCGACCTTCCCGGTCCGATTTTGAAATCTCCAAGGAGGGTCTGCATATATTGTGGAAAATTTCTGTCCAGCACAAAAATGCAATAACTCATTAGCTGTTACCTTAACTATGCTCATCGATATATCCCTCCTCCCAGTCCGAAATACATTTCTTTTTCATACCTACTGCCAACACAGGGCAACCCCCATTACGCCTTGAATCTAGGCGATACAGCAACTTCCCTATCCATGTTGTGCTAGCTCCATATTTACGCATAATAGGCTTCCACTGGTGATCATGCTTATCATAATCATAAACCGTACGAAACACATCGTTAAGCTCCTGTGATCTTGTAATAATTATTCCTGCACTAACAATATCACAGTCATAATAAGTGCGCATTGCAAGCAAATCACGATCAAATGTCTGATCCTTGCTATTCCATTCAAGGTCAAATGCTATACGGTTTTTTAGAAAATCAATATTATGACCATCAATATAGTTATTTATTACACGTTCCTCAAATGGTTCAGTAGCAAACCTCCCACGCTGCTCAGCTTGACGAGGATAAAACTTAATATGTAAGTCACCAGAAATGCGGATTTCACGCCATCCATACGGATAAAGTACATCGTCGAATTTCTTTGGTATATTAGTTTCATTACCACCAGATTCCCTCAAGTCGCTCGTGATAATATCAAGTTTTCGTAAGCAGTCAACAATTTCTCCCCATTCGTTTGGGAAGCCCTGGGTGATAATCTCCAATGCATGATTGTAATTATAAAACTCAAATTTTTCTAACAGGTCATTCTCAATAAAGTCTTCAATATTCATGGTTTAACTCCATATGTGTTTTCTGATCTATTGTAACATAGCGAGCCTATATTATCAAATTGAAGATAAGTATATAAGCAACTCTGAAACAGCTAATTCAGATTGTTTTGAAAATTCTTCTATAGTCATTTTCCCTCTTCTATAATTATCATAATACTTCCAAAACTTTTTTGGAATCTCGATCCGTTTTTTATTATTCATACTATCTTCCTTCTTGTCTTAATATTTATGCAGTAAAGATTAAATTGCATCTATAATAATTAATATTATAGATCTAGCATACCGAACATTTGTTCCAATGTCAAATATTATTAGATCAGTAAAAATATAACATATTACTTCTCTAGTAAGAGGGCTATGTTATAGGCAATATATTATTGGATTGTGAAATGATTGTATGTATTTAGTATTCTTATTAACCAAGCTGCCCGAACTAAAAGAATTGACAGCAGAATCACTAGTACCTTATCTACTTTGGCCACCGGAATTACCAGATTGGTGCTGGAATACTTCTTTTATCAACGCACCCTAAGATTAGGCGCTTACTGTTATCAAATCCAGTATCACAGAAAAATGTTATCAAAATGTTATCAAATACGAATTTTTGCAAAGTTAAAGGGTTGTAGCTTAATGGCTACAACCCTTCATTTTGGCGGAGAGAGAGAGATTCGAACTCTCGGAACGGTATTAGCGTTCACACGATTTCCAGTCTTGGTTTTTGAGAAACTGCTTCTTATATCTTTTTATAAGTTCTCATTGGAGCCCTTGCAAATAAAGGGTTTCAAAGAAATCTGCTATTATCGTCTTATAAGTGTTTATATTGTGTTATACCGCCCCGGGTAACAAAAGGGTAACACGTTTTTAAACCTACTTGCCAGATTATTAAATGCGAAAGCAAACAAAGAAGCATCATTAAAAAAGTCGAGAGCATTGTAAAATGTTGTGATATAATCAAAATACTTCATGAGGTATTTTTATTAAGATTGGGTGATGCGATGGATTATTTTATTGTCATATGGTCAGTTGTTGTGTTCGTAGAAAATCGGCTCCTATCCGGCTTTGAATATGCAGAGCTTGAAAAAGCAACCGGATTTTCACTTTCTCACATTCGCTCTCTTTTTGTTAAATTTACAGGGAAACCTCTAGCACGTTACATTTTAAGCCGAAGAATTGCGCACGCAGCTTTTGATATCATTCATAGTGAAGAAAGCATCCTAAACATTTCCGCAAAATATGGCTTTAATAATCCTGATACATTTACTCGTGCATTTAATCGTATCACAGGATTTACACCGCAGGATTTCCGAAAGCGAAGGTGTGTGGTCGGCCGCATAAAGCTTTGCGCAGGTGTCTACGGTGTTTCAGAAAGGATGGAGGCAATGAATAACGAAAAAACAACTACAGAAGGAAGTACAATTCTATATGGGGTTCCAAAGGTTGGATATGGTGTATATGGTTGCACGCCTTTTCCGATTTGTCTAAAAGCAACAGCCAATTATCTCGGCGAAGATGTCGATTATGATTATGCTATGGTTTCCAGCGGCGCTGCGTTCCGTCTTGTATGGGATGAAACCTGCTGGAACGGCGGCAATGTTGATGTACTGCATACGTTTGACGACCCGATTATGGTATATAAGAATGGAATCGAAGCTATTGGGCGTGAATTTAAACTGTTAGGCAGAGAGAATCGATTGACACGCAGTGATCCGGCTAAATTTTCATCAATTGAGTCAAATGCAACTAAAGAAGATTTTATCAAATTTATCAAAGAGCAAATAGATAAAGGTTATCCTTGTATCGGGCTTGGCTTTATAGGTCCACCCGAGGCCTGCTTGATTACCGGTTACCGCAATGACGGACAGACACTTCTTGGATGGAACTTTTTTCAGGACAATCCTGAATTCGCCTCCAGTGTCAGGTTTGATGATTCAGGATATTTTATTACCGACTCATGGTGGGAAAATGAAGAAACCATTGCTGTCATGTCGATGGGGGAGAAAACTTCTGTTCCAATACCCTTGAAGAAACTGATACAAAACGCTATTACTGTACTTTCCGGTCGCAAACATGGCGATTATGCTAAGGGAATTATGGCATATGATGCATGGAAAAAAGCGATTACTGATGAAAGCCAATTCCCTAAAGAACCTATCATGCCCATTCTCGTTGAACGGCTAATGTGCCAGGGTGATGCAATGGACTGTCTTGCCGACGGACGGGATAATGCCGGAAAGTTTTTTGAGAAATTGGCTGATCAAAATCCTGAACAATCCTTATTCAGGGAAATAGCGAGCAAATTCCAGACAGTTAAGCAAAACGCATATAGTATGTATAAAACACTTGGCGGTTGGCAGCGGGATGAAAAACAACTGCAGGCACTGGCAAAAATAGAAAATCGACTCATAATATCAGGGTTGATTGAAAAGTGTATGGTCGCCGATTCCGAAGCCTTGCAATTGCTCCAGAAGCTGGAACAAACGCTTTAATATTTTTGATTTTATAAAGCACTCGGTTAAACGACCGGGTGTTTCATTTTTATTTCTTTATTCTTCGTAATCTCTTCCTTCGGTACAAAGCACATCCAGGTATCCATCATCAAGAGCTGAATCCCTATTTTTATAGGGTACTGAACGGGGTCTACCCATTTTGTAGTACTTGCATGATTTCGGACCATAACAAAATGTTTCAAACCGATATTTCTTTATATCTCTATCAAAATCCCATTGTATTTCAACGTTAGCCATATTTGCCCAAACACATTTGAAGCACTTTGTTTCCCAAAGGCTTTTGCTTAATATCCTGGCTCCTCTTTCCTCATAGGTCTGTATGGTTGGCGGCGTCATTATCCATGGGGGAGGTATTCCTTCAGGATTTTCACTTGTTCTATCCAAAAGCTTTAAAGAGCCTGCTTTATAATAATCCGCAAATTCTCTTTCTTCATATTTTTTTATCCATGCTGTTCCTTCAAGTACGTCACCAATCCGGAATAATCCCTTTATCTGCTGCTTTTCTGAAATGGCAACTGTGAACTGCTTTTTACCCTCACTGCTGTGACCTTCAATAAAAAAATTGTAACCTAAGTGGTAATGGGTGCGGTTATCTGTGAGATATCTCCAAACCCTTGTCCGAGGTTGAATAGATACAATTTTTCCTTGCCAGTTTATTTTTGAAGAAGTATTTTCAGAAGTTAAATTTGTCATTCTTAATCCAATCCTTTAAGCAAAAGCTCCTTGTCTGACTTTCAGAACGGAGTATTGCCATAAGTTATTTTACGCTCTCTACATGCTGCTCTTGAATAGGAACAACCGCCAGCGTCATCCCTAGTGGATGCAGCAGCTTTAAAATCGTAGTGAGCTGCGGGTCCATACGGTTGTTTTCAAGCCTGGCGATGAAGGTCTGCTTTACTCCGCTGATAGCCTCCAGCTCTGCTTGGGTAAGTCCTTTTTCTTTGCGGGCTTCCAGTATCTGCCCTATGATTTTAACCTTAAGTTCTATTTCGTCCCTGTCTTCCTGCGTCAATGCATCCAGATTGTTATAAATATCTTCCCATTTCCTTGTCTTGATAGCCATACTATTTGCTCCTTTCCATAAAATCTTTCAAGTTCCGTTTTGCCTGCTCTATTTCTCTCTGCGGTGTTTTCTGCGTTTTTTTCACAAAATGGTGAAGCAATATAAATTTGTCATCCTTCCAGTATGCGAATAATATTCGGTCCTGCGTCGGACGGAGTTCCCAAATATCTTCGCTTATATGTTTTGTCGCCGGCAAGCCCGCCCTTGTGCCATATGCTTTTAGTAGCTGTAAATACTCGGCAATCTTTTTCAGCCGTATCCGATGTTCCTTACTGGTTCTTGCCTTAACATTGAGCTCTTCAAGGAAATCGGCAACAGGTGAATTGCCATTCTTATCTTCGTAAATTTCTATCTCATACATATATATTTCCCTCTTATTATCATAATATAACTAATTCGTTCTATTTGTCAAACTTTTTATTATCGTTCCTTCTCTTTATGAGATTTTTTTTGCACAGCCTTATGATATGTCTCCAACACCATCCGCTTCCGTTCCAGGCGAACATCCACATACCGTTCTGTAATTGCTTCCAGTCCGCCGATGATACCCAACTGGTTGCCAATACCCTTAAGTGAATGACCAAGAATTTCTCCAACGGTATAAAAATCACCTGTCAATTGGTGCATATTCGTGGCCGCCGCATGTCTTAGGTCGTGAAAACGGCAATAAGGTAAACCGAGTTCCTTAAGCAATTTATTGAAGTCGCGGGAAATGTGACCTTCCGATAGTGGTTTTCCATCCTCTCTGCAAACTATAAAATCCGAGTTGACAGAAGCATTTCTTCTTGTTTTCTGCCGCTCAAAATATATGCTTGCTTCGTTTGTTATCGGAAGCGTCCTAAGGCTATGATCTTCTTTAAGTTCAGCAAGCATTTCTCCAGTTGCTTTCTTTGCTTCCCTGCTTGCAAGCTGCTGCATAATATGAAAACAACCTTGAGCCTCTTCTATATTACTCCATCGCAGGCCCAGCACTTCATTCCGGCGCATACCGTAAAGTCCGCCCAGTACAATGATAAATTCCCATTGTGTATCTTTTACGCCTTCTAATAATAGCTTCATTTGCTCAATCGTATAGGGTTCAGGTGTTTTAACTTTTGATGTAAATTTTGTTAAGGTATTGCGGGTAGGATTGCTTTCAATATATTGATAGCTGACAGCATGTTCTAATGCAATGCTTAGAGTTCTATGAACATATTTTACTGTGTTAATGGCCAGTCCGGATTTGAGCAGGTTCCGATAAAGTTGGTCCAGCATAGGAGAACTGATTGCATTAAGTGGATTGTTCCCCAGGGTTGGATTGATATGATTTCTTACATTTCTTTCATATCCCACATAAGTATTAGGTCGAACATTAGATTTTGCGTACTGTTCCAGCCATCCGGCAAGATATTCTTTCAGAGGCTTCTTTCCTTCTTCTGCTGCTTTAAGGGAGTAGGTTGGCTTTGCCAGCTTCAGCCGCATTTCGGCTTCGTGTTCCTGAGCTTCCTTACGGTCTGTAAAACCGCGCTTTGCATAGGTCTTTTTCCCTTCGGGAGTGTTATACTTAAAAAATACATCATAGACAGTTCCTTCCCGGTTGGAAACTGTGCCATCCTTGCCTTTTTTATGCTTTACTTTACGGTTGTAGATTGGCATAATCTTTCACCGCCTTCTGTAGAGACTGCTGCAGTAACTTTGTTTTTTGCATACCAATCCCAAATAGCAGAATCTGCTATCAGACGACGGTTGCCGATATGTATATAATCAATTTCACCACTTTCGACAAGAAGCCGCAGTGTGTTTTCCCCAATGCCACTTATTAAGCTCATTTGTTCAATTGTCTTAAAGAATTTATTTACCGGAGCTTGAGTTTCTGACTTTGCCATTGGTTTTTTAACGGCCATATTGCCGCCCCCTTCCGTATAAAATACAAAATAATTAGTTCTACTTATTACCAAGCACCCTTGTTGCTGTGAGGAATAGTATTACAGGCAGGGAATACGCTTATTTTTGGACACACATATTTACAAGTGCAAACAAGCGTATCCCTGACCTGCATTTCTGTTTTGGTTTATTGTTTTTAAGCTTATCCAGCAGACGGCAGCTTACCGTCCTCATAGGAATTACACCTCCCCGCCAACGGCCGGGGCGCACTCTGGGACCTAACCTCGACTGTGCGTAAGTATCATTATCCCTCCACATGGGTCATCGCCATAAATGGTACTGTCATTTACTGATTGCACGGGTATATACCGCTCATACCTTTCCTTCATTCATACCATAAATGGTCTGAATCCTTCAGCTTCAATCCGGTATAATACCGGACAGGTGGTCCTGGCGTACCTGCAATCCGGCTTTCCTTCTCAGGGCCATGTAGGGAACGTACCGGATAAGACAATTATTTTGTTTTCAAAGAGCATTTGAGGGGGTAGTAAAAGTCCCTCTAATAATCAGCAGATTTTTTGGCCAAAAGTTAACCCCTTTTTATAAATTTCTTAAAAATTTTTCTATACTTTTTAGGCCGTTCTCAATAGAATTTGTTACTGCAGGTTTACTAACTCCCTCTATCCTGGCAATTTCAGACTTACTCATACCAAGGAAGAAGTGAGCATAAATCCGCTTTGCCTGTTTTTCAGGCAGGCTGTTGACTGCAGCAAACAGCTCCTGGCGGCTCAATTTCCTTTCATATAAGTCTTCCGGAGATAAAACCAATAGGATGATATCCTTTTCGATTCCATCATTGGTGTCCAGGGAATAGTAAGCCCGGTGAAAACGTCTGTACTCATAATCTGCATGCTCTTTGCGATTGAGCAGCCTCATTAGATCTGCCAGCTTGTCCGACACTTCCATAAAGAAGTCATTATTATAGAACGGGTAATGTTCCCGTAAATTGATCCTTTTCATATACAAACCTCCGTTTTGATTTTTTTGAGTAAAAACCAAAACAGAGGTGGGGGAGAGCGGCTTACACGGCATCAACCAACTCGGAGATATTCTGAAGGTCTTTGTCCACCAGCTGCTCGCTGTTCAGATAACGCATAATCAGTTCCTTGAGTTTATCCTCGGCTTCCTCCGAATATAGCACCTGTGCCAACTCTGCAGAGTGGTTTTTTGCAATGATCCTTTGCAGTTTATCGAGGATTTCCCCATAGTCCTGAGCCTTCAGGCTTTCCCCGCTGTCGGAGCGCCTTTTATTGGCCCGGTATATTAAGTCGTTGATTGAAAATCTGCTGTTCATGTCTTCCCACCTCCACAGATACTGTTGACGATTTCCCCCAGTACCTTGCCGTAGCGCCTGCAAAGACGGTCTCGGAAGAAATACAGCGGTGATCCGGCATTTTGCAGTTCACACGCCCGCTTGATATAGGGCAGTTCATAAGCAAAAGGCAGTTCCGTCATGCTTCGATAGGTCTTGTCGTCAAACTCACCATTGGGAGCCAGTAGGATATGAGTTTGCTTTTCCCCAATATGCAGCTCCCGCGTGAAATCTGTAACGCCACGGTACCACATCTGTGCCGCGATGGACGGCCTGTGCAGGGTGAAAATCTTTTCGGCCAGCCAAAGTCCCACGCCTGATACCGGATTATTTATCTCTGCAGCTCCGTCCACAAGGAGAATGTCAAATACCAGAGCCGCGGAGTTCAGCATCTCTTCGATGCTTTGCAGGGCCACAGTATCGCAGAGCAGACCGGAATAGTGGGTGGGTATGGACAGGAAGAACAGATTTTTGCTTTCCCCGTATTCCATAAATTTTTCTCCGATGTTATGGTTATCCTCTTTCATGGCTTCAAACAGTCCTTTTCCCGGAGGAACGTCCTGCCCGAAAAAAATTTGTTGTTCACCATAAGTAAGGTTGGAGGAAATGAGGCCTACCAGCACGTCACGCTTGGCAAGAGCACAGGCCAGATTGACTGCAAAGGTGGTTTTACCGCTATTACTGCCGCCCCATACGGCATAGATTTTACCGCTCATGGCTCACACCCCGTTTCTCAAAGATGAGATGCAGCTTGCCGGTGTATTCTGCCTGGATGAGCTTTTCAGCCTGTGTTTCGGTGACAACCAGGGTTATAGCCTTTGGAATAGGATCGCCGGTGGGCGACTGACTGCTGGATTGCTGCTCCCGGACCTTGGCGGTGTTTTGTGTTCGTGCATTCTCAACACTGTAGACCTCCAGCCCTTTTAGCTCGGGATAGAGGATGACTTGCAGGGATGAATCTTTACCATCTGAGGCTTTCTCCATAAACACGGCCACTGTTACAATATCCCCACTTTGCAGATGTGAGGAAAGCCCCGCCGCAACACTCGGAACACTCACGGTAACGAGTCGTTGATGATTAGCAGCAATGCTGTCCAGTTTTACATCGGCAAGATAGTCTCCAAGCTTTTTGGAAAACAAATAATCCCCTTTGGAAATATCAGTCTGCGCGACTTTTCCTACAATCAGGGCTCTGTCATTCAGGATGCCCTCCGGGAGGCCATAACCTCCTACCTCCACATCGGCAAGGTGTTTATTCTCTATTTTGGTGCCTGCCGGAATGTCCTCCGCTGCCCGCAGCACCATGACCGTTTCACTTTTGCTCTCGTAAAACCTTGGTAAGAGCAAAAAGGAAACAGATGCAGCCAGTACCAGGCAGAGGGCACTTAGAAATATACGGTTTTTCAGTAGTTTCAAGTTGTCTCACACCTCCTTCCTGAACCTATAAAGTTAAAAAAGCTTTTACCGTCCGAAAAAGAAAATATTTTTGCTATGCAATACCCAGGCCTCTTCCGGGAGTGAGATAGCGTATGCACTTTCGATGAAGGCTTTGCGTTAGGTTTTATAATGTGCTGGAAGGGTTGAGAAATTGCTGCTTTATTTTTATTTAATTGCTTCATAGCAGGCTCCTTTCTGTATGGTTTTAGGGTATTACCAGCCGAGAAAGGCATAATATTCTTTTTTCGGCTGGTAAGCTTTAGGGGGAGGGGTGTGGGGAGGGGGAATAAAAACCCGCAGCATTCTCCATTTCTTATAAACTCTGAGACTACCCCCTTGGTGTAGAATGGTTTTATCAATCATTAAAAACAATACACTTATCCCGACTGCATTTTTTGCTATGCTCATCAAAGTACAAACAATTCTTACATTCCTTATCTTTTGATTGTTCTGCAGGTCCGGCTTCATATTTGGGCTTTTCCTGCATCATTCGCTCATATTTGCGCAGCTGCCCTTCAGTAAAGTACATGGAAGCACCTCCTTTTCGCGAAAAAGGGCATAAAAAAAGCTTCCAACCCTTCGAAAGCAATAATTAAGTAGTCACAGCAGTTCCGTATGTCACCTTTCTTGCTCCTTCTGCCGCTTTTTATACCAGCTTTCCAGGAGCTGTACAATCAGCTCTTCCTTTTGCTTTTCGGTAAAGCTTTTAGGGAAAAACCGGTCAATACGTTCCCGCTGTATATTGAATTTTTCCTTTTGATTTGGCTTCTCTTCCGTGAGGATTGAAAAAATAACATCTATATTCAGCCTGCCCTCCTGGCTGAGTTTTTTCATCCGCTGTGCCTGAACTAGGGAAGGAGTACATTCCTCCGACTGCATGGTATTGTATAGGTCATTCTGTTCGTTTTCGGCAAGGTAAGAAAGCTCTACCGCCGGATTGAATGCAATTTGCTTATCATCTACCATTTCAAGCAGGGAGGGGATGAGTTCGGTTAAGCGAATATAGCGGGAAATTTGATGCGGACCTTCTCCGGCTTGATCTGCAATTATTTGCCTTGAGGTCTTGTTCGTTAACTTCTGAGCATCTTGCGCAGAAGTTAAATCAGACCTTGAACCCTGCCGTTTGATAGCTTCCAGCTTCATCTTATATGCAAAAGCTTTTTCACTTGGCAGAATGCTTTCCCTCTGAAGATTGCTGTCAACCATGATAATAGTGGCAGCATCATTGTCAAGATCGCGTACAATGCATGGCATGGTTTCCTTACCTGCAAGCTCGCTTGCCTTTTTACGCCGGTGTCCGGCCACCATTTCATAGCCGCCATCCGCTTTGGGGCGAACCAGTCCCGGCACTAGAACACCGTATTGCTTTACACTGTCCGCCATTTCCAGCATGGCTTCATCTGCTTTCACTTTAAAAGGATGATTGTGAAAATCACTGATTTCCGATAGGGGAATATCCAGCACCTTTTCCCGCTGACTATCAGCACGGCTTTCCTCTGTGGAAAACAGTTCATCTACTGAGGTTAGCTTGATGCTGTCTCTTGCGCTGCTTTTCGCCAATGTCCAGCACCTCCTTTGTAAAGGCTTCATAGGCTCTGGCGGCTATTCCGTGCGGATCGAACGCATAGATGCTTTTCCCTTGCGCGCTTGTTTCGGCCGCCCGGATGGACAGCGGAATTTCGGTTTGAAAAATCCGCAGCTTTTCGCCGTAGTCCCGTCGCAGGATAAAAGAAATATCCTTTGCAAAATTTGTGCGGGTATCCACCATTGTGAGTAGAACGCCATCAATGGTCAATTGTTGATTGATTTGCCGCCTTACCCGGGCAATAGTCTGCAAAAGCTGTGTCATGCCTTTGGCGGGAAGATAGTGAGCCTGGACGGGAATAATTACGCTATCTGCTGCAGCAAGGGCATTGATGGTCAACATGCCGAGGAAAGGTGCACAATCGATCAGCACATAGTCATAGTTCTGCTTGACGGTATTAATGTAATTACGAAGTACCGTTTCCCGGCTCATGGTGTTGACTAGTGACACCTCAATGGCTGACAACTCAATGTTTCCTGGCATCAGATCAATGCCTTCCTTGTGGTGAAGAATACCTTCGTCTAGCTCATAGGGCTCCTCCTGGATGCTCTTCGTCAGAAGGGTTGCCAATGAAACAGGCATATTATCCGGGTTCTGATAACCTAATGAGTCTGTCAGATTGCCCTGGGCATCTGCGTCACAACAAAGCACTTTTTTACCATGGGAAGCAAGTCCGATGCTAAGATTTACTGTCGTCGTGCTTTTGCCCACGCCTCCTTTTTGGTTTGCAAGGGCGATTACTTTTGACACTTGAAATTCCTCCTTTCATGCAAAAAAGCCGCCTGCTTTATCTTTTTGATAATTCAAACGGCTTCTTACAAATGTTTAAATTATGATAAGAAAACATAAGTGCAAAACTTATATCCTCTTAGTCATTTGATTTTTTGATTATGATATGGATAATACTCAGATTGAATTTATAAAGAATGTGAAGTAGATATAATGCAGATTGCTTATACTGCCATATCAATTAAGAACTTCAAAAGTAAAGCTGCAAGGCTTCTCACCATTTGTATTCAGAGGAGATGAATTGATTTCTTTCAATTTCAGCTTTACACCCAAAGCGTTTTGATAGTGATATAAAAAGTGCCCTGCACAACAACCGCAGTATGTAGGTGAAACTGAAAAAGGCTGTTTCAACTTTTTAATTGAACCACAGGAACAAGTGTTTTTACCTGCGTGAACACCATTTTGATAATCGCCAAATGTAATCGTAAATGTACCATCATCATTCAGATAGGGCGACATCATATATTGAATACTTGACATCAATGCAAGTTTTTCAGAAAGAGTTTTATTTCCATGTTCTTTAGCAAACGCCTTACAGTCCTTGTCACGTTGACCACCCTTACAACAACCTTGTTTCTCCATAATCGAAAGACATTGTTCCTTTGTCAGTAACTCATCCATTTTTTCAATCAAGGAAACAATATTACATGGATTGTTGCAGTCAGCTTCAAAGTCTATTTGTGCCATAATTTCATCATTTATTTTTTGCTTTTGCATTGTATCTCTAATCTTTTTTAAAGTCGGCATTTTTATACCTCCACGACCAATATAATCATTAGTACTTCACAACTTATTTTCTGCGTATCATAATTGGTACATAAATGTCAAGCTGATGGTAACCAAGTGCAGCCTTAATCTCAGGGGTTGGATTTACCATATGGCAGAGTGTTCGATGACCAGGCCGCTCGTCAATCTCAAATCCGCTGGATTCCAGCCATTTTTTAATACCTTCATATACTCTGCCATTTATGTCGTCATCTCCATCCACAGACATGGCGGCTGCATACAGTCCACCTTTGAACTCTATGATTTCATATGGCTCTACATCTGCTTCCGTTACCCAGTCTTCCACAGCCCAAATCCAAACTGCCCTCATATCTTCCTCGAACCAAAGAAAATCGGGAGCACCATATATTAGTTTTTTAACTAAATGGTTGTGTTCTTCCTGCCATTGCTGAAAAGTGCCCATAACATTTTCTATGGTGTCCAGTCCTGACGAAAACGCCTTGAATGGGTTAATTTGAATAATTCTGACCTCAGGAGCTCTTTTCATCTTTTCAGTTACATCAAATAGCCGATTCTTATTGGATGGGTTGCCGCTGTAAGAGACATTGACAAGCTGTCCTTCAATTTCTTTCGCCTTTTCATAGAGCATCTTTACATCAGAATCGTTGCCAAAATCAGCTTTCTCTATCTGATGGATAAACTCCAAAACAATTTCTTTCAATTCATGTAGAAGGGCAACTTCGCCATCAATATCATCTACTTTTTTACTCAGCACTTCCAAAACGGCTTCAGAG
This sequence comes from Bacillota bacterium, assembly GCA_023418915.1. Lineage (GTDB taxonomy): Bacteria > Bacillota > Clostridia > Acetivibrionales > DTU013 > DTU013. The sequence goes on from JAEZYU010000063.1 coordinate 196,410, forward strand.
CCAGAAGTGTTGAATATACGTTGAATATCCTTGATACTGATGTTAAGCTTACGCAAAATTAGGATTTGTTCTAATCTTTTAACGGCAATTTCGTCATATAATCTGTATGCGTAATCGTTGCTTCTGGTGCTGGTTATCAACCCCATATCCTCATAATAACGTAGCGTTCGGGCGGATATGTCATACTTGGACGACACATCTCTGATTTTAATTAGTTCGTTCACAGTAATCCTCCTTGTCGCTGGTCTGCATTAAGTATAAACGCTTCCCCAACGACAAAGTCAATAGAGAAAACTAAAATTCATATTCAATTATATTAACAGGGTGCAGAATATATAAAATGACCTTCATAATTTGTTGCTGATGTGCAATATATAAAACAGCGAATTACCACTCTTGGGATTACGCTTATTATGTGCATACTAAATCATATTTTTTTCTTTCATCATTAAATATTCTGTTATTCCTTTTCTATAGAGACTTGGTATCTCTCCTACTTGTTTATAGCCAATTTTTTCGTAAAAACGCTTCGCATCTGGATTGAAATCTGCGACAACTAAAAATATTTTACTAGTATTCTCCAAAACAGTATCTTCTAGAAAGCCCATAATTTTTTTGCCAACACCTTTATTTCTGTATTCCTCTTTTACTGAAAGTAAATGTACTAAAGGAAAGCTATGAAAAGCACCTTTTGGCAAGTAAAATATAAAACCCATGCATATATCGTTAATTAAAGCAACATATAGGGTTCCTTGTTCCAATCCTTCTAGTATAGCCTTTTTCCCACTTCCTTCATTGGTAAAATACTTTCTACCTAATTCAGAGTTTAAAAGCGCCTCTTCACAATCATCTAAATATTTCAAGCTTCCATTTTCAAATCTAATGTCCATTGTATCCTCCTGCATAGGTTGTATATTATATAAATAATCTAAAATACGCACTTAATTACTAATACACACAACTGCGCAATCTCAAAAGTCCCTGCTCTTAGCCAAGAGTTTTTTAGATAATAGGTAGTCGGTTTGTTTTCCCTTATAGGATAAGTTTTATACAATCAATACCTAAAGGCGTTATAGCATATTTGTATTCCAAATAGGGATTACTTTGTACATTAAGTAAAAATCCCTTTGTCTCTAAATCGTTTATGCAAACCCAAAAGTCCTGCATCCCCAAATTTGTAATTTTCTTTTGCATTTTAGAAAGTATTTCTTTCAATGACTCACATTGAGATATACGTCCATTTAAGTTCCCATCTGAATCTAAACATCCATTTGCTTTTGCCTCTTCATAAAATGCCAATAACGTAGTTAAATGGATAGTTTCACAATCTTTCAATTTACTTATAATATTACTCTTCCTAAACTGGTCGCTATCAAATTCTTTATTCCCCATACTCCTTTTAAAACTCTCAATATCCATTAAGTTATCGATCCTTTCCTCATAGATTTCAATATAAAATAATATTTTAGCAAGTTCTGATTATTAGCCTACTCAGTGTTTGAAATCTACTTCAAATTCGTATAGTTTTACATTCGTGTAGTCTTTTTATTGGTGGGTTGCTGGGGGAGTGACCCCCAGAACGTGCAGCCCTATCAAAAAAACATATATACACTTAGCAACTCGCTTCCTAAGGATCCAACCCGCATAACACGCCGCCCACCAAAAAGCCAATCATCTTCATAAACATCGCTCCTTCTAATTTGAAATTCAAATTAAAATTCTTTCCGTTAAATCCGAATGAAAGTCCTGCAATTACTAAACATATTATGCCTAATGAAGGCTTATCTTTAAAATAAGGTAGTTTTCTTATTCATTTGAAAACAACCTTATAAAGAAGATTATATCACTTATGTATATTCATTTCCATGAATTTCATAAATCTACTTATATGCCTAAATTCCATTTTTTACTCAGTCCATGTACAAAATCTGCTGACGCTTAACGCTCAATAAAGAAAGCAACTTCTTTACTCATTACCCATTCGGCGATATATAATGACACTATCAGTCAAGTTACAGTCAGATATTCTTCCTGCTCCAGGATGCAGTCTTCCATATCTGCAATTAGTTCGCCGATATAAAGCCGCAATACCTCCTTATGGCTCGGTAACTGCATGAAAAGATAGGGTATTTCCATCTCTAAAGCTGCAAAAAGATAAAGCAGAAAATAGTAGATGCCCATGTACTGGTTTTGCTGATGAAGGCTCTCAATGTAAGCCAATACCTCCTGGGGGTTCCTGTCAGCTTCTACGATGATCCATTAGCTTGGAGGCGTAAGCCCCGGACATTAAATTGAGCTTGTTTATCACAATCTGGTTTTCAGTAGTCAGCACGCCTTCTTTTGTCAGTATTTCTTTGTCGATCTTAAAGTCTTGGTCAATAGCCTTGTCCAATAAGTCGATCATCTGAAAATTCATCCTAAAAACTCCTTTCATCGTATCCGGTTTGTTATACCGTTTTACTTCTTGTTATATGTTTTTATATCGCCTCTAAAATTTGGGGTAACAAAAGGGGTAACAATTTTTGAAAGCTGTTATAATTATACATTTTTTTATTCTTAACGATTGCTTTCAAATTTAGGGTAACAAGGGTAACATTTTCATGATATTTTACTTTATCTGTAAGTAAAATTCCTTACGGGGTAGTTGCCAATAAAATGTAAAAGTCCCGAAAAGCTTTATATGATCAGCCTTTCGGGACTCTTTGGCGGAGAGAGAGAGATTCGAACTCTCGGACGAGTATTAGTCGTCACACGATTTCCAGTGCAGTAAACAGGGAATTTCTTCTTATAATTCCTCATAACTTTTTATAACTTCCCTGCTGAAAGGCACATAAAAAGCAGGTTATTTTATATCTTCTTATATCTCTTTACTTCTTTATATATATTGGTTTTGTAAGGTTCGGCACCATTTTGGCACCACAATGCCAAAAAAAATACACGATTATGGGTTGTGCAATTTCGACTGACCAATATTTGAGATTTTACATGCTCAATTTGTATGGCATGGCACCATTTTGTCACCCGTGGCACCATGAAAATTTGAAGGAGGTTTTACAATGTATAATATGAAAACGTCAACTGATCTGAGTCTTCTGTATGATAAAGGTATTTTACTTTCATCCGGGGAAATATGCAAGAATAAAATCAACCTGATATCCGGAGCAATGACTGCCCCACTTGTTGAAGCTATATGGACTTTTACAGACAATGACTCTGAAGTTATGGAAAGAATTTCGGCTACCTTAAACCATTTATATCATAATGATCATGAAGTTGAAATGATAGCTGTATTGCAGATCTTATATGATGTTTCTGGGTTGCAGTTTCCAGAAGATGTTCAACTGTTAACAGAACACCCTGAGGCAAGGCAATACTTTCTGTTCTCATTCTTGCTAGACATGGAAGAGTGGATGCAGGACTTTATAAGTGAGTCTGCAGAGAATTAACCACATAGTTTTCAAAACTTATTGTACAAAATTATATTTTGCTTCAAGAATTTTGTTAAGCCACATATAATAAATCTAATTTATCAAGGTAATAATAATAAAGAATTGACTTTATGTCGCAAAAGTTATATAATATTTGCGACAGGAGGAATTGTGTTGGGTAACTCATCATATATTGATTTAATCTACAACCGAATATTATCTTTGCCACCTGAAAGTGCTTTTATAGCAACTGATTTCGTTGACATAGCCGATTACAAAGCAGTAAGCAAATCACTTGAACGGCTTGAAGATGAGAAGAAAATCCGCAGAGTGATCCGTGGTGTTTATGACTGTCCAAAATACAGTGAACTCCTTGGTGAATACGAGGCCCCGTCTCCTCATCATATTGCTATGGCTATTGCCAGAAACAACAACTGGACCATTTCTCCCAGTGGAAATACTGCTCTTAACCAATTAGGGCTATCGACGCAAGTTACCGCGTACTGGCTATACATCAGTGATGGTCCTTATAGAACATATGATATTAACAATGTAAAAATAGAGTTCAGACACCGCAATAACAAAGAAATATCCGGAATGTCCTATAAGACCGCAATGGTGATTCAGGCAATAAAAACTCTGAAACAGCAATATGTGAGTGAAGGCATCATAAAACATTTGAAACAGAGCCTTACTGACGAAGAAAAAGCTAAATTACTGGATGAAGCAAAACAAACTACGACATGGGTTTATGCAATTATAAAAAAAATATGTAAAAGTGGGGAATAAATATGTATGAGGTTGCCAGAGCCACGATAAATGAACGGCGGGCATTATTTAGAAATACATCTCAGAAAATGAATGTCCATGAAGCCATCATAGAAAAGGATTTTTGGGTGTGTGTTACTCTTGATTACCTGTTTCAAAGATGCATTTACAAGAATAGTTTTGCTTTTAAAGGTGGGACATGTTTATCAAAGGCCTACAATCTCATCCAACGTTTTTCAGAGGATATAGATTTGATTCTTGATTGGCGTGTTCTGGGATATAGAATGACTGAACCATGGGACGTGCGGAGTAAAACCAAACAGGAAGAGTTTAATAGAGAGGCAAATGAGAGAACCATACTATTCTTGCAAGATACTTTGCTTCCTCAAATAACTGAGGAACTATCAGACATAATTGGTGAGAAGGCTGAATTGTCAATTAATAAAGATGACCCTCAAACAATAATCTTCAATTATCCTCATATATTCACCGCTGAAGCTATCTTGCAAGGGATAAAACTCGAAATAGGAGCATTGGCTGCATGGAGCCCGGTAAGTGTGAAAACAATTACTCCATACGCAGCAGAAATGTATAGCAGAGCTTTTAAAAAACCAAATACAGAAGTTTTAACAGTTGAACCGGAACGGACATTTTGGGAAAAGGCAACTATCCTGCACCATGAAGCAAACCGTCCGGTGAACTCATTAATGCCACAAAGATATTCCAGACACTATTACGATTTATACTGCATCGCCAAAACAGAAGTTAAAGACCGGGCATTAAGCAACTTTGAGTTGTTAAGAAAGGTTGCCGAATTCAAAATGAGGTTTTATCCAAGAGGCTGGGCCAGATATCAAGATGCAAAGCCAGGTACACTCAAGCTCTTGCCACCTGCTCATAATATAAACCTATTAGAAGAGGACTATGAAAATATGAGGGAAATGATTTTCGGACCGTGCCCTGGATTCAAGGAAATGGTGGATGCACTTACCAAGCTTGAAAATGAAATCAACACATCATAAAATGCTTTGAATAGAAATCCTGAAAGAAGGCGATGAGATGATATACTATACTGCTGATCAACATTTTGGCCATTCAAATATAATTGGTTTATGTAATCGTCCTTATAATGATATAGCAGAGATGGATGAAACTTTAATAATGAATTGGAATAGTGTGGTTTCTGCTGATGATGTAGTATATATTCTTGGAGATCTGGTGTTCCGAAGTGATAAGCATGCAAGCTATTATATAGAAAGACTTAATGGTGTAAAGCATTTGGTTATAGGCAACCATGATCATAAATGGATAAAAAACTGTAATCTCCAGAAATATTTTGCGTCAGTTTCATACTACCTGGAAATAAAGGATAATGAAAGACGTGTTGCACTAAGCCATTATCCCATGCTCTCATGGGGTGGTGCAGCGAGAGGGGCTTTGCATGTGCATGGGCACATACACAATAAAAGGGAAGGTCTTGTGTTTGAAACATTAAAGAAAATGGATAATGCATTAAATGCAGGTGTAGAGATAAACGAATACAAGCCAGTCACATTAGATGAGCTTACCTCAAATAATATAAGATATAAAGGCTCTAAAGCCGAAATGCAAGAATTCCTTCATGAACCCATTGACAAATTGGAAAATATATGTAAGAATACTGTAAAAGGTGAGCATGCATAAGAGTTAAAAGCTTGAGCTGCATGGGGGCATGGAAGCCCTACACGTGGATAATTTACCCCACGGAGTCACATAAAGTGATTCTGTGGGTTTTTTGCATCTTGCGAGTAAGTTGGATTTAGGTATAAATAGACACTGGATAATATTTTAAGAGGTATGATTATGCAAATGGACTGGTTATTTAAAGATGAAAGGCATATCTGTAATTTTAGAACCGTTGGGGTATTGATTAAAAATAATAAGATCCTGGTGCAACGTGATAAAGATGGATCGGAATATGCTTTGCCGGGAGGGCATGTCAAGATAGGTGAATCTTCGATTGATTCACTTATACGGGAATACAAAGAAGAAACAGAGATATAATCTGTGAAAGGTTGATTTGGGTGGAAGAATGCTTCTGGGAGTGGAACAAAAAGAAGACAAGTACAATTGCATTTTACTATTTGATAAGCTTATGCAACAACACAGATATTCCGGATAGCGGCGATTTCGTTTCTCAAAAGGATAATTGTAATGTTGTATTGGGATGGGTTCCATTTGAGGAACTCAAGTCATTGACTATATACCCTTCATTTCTGAAAGAAAAAATTTATAATATAGGTAATTATACAGAACATTTTATAACCAAAGAATAACCATAAAAATTTAAAGTATCGTGTAGTATCAAAATTCGGAGAAATAGCAGATTGATTATTAGGCATGAAAAAGGTAGCTCATGGTGGCAAAGAGCATTCTATTTATGATTTATGACTATATGGGGTGTGAAACATGGAGATAAAACTGCAAAAAGCACATATAAGTGATTGTGAAAAAATACATATAATGCAAGTTAAATCTTTTAAGCATTTGCTTGATAAATATAATGATATTAACACAAATCCTGGTGCGGAGTCCTTAGAAAAAGTAATTGGCAGAATGAAACAAGATTTCACCGACTATTATTTTATCCAGCTTAATGAAGAGAATATTGGTGCAATTAGAATTTTACGATTACAAGGGAATGTATTTAGAATTTCACCTATGTTCATTTTACCGGAATTTCAAGGTAAAGGTCTTGCGCAACAAACCATTAAGGCTGTTGAAGCATTGTATCCACAAGCTAAAGGTTGGCGACTTGATACAATTAAGGAAGAAACAAAACTTTGTCATCTATATGAGAAAATGGGCTATAAGAGAACTGGCAAAGAGGAAGTCCTTCAAGATAATATGACAATTGTTCATTTTGTTAAATGAGTGTAATGGAGCATTCCTGTAAAGAAAATAAATGGACTTTGAAAAAATAGATGCCACGCTGTACAATTTGAAATGTGAGTTGCCGCTCAAGTAACCACAAATCAAATAACACAGGAGGCATCATGTATGAAGCGTACACAAAATGAGAAGATTTTGCAAATCAAAAATGAGACATTAGTAGTAGGAATTGACATTGGAAAGGAGACACATTATGCAAGAGCCTTTGATTTCAGGGGGATCGAGCAATCAAAGCTCCTTCGATTCAGCAACACAAATCAAGGATATGAAGCCCTTGAGAGCTGGATGCAGGAAATAATGAAGGAGAAAGGAAAAACCGAGGCAACGGTAGGTTTTGAGCCTACAGGCCATTACTGGTTTACGCTGGGAGACCATCTACAAAGAAAAGGGCATCACTTAGGCATTGTGAATCCATTCCATGTTAAGTGCACCAGAGAGCTTGATGACAATAGCCAGACAAAGAATGATAGAAAAGATCCCAAAACCATAGCAATGTTGGTCAAGGACGGCAGGTTCAGGGAGGTGTACATACCGGAGGACGTTTACCAGGAGCTTCGTGAAGCGGTCAGTGAAAGGGAGCGGCTTGTTGAGCAAATGATAAGCTTGAGCAATCAGGTGATACGTTGGCTCGACATAAGGTTTCCGGAGTTTAACGAAGTGTTTAAGAAATGGAGCGGGCTGGCAGCACTGTTGACGCTGAAAAACTTTCCAACACCTGCAAAAGTGATGTTAGCGGGTGTTGAAGGAATCGTTAGGATATGGGGAAAGGGAATGAAGAAACCCAGCAGTAAAAAGGCAGAAAGGCTTTTTAAGCTAGCTTCGGAATCCATTGGAAGAACAGCTGGAAGTGAAGCGGCAGAAGCAGCTTTGCAGAACCTGTTGAAACAGTATGAAATGGTGCTTGAGCAAATACAGGTAATAGAAAAGCTGATGCAAGAGTTGCTCTTACGGGTACCGAATGCGTCAAAGCTTGTGGACATCAAAGGGATCGGTATGGTGACAGCTGCGGTCATTGTCAGCGAAATCGGAGATATCAGCCGGTTTAAAGATCCCAGGCAGATACAGAAGATGGCTGGACTAAGCTTGCGGGAGAATAGTTCTGGCAAGCATAAAGGGAAAACGACGATAAGTAAACGGGGACGAAAACGCTTAAGAGAAGGACTTTTCAAGTCTATCATAACCATGTTGGCGACGAATCAGGAATTTCGGATGCTGCACCAAAGGAATCTTAACAGAGAAAAGAAACCTCTTAACAAAATGGAATCCATTATCGCCTTATGTGGCAAGCTTATTCGAGTTATTTTTGCAATATTGACAAAGGGTAATGACTACGATGCGAACAGAATGATAAGTGACATGAACAGGTCGATGAAGGCTGCTTAACAGCTGGAGATTGGCATTTGAGTTGATTGTGGGGGGACTCTGACGACCGCAACAGAGAAAGCTACATTCACGAGATAGGAATCACTTTTGCAGTATTTGAACCTTGAAATGTAGAGCCGGGGCAGTCAAGTTGAATTTTACCTTTAGGGCAAAGACCCAGCAGTGGAGCATGATTGACGTTCTACCTCTAGGATAAGCAGGACGAAGGAATTAGGCACATTGATGCCGGAAGACATGGGAGGTTTGCTACCTGGAGTTATGTGGAATCCCGATGGCCGAGACAGAAAAACACACGCGGTTTTATTTTATCTGCCTGAAAACACACAACTACCAGATTTATGCAATATCTAGAGGGAAAGCTCGAACAAATCAAAATGAAATACTGTGAGAATTAAAGATATTTGAAGAAAACGAGAGTATATTAAGGGAGGGCAACTAAAACATGACAACTATTATCGTAGAACCATATAACGCCGAATGGCCAAAGGAGTTTGTCAAAATTCGTGAATTTATATGGCCGCATATTAAAGATAGTGCGCTTGATATAATTCATATTGGCAGCACAAGCGTCCCCGGTCTTGCCGCCAAGCCAATCATTGATTTCAATATTATTATAGATTCATACGACGTATTTCCTAGGATTGTAGAGCAGTTAAAGAGTCTTGGTTACGAGCATGACGGCGATGGTGGTGTCCCTACACGCGAGCGGTTCAAAGGTGGTCCACGGGATAATTTTATGGATTACAATATATATGTATGCCCAAAAAACAGCCCGGTGTTAGATGCTCAAATTTTATTTCGTGATTACTTGCGGCAGAACAATAGCACCAGAGATGAATACGCTGCCCTAAAGCAGTCACTTGCTGAAAAACACAGACACGATATTAATGCTTATGTAGATGGTAAACATGAATTTATTATGCATATAGCTATAACTGCACTTAATCAGAGGAATAGCAAGGTATGAAATGGCGACAGATGGAGCTTAAATAACCACCCACTAATAAGCACAATAGGAAGTTAAATTGTTTTCTATCAACTTACAGGTATCCATTTGCTGAAAATCGGTAGATGGGCTTAGTGTAAGGTTAATAATGCTAATATGTTGATATAAAAAGAATTAATACTAATAGTTATAGTCAGCAAGGAATATCAAGCAAATTGTTGATTTTTATTATAAAATTATACATGGTGATGAATGTGAACTGTTATGAAATCATAAAAAAATCAGTTGATTATTGTGAAAATAACCTTAAAAGCGATATTTCTGTAAATGAATTGTCTGATTTGTCAGGTTATTCTATTTACCATTTTTGTAGACTGTTTCAAAGAGTAACAGGATGTAGTCCCATGGAATATATCAGAAAAAGGCGATTGACAAATGCTGCAATTGAAATATTTACCAGCTTGGAATACATAAAAGATATTGGATACAAATGGGGTTTTAACTCACATGAAAATTTTATAAGAGCATTTAAAGGTCAGTTTGGGATATCTCCGTCACAGTACAGAGAAACGAAAAGCAGCCTTAATCTATTTCACAAAGTTGAAGTTTTAAAAAAGTGGAGTTTCGAAGATATTGGACCTGCTCCCAGGTTTATAGCAAAGCCATCATTCAAACTAGCAGGATTCCTTAGCCGTACATCTTTCAAAAATAATAATAATTTTAAAAATGTACCACAACATTGGAATAAATATCATGCAAATAAATTATTTGAAAAGATCGGGAAAGCTACAGATCCTTCTACCAGATGGGATATTGGGATGATTACAGATTATGATTTTAATAAAGGTGATTTCTCATACATTATAGGTATTGAGGTAGATGATTTTATAGGAGTAAATGACGAATGTGCAAAGATAACAGTACCATCTGCACATTATGCTGTATTCAACACCCCTCCGGCTGATACGGAATCATTTGTCAAAAATATTCATATGACTTGGAATTACATATATCACGTATGGCTGCCTCAAACAGGTTTTGAACATATGAAAATACACGAATTTGAAACTTATTGCGAAGATTCTCATACTTATTCGGAGGAAATATGGATACCAATAGGTAGATAAAAGATGAAAGCTTGTAGAAGTGGACTTAGATTATAAAATATTGACAGGAGGTTTGAAATGAAAATTTTAAAAAATGTGGAACCCTACAAAATTAAGGAACCATTGTTTGAAGGTGTACGAGTAATTATGACTTATCTTGGAGAAACATATTCACCAGAATACATTCAGGGAGTATCAGGAGCTGCTTTCCGTGTGGCAACAGGATGTCCCAGCAGGCCGACATGCTGTATGATGATGTGGACAACTGATCTTATCAGATTATTAGGGTATGAGTATAAGGAGTTTCCGTGTTATGGTCCTAACGGAGAGAGGCTTACTGAAAATATGATTGTAGCAATTAAAGAGCAGATTGATGCAGGAAAACCGGTCCTGGTTTGGCATGCTATGACCAGCGCCGAGTGGGATGTAGTATGTGGTTATGATGAGGAAAATAGCATATTTTTTGGAAGAGGTTCATATTGGGGCTCTGAAACTGGATATCATTCAGAACCATGGGGTAGAGCTGAAAAGGCAGTGGAGATTTGTCCTGCATTTGGTGCTATTGTAATAGGTAAAAAGAAAAGTATATTTGATGCAAGTAGAACAGAGATAAATGCATTAACTGATGCAATAGCTCATGCAAGGACTGTTAAGGATAAACCGGAGGAAGGTGGGTGGTACTCATACGAGGGAATACAAGCATTGAAAAAGTGGTCAGAAGCATATTCAAATCCTGGTAAGGACAGAGATCTGGCTGATGCATACTGCTTTGATATTTATCATTCAACACATGCTGCTGCACCTATATTTTTAAGAGAAATTGCATGCCATTTTAATGAGCCTGTAGAGAAATTATTACTTCAGGCTTCGAATTATATGCAAGAAGAAGCTGAAATATTTAAGAGCTGTGCCCCTTACCTAGGATGGAATTCACCTTGGGGAGTAAATGAGGAAAGAAGCAAGGAGGTTGCACCACTTTTGGCTAAAGTTGCAGACCTTTATGAGAAAGCTATTGAATGCATTGAACAAGGATTACATTTATCAAGAGCATAGAGTTCAGCTTCTTAAGTACTTACATAGTGTTATAGTGTATGTTAAAACTATGAGTAAGGTTGAACATGATTTCAGATTCTTTGTATTTTTACATGTGAGGTGGATTATGAAAGAAAAAATGATAGAATTTCTTCTTAACAATGCCAATCCTTCAATTAAACGCCGCGTAAAGAGTGAGATTCTAAACAGTTTAACACCGCAAGAGGCGATGCAATATCAAGAACAAATTATGCGAGAACCGAATATCAAGCGGTGCCTTGCCTGCCAGCTTGAAAACGGCTGGTTTGGTTATGGTTTTCATGGAACAGGTAAAAGTATCGGGCAGTTTGAAAATCAGGAAACCTGCACGAAATATCTTGGTGAAAAGGCTGTTGATAAAGACACACCAGCGCTTAAGCGGTCAATGGAAGCATTTGCACATATTCCACTTAGCGATTGGTGTTATGGAACTAAAGGGAGATTATTTGACGAATTTAAATATGCAGCTAATGGTCAAAATCTAATCCGTTGTGCTTGTATTGCTAGAGCTGGGTATGATGATGTGATTGACATTGCACCTCAGATTCAATTATCGTTGGATTCGTTCAAACGTGTACTTGAAGTCGATTCGGTGCTCGATATATCACGCCCCATTCTTGGAGGAAAAAAACGTGTTTTCAATGACAATGAAAAGTGGCCATGTCGTTACCATCTTGATATTTTGGCACATACTGATTCTTGGAAAAACGAAGAAAACATCAAAATCATTGCAGATTCTGTTACAAAGATGATGAAAGCAGATCGCCCGGAGCTCATCAACTACTTTCCAAATTTGTGGGTAGGTTATTCCCTCGGCCCCCTCGGTGGCTTCCCATCACAAGGGTTGACTGTAAAAGCAACCTGCCTTCTGCCAAGCCCCATGTCAATTCCATATCGCGATAAGCCTGAGCTTTATAGTTTTGAATACATTGAATGGTTTGCCAGATGTGGTGTTGTACCATATATACCGGCTTTGAGGAAAGCTGTAGATGATATTGCAAATGCTGTAGACAATGATGGAATTTGCTGTATTCCAGTGTTAGAGGATATTTTCAAAGGTTGGGGGCCATATTCGGGGTTGCAGTTAGAGGTTGATTGGAAATCAAAGGTTCGCAAAAAATGTGATATAACATTCAGAGCGTTATTAATCCTTCATTATTCTAACATCATGGTATAAGCATAATCGGGAATTGTTTTACATTCTTTATACAACTCTCATTTTAGTTGTTTTTTCCTCAACAAATGTGTAATGGTGATTTCATGTTGTTTGTAGTATGGTTATTACAGAAGCTTCTAAAAAATATAAAGGAGTAATAACTATGGATATCAGAATTGGTGAAAATCTTCGAAAACTCAGAACAAAAAACGAACTTACACAAGAACAACTTGCTGAAGTACTCGGTGTATCACCACAAGCAATCAGCCGTTGGGAGAATAACTCTACTTATCCCGATATCACAATGCTTCCGAGTATTGCAAATTAATATAATATATCAATTGATGAACTGATGGGAATGAATGAAATTCGAAATGCCGCAAAGATAAACAGCATATTTTCCATAGTCCATGAATATAAGTCAAACGGATTGATAGAAGAAGCTATCCAAACGCTTAGAGAGGCAATAAAAGTATACCCTAACAATTATGGATTTTTGTCTGAACTTGCAATAGCATTAACGTTAAAAATCAATACTGATACGGAATATGAGTTAGTTAATGAAGCTATTGCACTATCCGAACGCGTGCTTATAAATAGTACAAGTGAAAAACTTAGAAGTACAACTAGAGCAAATCTCTGCTTTTTATATTTAAAAGCAAATGAAAACGAAAAGGCTATGAATTTAGCTAAGTCATTACCTCATGTCTGGGAGTGCCGAGAAATGCTGCTGCCAGACATGTTAAGTGGCAATGAATATGATGCTGAATTAAGAAAAGGGATAATCACTATAATCTTTATCATCAGCCAGAAAATTAAAAATTCTAAAAACTTTAATCTTTCAGGAAATGATAAAACAATTGCTATTGGGCCGTGTACCAATTCTGATGATGATTTGAAAGTAAAAATAGAATTACTAATGCAATTCCTTGATATAGCTTCTCCATAAACGTTAGGGATGATATCCTACAACTAACCATTTGATAGTAACAACTACAAGAGAGCTTACCCACTGGGTAGGTTCTTTTTATTTGCTTAAATATTCAGTCTATACAATACAGCCATATATAAGTTTAAAAATTCACTCACAGAAGGAGGTGTGAAAAAAATGGATCAATTAATAACAATACTTATACTTGCCGGAGTAGCCACAATTATCGCTGGACTTATCTACAGGCTTTTCCCAAAACAAAAAGATTATCGCTGCCTGAGAATAACCGACAGAATCAATAACCTTGCATCATCCAAGCTTTTAAATCCTATACTGACAACCTTTTCCGGTAACAAAACAGGCTTTTTCCACAAAACAGCTGCCAAGCTGTTGGCAAGGTCAGAAAGCAGTCTCTCAGTCCACGGGCTTTTCCTAACAAAGCTTGCCTCTCTCATCCTCGTGGCCATGCTGGTTATAGGTATCAGGTATACAAACGTGGAACTTACAAAGCAGGCTATTATTGCAAGACCCTCAACAGCAATCAACATCTTTACAGGGCAGGCAGCAGCAGACTATAAAAGGAATGTTGAACTGTATTTTTCAGTACTGAAAAGCATTGGCAAAGAAAACCTGCAAAAGCTTGATGATGTAAAAATTCTGGAAAGTGTACAAAGAGTTCTGCCGGAAATTCTTAAAACAAGTGACCCGGCGACAGTAAAGGAACATGCTGAAATATTCCTTGAAACCTTCAGGAAAGTAACCAGTATACCACTCTTGGACTACTGGTCATTACTGCTTATCATCTTCTCTTTCTGGCTTCCTGAAGCATTTCTTCTGGCCAAGAGGTTACTGCTCACAAGCATGTACCGAAAAGAGGTCATTAAACTGGAAAACATATTCGAGCTTCTCGGTAGTGTCCGGGGAATCAAGACCTTTGATATTTTAAAGGAGATGGCAAAGGCCTCAAACATCTACAGAAAACACTTAATCCTATGCATGGAGCAGTTTAAAACTGAAAAGGAAGAAGCACTGGAGTCCTTAAAATCAAGTGTACGAAGTACAAGGTTTGCAAAGCTTGTAGATGTAATGAGGGTATTTTCCCTGACAGACAGGAAGCTTGCCCTGCAGATACTGGAGAGAAACAGGTTTGAGCAGGAAGAAGACATGCTTATAACAGCTGAGGAGGATGTGGATGCAGTAGATTTAATTGCCTTCATATCCATTGTTCCGGTGGTATGGCTTCTTATTAATCTGCTTCTTAAACCCATGCTGGATACCATATTTGAGGTTTTCAAGTACGTATAGAAGTGCATGAGCAAAGGAGGTGATTTGGGCAACATTTATAAAAAATTGATAAAGGAAGGAGGAAACCAAGGTGAAAAATATTGTTGTTACCATCGTAGTTTTTGCCATTGCCATAGGGCTTATTGTAGGTGTAGTCGTACCTATCGCACAGCATGGAAGAACAACTGCCGTTACAGCTGACACCAGGCATGCAAATATTGATGCCAGTATAGGAGCATTGGCCCAGCCAATTAATTAAGTACACTAATTAACCCCGAAAAAAATTATTCAGGAGGAATCGTTAACCATGAAAAACATTGTTGTTACCATTATCATTTTTGCAATAGCTATAGGTCTTATCGTGGGAGTAATTGTCCCTATTGCCCAGCACGGAAGAAGTACAGCTACAAATGCCAAAACTCAGATGACAGGAATTGATACCAGTATAACAGGCCTCAGCACCCCTGTTAATTAGCGGGGTGATCCGGAATGAAGGACATATTGGTAAAGATCATTCTTCTGGCTATCTGCGTAGCTCTTATAGCAGGAGTTGTAATTCCACTGGCTGGCCAGGTAAAGGAGACTGGACAAAAGGCATTTGACACTGTCAAGAATTTAAACTCCAATATTGTTCCGTAGCCAGACAAATAAATAGCATATGGGGAAGCAACAAGGGACAAGCTCCCCTTCCCCATTTATCTTTAAGGCAGGTGAACACATGAGTAAGATTTACCCGTTTATTATAATCATACCCCTTATAGCAATGCTCCTTTTTAAAGGAGTTTTTTTCTATGAGTATGATACCAAACAAAGATACATCAAAGACCTTGCAGACAGCACAGCAAATATAGTCAAAATCACCGGAGTTCTTACACAGGATGAATACAACCGGCTTAAAACCAACCTGAACAAGTATGCAACATTCAATGACAGTAACATCATATTAAAAAAGGGCATATACAGCAACGGTAATATATTAGCATCGGAACCATATATCCCCGGAACTAGGCTTAACAAAGGAGATGCCTTTGCCATCTATGTACAGTCTGGCAATGTATCAAATTATTCCAGGGTTGAAAATCTGGGTGTCAGCATGGATGATGCAAAGAACCTGTATTATAAGGCAAAAGCTGTTTGCAGAGTAGAATACATAGATTAGGAGGGCGGTAAGCATGAAAGTCATATTAACAGGTATCTCTGTAATGCTGGTTCTAATTCTGGTCTTTGTGAACATAGCAGATTACGCTCTGTATTCAAGCAAAAGAAACCTGATTGCAAGGGGGATTGATCATTCGGTATGCGCTGCAATACAAGAGGTAGATTTAGGCTTAAGCAGAATTGGTCTATCTGAAGGATTTGATCCTGAATCAGGGAAGATTCTTGTAAATGATATCAGATTAAATGAAGAGACTGCTGAGAATGCCTTTTTCAGCACTCTGGCTGCAAATGCAAGTGTGAACAGAACTGATATTAGTGCAAATATACTCATTGCTTATGTCTGGCCCTCAACTGCAGGCATTAATTATCTTATAAAAAAACAAAATGATAGGCATGAAGGCTTTGTAGTCTCCCCCGATAGACTTGAAGAGGCCATAAACAATGCCATAGACATACTGTGGGATAGAAGTAATCCGCAATCTGACAGCCATTTAATATACGTAAATGGCAATCCCTCAACCAATGAGTTCAAAAGAACACCCTATTTTCTGGTCTTTATAAAAGACTATCAAATTGATGGACTATTCAGGAAGCGAACAGCTACCTTTGTTGGGTTTGCAGGTGCAAAGCTTGAGCGGAGACAGTAGCTGTTTTATAAACCCCTAAAATGCTTTTTTGTACAATACGATAACATTAATATATATGTTATACTTTTTTACATAAATATCAAATTCATCAAGGAAGGAGATGAAATTCGATGTACAGAAAGACTTGTTTCCCATCAGCTATACCCTGTCTGACGGCACCTATATTTTAAAAGCATCTGCTGTGGGTGATTACGGACAAAATGCATATAAGGACTTTGCTGTTAAAGTCAGTACACCAATCAACCTGAAGGGATATATCAATAATGCTGCTTCAAATGCTGAAATACAGGCTGATGAAATGAATAGCTTTACGTTTACTACATCAAAATATGTATCAAGTGTAAGACTGGCCTTTAAAGGTCAGAATTATACTAGCAGTTCAGGTGCCATTAAGCTGATAAGTAGTGATGGCAGTTCAAAGACTTGGGAAATCAAACTGAATGTAAATTCCAATACTGTTACAGATAATGAGACAGGATACGCAGCATTTACTGCATGGACTCCTTCAGGAAAGAGTATGACAGTCAATGTTAATTATAAGATTTTGACTATACAGGCTTATGACTTCACAATAACCTCCATTCAGGATGTAAAGTGGAGGGGATACTACTTTGACCTGGCAAATCCCATCAACGGTGATGGAGAGAAATATGGTTATCCAAAAAGGCTGAATACTGATATTAAGACAACCCAGATGCCCGTAAATTCTCTTAGTCTTATACCTTATGCTCAGAACAGTGTTAGTGCCGGATATAGAATAAAGGGCTATATAAGGATAAAAGGAAATCCGAATTCTGCTCATTTTGTTGCAAGGTACACCAGTAATTCAGTGCAAAAGACTTCTGATGTTGCATTATCTTATGTGGGCGGTGACAAATATACATTTGACTGGATTATTCCGCAGGATACAGACACAAACAGCTATGTGGGGTTTGATGTGGTTATAAGGAATGGTACTGTAACATATGGAAATGAAAAATGGGTTGATACCTGGGCACAAGGCAACAGCTCACGCTGGATGCTTATGGTGAAAGGCACTGCTTTGGATGACATTATTTATAATCAAAGCAACTGATGTTGGATATGTTCTGAAAGGCGGTAGGAGATTTGAGCCTGCCGCCTTAAGGTTCACTACTACAATTGCACAAGTCAGAAGTCGGCGTAACAGTATGTTTTATCGATGTACTTTTCACAAAACTTAGAGTTTGACCACATGGTAAATAATTGATATTATAATTTTGAAAAGTATTATATTATGAATCAAAAATTTATTTTGGAGTAATGATTATATGAATGACTTAATTATTCAGGCCATAGCTTTGTTAAACAATAATGGATTTGAATTTGCCATCTGTGGTGGCTTTGCAATTGATTTGTTTTTAAATGAAGAAACAAGAACACATGGGGATATAGACATTCTTGCATATTGGAATGAACGAGATATTATAATAGAGTTTATGCAATCCAAAGGATGGCAGGTATATGAGTTGTGTGGCGGTGGAAAAGCACATCACATAACAAATGTTAAACAGCAGTTTTGCTACAAACGAAATATATTTTGTATAAAATCAGGATGTTCATTGGTAGAGTTAAAATTTGCTGATGAAAAAGATATGTACTGGGTTGACTTCTCTCACATTGGTCAGAAAAAATTAGACTTTATCGAGTTTTTGTTTAATGATAAAGAGGATGGATACTTCTTATATGCAAGAAATAAAAATATAACACGGGAGCTTTCAGAGGCAATATTGTTTAAAGATGGTGTTAAATATCTTGCTCCAGAAATTGTCCTCTTATATAAGTCTACTGATATAAAAAGGGAAGGGTATCAGGCGGATTTTAATTACGCAATTACCAAAATGAGTATGCCCCAAAAACTGTGGTTATTAGATGCATTAAATATAATGTTTCCAGATGGACATGAATGGTTGTGTTTATTGAAGCAGATGAACATTGCATAATTCACTATAACTACTATAACTAATAAATTGCGAACTATATACGCATATTAGGCGGGGGTAAAAAGATGAACAGACCAATACGAAATTCTGCCAAAGCATTAATTATAAAAGAAGGCAAAATGCTTGCAATAAAGTTAGATGATAATGGAGATGTGTTTTATATCATGCCTGGTGGCGGACAGGAGGCAGATGAACAGCTATCTGATGCAGTTCGCCGTGAAGTTGCTGAGGAATTAGGAATTGAAATTATTCCTAAAGAATTGGTTTTCGTTATTGAAGGAGTACACGGTGAGCGTTTTCATCGTGTAGATTTGGTCTTCTTATGTGAGTATGTCGGCGAAATTCCCGACGCAGTTCTCCATGGTGATACTAATCAGACAGGCTATGATTGGCTTGATATTAAAACTCTTATATCGCAACCATTGTATCCTTCGAAACTTCGCAGACAAATAATGAATCTTTATCAAGGCGAAAAATATAAAATCTATTTGGGTAACGAGGAAGCGGGTGATCCTGAATGCTTGGAATAGAAGATTACATGAAAACCCTTGTCTGTGGCTTGAAAGAAGCATACTGTAACCGTTTGATTTATGTTGGGTTACAGGGAAGCTATCGTAGAGGAGAAGCTGATGATAACAGTGATATTGATATAATGGTTGTGCTTGACAATCTTCAAATTGAGGATATGGATATATACAAGCAAATAATATCCGAATTGGAATACACAGAAAAGTCCTGCGGTTTTATCTGTGGTAAGGATGAACTTGCAAATTGGAATGAATGTGAAATATGTCAGCTTGTTCATGAAACAGAAGATTATTATGGTGAATTAAAAACGCTTGTTTCAGCCTACTCTAATGAGGATGTTAGAAAACATATAAAGATATGTGTGGGAAATCTATATCACGAGATATGCCACCGTTATATACATTCGACAAGTGAACACAATAAAAACAAGCTTAGAAACTCATATAAATCTGTATTTTATATACTGCAAAATCTTTATTATTTGAAAAAGGGAAAATATATTAAAACAATAAAAGAGTTATTGTCTTGTTTAGACGGAATGGATTATGAAGTTTTGAAAACTGCTCTTGTACTTAAAACACAATCGGAATATGATTTTGAAAAAGCCTATGGTCTGTTGTTTAGTTGGTGCAAGGATATTCTGCAAACAGTATAAAGATTATGAAAATAATATAAAGTTTATTTACTTGGCGTAAAAAATATGGAGCAATAATCTATTAGATTTTAAAAGGGGATTAAAGATTTGAAAGTAATAATTGGCGCTGGACAAACAAAATATGAGGGTTGGATATCAACGCAAGAAAGTGATTTGAATCTACTTTCTATTTCGGACTGGAATAAACTGTTTTCAATTGAAAGTATTGATGTTTTACTTGCAGAACATGTGTGGGAGCATATGACACAAGAAGAAGGAATATTGGCAGCAAAAAACTGTTATAAATACTTAAAGCCTGGCGGCTATATTCGTTGTGCAGTTCCTGATAAAAACTTTAAGAATGAATGGTACCAAAACATGGTCAAGGTTGGTGGTCCAGGACCTGCTGATCATCCAGCTGCAACTCATAAAATTCTGTACGATTTTGAAACATTAAAAAGTGTTTTTGAATGTGCGGGTTTTGAAGTATCCCTGCTTGAATACTGTGATTACAATGGAGATTTTCACTTCACATACTGGAATGAAAATGATGGTATGATAGGAAGATCTTTTAGGTATGATACAAGGAATTCTATAGAAAAACTTAGGATGGTATCGGTCATTGTTGATGCAAAAAAACCACTTATTATTAAGCATCAATCGTTGTAATATAAACTAATTTTCCAGACACAGTAATAAAGCTTCAGAAATTATTTTTACAGATAACTAAATAAAAATGAATGAACAAGAGGACATGGCTTTTCAGCTTATGTCCTCTTTTCATATACATTATAGAAGCCGTTTGCTCTAATAGAAGCAAGCGGCTTTCTGCATGAGAGGAGGAAAACAGGATGGCAAAAGTAATTGCTATCGCAAACCAGAAAGGCGGAACTGGTAATGGAAAGTAAAACATTATGCTAAGTCCCCTCCTTAAAATGTGGTAGTTAAGCCAAAAATCAAGGAAAGGACTTTGCATAATACAGCAAATCATTTCCCCAGATTTTTCAGCCAGTCCAGTAAATCGTCGTCTTTTTGCCATGAAGTGGTATCGGAAACGGGCGTTGGACTGGGGTACGCCTGTTCCAGAGCTTTGCGTTTGAAATGTTCGTCTGCCCGGGCATAGACTTCAGTGGTGCTAATGTCGGCATGACCAAGCAAATCGCGGATATACACCAGATTCACGCCGGATTGCAACAGGTGCATGGCTTTACTATGCCGGATGCGGTGGGGCGAAATTGAATCGGGCAGCGAACCCTCACCGGAGATTTGTGCCTGTGACAGATATTTGTCAAGAATAAAGGTAACTCCGGCACGGGTCAGCTTTTTACCCTCACGGTTACAAAATAGTGGGTATCCACCGTGAGCTGTATGGCTTTTGTCATGCTCGCTCAGATACTGCCGTAATAGCTTTTCAGTCGGAGCCATAATCGGTACCAGCCGCGATTTGTTCCCTTTGCCGGTCAAACGGATGACTGTTGGGCTGGATAAGCGAATATCCTCCATTTTTAAATCCACCAACTCCTGTACCCGTGCACCAGTGTCATAGAGCAAGCTGAGCATGGTTAGATCCCTTCTGCCTGAAACTGTAGAAGCGTCCGGCTGCAACAAAAGCGCCTTAATACCGTCCAGCGTAAGATAGGACATCACTTTTTTATGTGTTTTCTTGTACGGAACCGCGAGTACTTCCTGACACCGGCTGATGAGTTGTGGCTCTTCAAACTGCAAATACCTGTAAAACGCATGAATTGCCGCCAATCGGTTATTCCGTGTCGCTGCACTGCATTCACGGTCATTTTCCAACCAAAGTAAAAACTGCTCAATTAAATTGTGATCAATGTGCTGTAGTGTCAGCTTTTGAGGCGGCAGATGCTGCTCATTGCTGCAGTATCTCAAAAGCAAGGAGAAAGTATCCCGGTAAGAGCGTATTGTATTGATACTGCTTCCGGACTGGCCGGGCAGATAAATTCCTAAATAACGGCTTAGGTGTACCGCAAAATCTGTCTGTTTCATTGGCTGTCACCGCTAGGAATCGCATAGGCACAGGTTCCTTCCACCTGCCTTATTACATCGGGATAAACTTCTGCCGTCAATCGAAGGTACCTGGAGGTGGCGCTGAAAGATTTGTGTCCCATGAAAACTGAGAGTACAGGTAGCATAGCCGTCAAATCCTCTCCGCTTTCCACCCACTTTTGCAGGGCATGTACGGCAAATGTATGGCGAAGGTCATGCAGCCTTGGCCCATGGCCCTTCCCGCCGTACGGTATTCCTGCATCCCAAAGGATACGACGAAACCTCCCATACACAGTATTCGGACTGAGCATTGTCCGGTCTGGTGCCATAAAAAAGAAATCATCATCCATTGCCCAAGGTATGATAGTTTCGCGGTATTTCATGCAACGATCAAGGAGTGACTTTGAAACCGGGATCAACCTGTCTTTTCCGAATTTGGCTTCTCTGATTGTTAAAATCCCGTTTTTCAAATCCACATCCCCCAGGCGCAGACCCACAGCTTCCGAAACACGCAGTCCGCAGCTATAAAGCAGTCGAATCAGAACAGGCAGGGCTTCATGCATATTTCGGGACTGTGGTATTGGACGCACGGAATCCGAGGCTGAAAACAACCTTTTGATTTCCTCATGTGTAAAAATATATGGGGTAAAAGTGCCGCTGTCCCAGCGCTTGTGAGGGGGAATTGTGCATACCTCATATCCCATTTGCCCGAGATAATGCCCAAATTGACTTATGCATGTAATCCGGTGCATCCGGCTTTTTTTGGCTTCGCCTTCGCGGGATGCCGTCCAGTCAGAAACAAGCTCACGGGTTAACATGACTTTCGAAATCGGATAATTTTCGGAAAATTTGCAAAAACGCTGTAAAACCTTTTCTTCACTTTTGTATTTGTATCCCTGCGCTCGTTTGAATTCCAGAAAATCATAAGCAAGCGGTGCGAAAATTCCTATCATGGTCAAAGGCGTAACTGTCACCATCCGATTACACCTCCAACGCGCAATTGCGCAGTTTTTCGATGTCAATGGAAAGGTAAACGGCGGTTGTATTGGTGTTTGCATGTCCTAAGATTTCTGAAATTACCGGCAATGGTACATTTTCTTCCAGCAGCCTGCTTGCCAGACTGTGCCGGAGCGCATGGGGACCACGCTTCTTGTTTGGGACCAATAATCCTGCTTTTCCGATGTGATTTGAAACCATTGTATAAATCCCGCTTGATGAAAACGGAGAAATCGGTGGCCGATGCTTAACAAAAATGTTGCTCTCGTTGCATTTCGGTCTGCCGAATTTCAGGTAATCAATAATGGCGAGCCCAACATCCTCAAGCAATGGCAGAGATAACGGATTTCCGGTTTTGTGCTGCGTCAGAGAAATTCGGTTCTGTTCCCAGTCAATATTATTAAATCGTAGATTGCTGACATCTCCCGAGCGTATACCCAGTCTCGCAACCATCAGCAAAATAGCGTAGTTCCGTTTGCCGATGGGGTTGCTGCGATCAACAAGGGATAGCAGCTTCATCACATCCTCATAGGAATAGGCGGATGGAATCTGCGCCCGCTTTTCATAATGCACAAAAGGAACATGCTCACTTAAATCCTCCTGAAGAAAATTGTTCTTAAAGCAAAATTTCAAAAATTGCCTGACAGTACGCATGGTATGGTCTTTGGTCTGGTTGGAAAAACCAGTGATAAACCTTAGAAAGCCATGAATATGCCGGATCCCGATTTGAGATATCGAAGAGACATTTTGTCCGGTGAGATAACTGAAAAAGCGTTCCAGATACAGGCTGATCGTGCTCATGTTTCTTTCAACGATGCCCTCAAAACGGCGGTAGGCCAAAAAGCCTTTTGTTGCCACACGGAAAATCTCCGGGATAACGTAGTCCCGGCGCCGAGCCTTGGGCAAAGGTGCTCCGTGTAATTGAAATTCAGATAACATGCCTAAGTATCTAAGACGCATTTGGTTAAGATTACTCGGCTCCTCGCCCGGGGTATAATCATAATGATCTTGCAAAAAGTCAATCCCGACTGTTGTGTTGAAATCCGAAATTCCTTTTAAATCCATAAATTTAATTAATTGATTGGTGGTGCTGTTAAATTGCAAAATCCTTCCCTTTGCGTAACCTCCTTTCTCCATCCAATTTTGCAGATAGTTTACTGTTTCATAAATGCTGTTTGTTTCCATCTTTCTATAACCTCCAAAATATTTTGCCTTTCGGCTACCAATATTTTGGAATATTATGCAAAGTTAATCAAGATAAAACCCCTTGTTCACAAGGGCCATACTTCTCAGCTTTACATAAATACTTTCTTTCCATTACCGACATTATGTGAAGCTTCACATAAAGTTGGTAAAACAACGACAACGGTTAACTTGAGTGTAGGCCTTGCTGCATTGAATAATAAGGTGCTTGCTGTAGACGCAGATGCTCAGGGGAATCTCACCGATTCCTTAGGATTTCGGGAACCGGATAATTTACCTGTTTCATTGGCCACTATTCTAACAAAAGCTATGATGGAGGAACCTTATGAATTAAAAGAAGGGATTCTTCATCATAAGGAAGGAATTGACTTGATGCCTGGCAACATTGAACTATCTGCCATTGATGTATCATTGGTCAACACTATGAGTCGGGAAACAGTGTTGCGCAGTTATATCAACAATGTAAAACCCTACTATGACTACATATTGATTGACTGCATGCCTTCACTTGGCATGTTGACCATTAATGCCCTTGCTGCTGCAGACAGTGTGATTATTCCTGTCCAGGCGCATTATCTACCTGCTAAAGGCATGACACAGCTTCTGCAGACGATTGCCAGGGTTAAAAGGCAGATCAATCCAAAGCTGACTGTGGATGGGGTTCTACTTACAATGGTCGATAACCGCACCAATTTTGCAAAGGACATTTCATTTATTCTGCGACGGGATTACGGGGACAAGCTATGCGTATTCAAGTCGGAGATTCCATTATCTATCCGGGCAGCTGAAACCAGTGCACAGGGTAAAAGCATCTATGCATTTGACCCAAATGGAATTGCCGCAAAAGCCTATCAATCCTTTACAAAGGAGGTGCAGGACATTGGCGAAAAGCAACGCAAGAGGCAGCATCAGGCTGACATCGGTAGATGAGTTGTTTTCTACGGAGGCAAGCCGAACTGACAGCCAGCGGGAAAAGGTGCTGGACATTCCTTTATCGGATATCAGTGATTTTCCTGACCATCCTTTTAAAGTGAAGACCGACGAGGCAATGCTTGAAATGGCAAGCAGTGTTAAACAGTATGGTGTATTAGTACCTGCTCTTGTAAGACCTAAACCAGATGGCGGTTATGAAATGGTGGCTGGGCACCGCCGTAAAAAGGCAAGTGAGCTTGCAGGAATGGAAACCATGCCCTGTATTGTCCGTGATCTGGATAATGATGCAGCTATTGTTGCAATGGTTGACAGCAACATGCAAAGAGAAAGCATACTACCAAGCGAAAAAGCTTTTGCTTATAAGATGAAGCTGGAAGCTATGAAACGGCAGGGGCAACGAAGTGATTTAACTTTTTCCCAAGTTGGGAAAAAGTTAAATTCTTATGAAGAACTTGCTGATAGTAGTGGTGAAAGTAGAAATCAAATATTCCGTTATATCCGCCTTACTGAACTCATTCCCTCCCTGCTTGAAATGGTGGACGAAAAGCAGATTGCGTTTAACCCTGCGGTAGAGCTTTCTTACCTTACCGAAAACGAACAGCAGGACTTATACAACACCATAAAGTCGGAGGATTGCACTCCCTCCCTCGCACAAGCCCAACGAATGAAAAAGCTCAGTCAGGAGAGCAGGCTGAATGTGGATGTAATTTTCTCCATACTCACCGAAGAAAAACCGAACCAAAAGGAAAAATTCAATATTCAGCGCGAGCGTGTAGACCGTTTCTTTCCCAGAGGATTTTCAGAAAAGCAAAAAGAAGACTTGATTGTCCAACTGCTTGAAAGCTGGTATAAGAAGCGGCAAAAGGAGCATGAACGATGAAACAGAGGCTTATCGTGTATCAATTGTACACGGATTTTTTTATTTTAAGATAAGAACCAAATTTCTACACCAAGGGGGTAGTCTGCATCTTTATAGGTAGAAACCGCAAGAGGCTATTGCGTTTTCCCCCTCCCCACACCCCACCCCCTTTAATTTACCAGCCGAAAAAGAAATAACTATGCTTTTCAGTTGGTAATACACAAAACTTATATGATAAGGAGTTCATTATGAAGCAAGAAGTTAAGAAGAAGCGGAAAGTATTCCGGATTTTACTCAGGAATACACAAAAGAGTAACAAGCCGATAGAAAATGACCATAACCATCCACACAAAGGAGCAAAGGCAAAGGATGAGCCGCACAGCCCATGTTCTTTTTCGGCAGGTGAATAGAAACATATACACCAGGAGGATTTTTGAATGGAGACAAAAGCAATACTTGTGCTTGTACTATGCTTAGTGATTATCGGCGGTGCAGTATACTTGAACATCAGGAAAAGAGTGAGGAAAAGCCAGCATGAAGAGGAATAGCAACCTTTCGTGCTGTAAGCCTGTATGATGGGAGTGATAATGATGATGGATGAAGAAAAACGGATGATGGATATTCTGGGGTATTAAAACCGGAGTGTATGCCTGACTGGGCAAAAGAAAAGCTCAAGCAAACCCAGGTACATATACAGGAAATGTATAAAAAGCATGAACCTGAGCGATAAGGAGGGGTGTATGATGGCAACAAAGCTGCAGCTCATTACGGAGCTTTCAGAAAGCACTGCCCACAGTGTTACAAAAAGTGCTGCCAACTGGACTTTCTTTCTCAAAACTGCAGCATGGAATTATAAATATCCGTTTCATGACCAACTTCTGATTTTTGCACAGCGGCCTGATGCTATTGCTTGTGCACCTATAGAAACTTGGAATGAAAAGCTTGGAAGATGGGTAAATAAAGGGGCTAAAGGCATTGCATTGATAGATGATAGTGGAAGCCGTTTGAGCCTTCGGCATGTGTTTGATGTTTCAGATACTAATAGCAGGTACAACAGACCTTTAGTTATCTGGGCTATGAAAGAGGAATATGAAGAACAAGTAATAGAAACGCTTGAAAATGCATTCGGAGAGCTTAAGAATAAGGATGACATACCTACTGCTCTTATGTTATCTGCATCTAATGCAGTTGAAGATAACTATTCTGATTATCTGTCAGACCTTATGTATAGCCGGAATAATAGCTTCTTAGAGGAGCTGGACAGTTTGAATTTAGAGGTTGCATTCAAAGAAGCCCTTATAAATTCAGTGACATATGTATTGTTAGCCCGCTGTGGATATTCTCCCGATGAGTTTTTTAGTCCTGAAGATTTTAAGTGTGTCATAAATTTTAATACCCTTGATACCGTATCCAGACTTGGAACTGCTGTCAGAGATATCTCCGAGATGATTTTGAAGGAAATTGGGGCAACAGTTAAGGACCTGCAGAAAACAGAGAAAAAACAGATTCATACATTTGAAAAAAAGCAAGAAGTACGCCACAATGAAGGTGTTATTAAAAAAGATGAAGGAGGCGATGAGCATGGATTTGACCTACAGCAAACAGGGAGATTATCTGATACCCGATCTGACACTGCCAGAGGAGAAAACGCACATCGGGAAGTATGGGATGCTGCGCAAAACATATCTGAAAAACCACAAGAGAGGAATGTACTCCAGCCTGATGCTGTCAGGAAGCCTGAACCGTCACCTGTTGGAGATCGACCAGACAGCGAGAGAGAGTATCGAGAGATTCACAGCAAAGCTGCTTCAAGAGAACCCGGCTCCCGACAAAGCAGCCAATCCGATTGGCTGGACGGGACATATGAACAATCTGAAACAGTCGGCGGAAGAAATAGTGATGATGGACCTGGTATACAACTAAGCATCTTCCCTACAATAGAACAGCAGATGGAAGCCATTGAAAAGGCGGAGGACGAAAAAAAATCCTCCGCCTTTTCAATTTCACAGGAAGAAATCGACAATGTTCTTTGTAAAGGAACCGGTGTTGTAAATGGAAAATACCGTGTGTACCAGCACTATCAGGAACAGCACACTTCAAAGGAGACTGTTGCTTTTTTAAAGAATGAATATGGAATTGGAGGGCGTACCCATTACTTTTTGGATGGAACCTCAGGCAGTGAATCTCATGATGGTAAAGGCATAACAATTATTAAGGGCAGGCTTTCCAACCCTGATATGAGGGTTTTTCTTTCCTGGGAGAAGGTACAAAAGCGCCTGGGTGAACTAATTGCAACAGATCGTTACTTACCCTTCTCAGTTGCGCTTTATAAAAAATACCTGCCGGAGATTGTTAATCACATTCAGAGAGATGAGGTATACACATACCTTCGGCACCGGGATACTTATCCGGATAATGCAAAACAGGAGCTTGAAACTGCTATTGACCGTATTGCCCTGTCGATGCAGGAAGACCATCAGGCTTTTTATGAAGCTTATACCACTCTACCGCTATTTAAGGAATGGCTGGTTGAAGATGTATTCCAGCGCACTTATCAGGACTACCTTACAGACAATAGAGACAGCATTACCATACATGCCGGTGATCACAATGTCCCGGATTGGGCTAATGACACAGTTGAAAATGTAAATAAACCTGCCGAAAAAGAAATAACTGAAGAAATTGTAATTGGTATGGAGTTATCCATTGAGGACAGAAAATATGTTATAGACAGCATCAATTATGAAAGAGGAACAATAAGTCTTCAGGATATCACCTTTCAGGCCAGTACAGGCTTCCCTATTTTCCGCAGCGAAAGCCTGGAATTTATTCGTAATATATTGGCAATATCAGATGATAAATCAAAGAATGAGCCTCGCAATGAACCCGCTCAGGAGAAAACTCAGAGTAATGAAGCTCCAAGAGAGGTCATTGATCTTACAAGTGAAGAACAAAAACAGCCCAGGGTAAATTTCCTTATCACTGATGATAACCTGGGTATCGGTGGACAAAAGACTAAGTATAACTGGAATGTTACTGCCATCAGGCTATTAAACCAGCTGGAAGACCAAAACCGTTTTGCTACCCCGGAGGAGCAGGAAATCCTGTCCCGTTATGTAGGCTGGGGTGGTATCCCGCAGGTTTTCGATGAACAGAACAGCCAGTGGGCTAAGGAATATGCCGAACTGAAAGAGTTACTTGAACCAGATGATTATGCCTCTGCCAGGGCCTCCACCTTGAATGCCCACTTTACATCCCCCACTGTCATCAAGGCCATATATACCTGCCTTGCAAACATGGGCTTTAAGACCGGCAACATTTTAGAGCCTGCTTGCGGTGTCGGTAACTTTTTGGGACTTGTACCCGACAGCATGAAAAATTCAAAGATTTATGGCATTGAGCTTGACAATATTACAGGCAGGATTGCAAAACAGCTCTATCAGAATGCCAACATCGCAGTACAGGGCTTTGAAGAAACCAGCCTGCCTGACAGCTTTTTTGACCTTGCCATTGGCAATGTCCCATTCGGCAGCTATGGCGTAACAGATAAGAAGTATGATAAATATAAATTTTATATTCATGATTACTTTTTTGCCAAAACGCTGGATAAGGTACGACCGGGAGGCATCATTGCCTTTATAACCTCTAAAGGAACCATGAACAAGCAAAATCCCGAAGTGCGCAAATACATTGCACAGAGGGCGGAGCTCCTGGGTGCTGTCCGATTACCCAACAATGCCTTTTATGCAAATGCCGGGACAGAGGTCACAGCCGATATAATCTTTTTGCAAAAGAGAGACCGTATGATTGACATTATGCCAGGATACGCAGATGGTCAGGATGCAGGTCAAGTAAACAGTACGGACTGGATTCATCTCTCCACTACAGAAAACGGCATTCCCATCAACAGCTATTTTTCAAGAAATCCGGAAATGGTACTGGGAACCATGGCATATGATGAGAGGCTATACGGTAATACCAGAGAAACAACTTGTATTCCCTTTGAAGATAGTGACCTTGCAGCTCTGCTAAGGGAAGCGCTTGAAAACATCCATGCAGAGATTGTTGAGTTTGAGCCGGACGACCCTATTGAAGAAGTAGACAGCTCTATCCCCGCAGACCCTAATGTACGTAATTTCAGCTTCGCTGTTGTAGATCGCAGCATCTATTACAGGGAAAACAGCCGGATGAACAAGGTAGATGTTTCTGTCACTGCAGCAAACCGTATAAAGGGCATGGTTGCCATCCGTGATTGTGTTCGTGAGCTGATAGAATACCAGACTGAAGATTATAGTGATGAAGTCATAAACGAACAGCAAAAAAAGCTCAACTACTTGTACGATGATTTTATTGTAAAATATGGGCTATTAAGCAGCCGCGCCAATAGCATGGCGTTTTCCGATGATTCCTCCTATTGTCTTTTATGCTCACTCGAAATCATGGATGAAAACGGTGAGCTGGAGCGCAAGGCAGATATGTTCACAAAGCGTACCATCCGACAGCGCACAACCATTACCCATGTGGACACGGCCAGCGAAGCCCTTGCCATCTCCATTGCTGAAAAAGCCTGTGTAGACATGGGATTCATGCAGAGCTTGACCGGGCTTTCCAAAGAGCAAATTATTAAAGACCTGGAGGGCGTAGTCTTTCAAAACCCTATTCATACAAATAATGATGGTGCTATCCGGTATGAGACAGCGGATGAATACCTGTCCGGCAATGTCAGGGAAAAGCTGAAAACCGCCCGGCAGTTTGCCCAAATGCATCCTGACATCTATAGTGCGAATGTTGCAGCTTTGGAAGCAGTACAGCCAAAAGACCTGGATGCCTCAGAAATTGATGTGAGACTGGGTGCAACCTGGATTCCTACTGATGTAATCAAGGACTTTATCTTTGAGCTTCTGGAAACGCCTTATCTCTACAGAAGATATATCGATGTTTTTTATTCAACCTATACTGCAAATTGGAACGTCAAGGGTAAGAGTGATGATCGTAGCGATAATATAAAGGCTAACGTCACCTATGGCACCAAACGCATCAATGGATACAAGATTATTGAAGAGAGCCTAAACCTTCATGATGTACGTATATTTGATACTATCATTGAAGATGGTGTGGAAAAGAGGATTTTAAACAAAAAGGAAACTGCCATTGCCCAGCAAAAGCAGGAAGCCATAAAGGAAGAGTTTAAGGGCTGGATATGGAGAGACCCTCAGCGTCGGGAAAGGCTCACCAGACTTTACAACGACCGCTTTAATTCAATCCGTCCCCGGCAGTATGACGGCAGTCATATACGTTTTACCGGTATGAACCCGGAGATTACACTACGTAAGCATCAGGTAGATGCAGTTGCCCATATTCTTTATGGAGGAAACACCCTGCTTGCACACTGCGTGGGTGCGGGCAAAACATACGAGATGACGGCGGCAGCTCAGGAAAGCAAACATCTGGGGCTCTGCCAGAAAAGTATGTTCGTGGTACCCAACCATTTAACCGAGCAGTGGGCGGCAGAATACCTACAGCTCTACCCTTCTGCCAATATCCTTGTAGCAACCAGAAAGGACTTTGAAACAAAAAACCGTAAGAAATTCTGTGCCCGTATTGCCACCGGTGATTATGATGCGGTGATTATAGGGCACAGCCAGTTTGAGAAAATCCCCATTTCAGCCGAACGCCAGAAACAGCAGCTGGAGCTACAGATTGCAGAAATCACTGAGGGCATCCGGGAGCTTAAGGAACAGCGCGGCGAACGATATGCAATAAAACAGATGGAAAAGACTAAAAAGACATTAAAGCTAAGGCTGGACAAGCTGAATGACACCAGCCGGAAGGACGATGTGGTGACCTTTGAGGAGTTGGGTGTGGACAGGTTATTTATAGATGAAGCAGACTTTTATAAAAATTTGTTTCTTTACACTAAAATGCGCAATGTAGCCGGGCTCTCCCAGACAGAGGCACAGAAATCCTCCGACTTGTTTGCCAAATGCCGGTATCTTGACCAGTTAACAGAGGGGCGCGGCATTATCTTTGCAACGGGAACGCCCGTTTCTAATTCGATTACGGAGCTCTATACCATGCAGAGGTATTTGCAATATGAAACGCTCCGGAAAAACGGGCTTCAGCACTTTGACTGCTGGGCTTCTACCTTCGGTGAAACCGTCACCGCAATTGAACTGGCACCCGAGGGAACAGGTTACAGGGCAAAAACAAGGTTTGCAAGGTTCTACAACCTACCAGAGCTCATGAATATGTTCAAAGAAGTTGCAAATATCAAGACGGCGGATATGTTAAACCTCCCTGTTCCAAAAGCTAATTATAACAATGTTGCAGTAAAACCAAGTGATTTTCAAAAAGACATGGTAGCAGAGCTTGCAGAGCGTGCTGAACGGGTTCGTGCCAAGCTAGTGGAGCCCTATGAAGACAACATGTTAAAGATAACCAACGATGGTCGGAAGCTTGCACTTGACCAGAGACTTGTAAACCCCATGCTTCCTGACAATGAGGCAGGTAAGGTAAATGCTTGTGTAGACAATGTATATCGCTTTTGGCAGGAACACAAAGACCGGAATCTGACACAGCTTGTGTTCTGCGACCTGTCCACTCCCAAAAAAGATGGAAACTTTAATGTCTATGATGATATACGTCAGAAGCTAATATTAAGAGATATCCCAGCTGATGAAATCGTCTTTATCCATGATGCTGATACGGAGGTAAAGAAAAAGGAGTTATTTGCCAAAGTGCGAAAAGGGCAGGTACGCATTCTCCTGGGAAGTACATTCCGGATGGGAGCAGGTACCAATGTGCAGGATCTCTTAATTGCTCTTCATGACCTCGACTGTCCGTGGCGGCCACGGGACCTGGAACAGCGTAGCGGCAGGATTATCCGTCAAGGGAATAAAAATGATGAAGTACATATCTTCCGGTATGTTACAGAAAACACCTTTGACGCCTATCTCTATCAGATAATAGAGAATAAGCAG
The DNA here is from genome assembly GCA_023418915.1 of Bacillota bacterium. Classification (GTDB taxonomy): domain Bacteria; phylum Bacillota; class Clostridia; order Acetivibrionales; family DTU013; genus DTU013. The sequence continues at coordinate 229,323 of JAEZYU010000063.1, forward strand.
AGGTTTATCTCCCAGATTATGACTAGTAAATCCCCTGTCAGAAGCGCAGAGGACATTGATGAAACAGCGCTCTCCTATGCTGAAGTGAAAGCTCTGGCCACAGGTAATCCTTTTATAAAGGAGAAGATGGATCTGGATATTCAGGTTTCAAAGCTGAAGCTCCTGAAAGCAAATCACTTAAGCCAGCGTTACGCTTTGGAGGATAAGCTGTATAAGTATTTTCCGCAACAGATTAAGTCCGCCGAGGAGCGTATCGCGGGATATGAAAAAGACATTTCACAGTATGAGCGATATAGTGTGAAGGATTCTTCCAAGGAAGGCGTAAATGATACTGAAGACAATAAGTTTCCGGGAATGACAATCAAAGGTATCTCTTATACGGAAAAGGCCAAAGCCGGTGAAGCCATACTTGAAGCCTGCAAGCTGATGACTACTCCCGAACCACAGGAACTTGGCAGCTATATGGGCTTTCCCATGCTGTTTTCCTTTGACAGCTTCAGCAAACAGTATCAAATCACCTTGCGGGGTGCCTTAAGTCATACTGTATTGCTTGGTACGGATATTCATGGCAATATATCAAGGCTTAATAATGCCCTTTCAGAAATGCCGAGAAAGATGGAATATTGCCGGGAGCAGCTTAGTACACTCCGGCACCAGATGGAAACGGCCAGGGAGCAAATCGATAATCCCTTTGAAAAGGAACAGGAGCTTAGCACCAAGTCCGCCCGGCTTGCGGAGTTGAACATTTTGCTGAATATGGATAAACGTGAAAATGAGGTTATGGATGGTGAACCGGATGATGAGACAGGTGAACCTGAGAAGAAAGCTGTGGGATATGAAAGATGAGGTGAAGAAATATGCCATATGTAACACCAGAACAGATAGAACGTGCAAAAAGAATGGATTTGCTGACTTATCTGCAAACTTACGAACCGCACGAGTTGGTACGTTTCTCCGGTAATGTTTATACCACACGTACTCATGACAGCCTGAAGATCTCCAACGGAAAATGGTGCTGGTGGTCCCGGGATATCGGGGGTCGCTCTGCCCTGGACTATTTAATCAAGGTGCGAGGTATGACATTCACAGAAGCAGTGATTCAGATTGATGGGCAGGCGGAGATTAAGCCGCCTGTTTCATCTAGAGTTCAAATTTCTACTGAGCCAAAAAAGCTGCTTTTGCCAGAGAAAAATGATAACAATGACCGTGTGATTGCATACCTGACAGGACGTGGCATCCATAGAGATATAATTGACTACTGCATACAGACCAAGTGCCTATATGAGAGCCGCAATTATCACAATGCAGTCTTTGTTGGCTTTGACATGAATGGTACACCCAAATATGCAATGCTTCGTGGAACAACAAGTAGGCGGTATATGGGGGAAGCAAATGGGAGTGATAAACATTACTCTTTCTGTATTTCGGCAAAGAATCACTGCAGTAGGCTGCACCTATTTGAAAGTGCAATTGATTTATTATCCTATTGTACACTTGAACTGCTTTCCGGCAGGGACTGGCGGCAGGAAAATCATTTGTCACTTGCGGGGATTTATAAGCCTAAACAGAATATAGATGAGAGTACTCCACCTGCTGCCCTGTTGCAGTTTCTGAAAGACCATCCATGCATTCAAGAGATAGCCCTGCACCTGGACAATGATACAGCCGGGCGACTAGCGGCAAAAGCTATTCAGAACAACCTTACTTCTGTAAACACAGTTGTTGACAAACCTCCAAAGCGTGGGAAGGATTATAATGACTACCTTAAAACCATACTGCGTATACAGCAACACCAGGCAGTCAGTAGAATATGAAGAAATATTTTTATTAATGGATAATATTGCTGAGTAGATTGAGAGCATAGGCTATCCTTTCTATTTTGTTGATAAGTCCTTCCCCAGTACTAATTGTCGAATATTGCGATGAATAAGTAGGCAATTATGGAAGGAGATTCATGAAATCTGTCGAATTATTATAGCAATGGGACTGTGTAAATATTGGTAAAATAGTGTGTTTTTTAAATAGCATGCTTTGCTATAATGTGAAAGTGAAAAAGAGGACTGGTTGATAGGGTATATAGAAATAAAATATAAGAATTAAGTTGTTATTTTATTATTAACATGAGGTATTCATCTATGAAGAAAAGTACAATTATTGCCAGATGCCTAAAAAATTCTAATATGGTTTCTAGGCTTGATGATGCTGAAAATAGAGTACTTCAAGTATTTATTGATGAATTTCCTAATGAGAACTATTCGGAATGGAATATTGAAGTAGATGATCAATATGGAGAAAGGATTATTAGTAATGTAGGCAGGGCATCTAGAATAAATGTAAAAATGTTTATTGAAGATCTCTGGCAAGAAAGAAATAAGCAATAATTTCAAAAGGGATAATGAAAGTACAATAGTTTTTAGAGGAATATAAATTAACCTTTTATTTTGGGGTCAGAGAGAAAAGGTTTTTACGGAGCATTCCTGTAATGAAATAAAATGAACTTTGAAAAAAGAGATGCCATGCTGTAAGATTTGAAATGTGAGTTGCCGACCATAGTAACCACAATTCAAAATAACAGGAGGCATCTAATATGAAGTAT